>JADJQT010000002.1:903431-1204575 GCA_016712595.1 Rhodospirillales bacterium
GCGCAACGGGCGTTCGACGCCGGTTTCGATGTCATCGAAGTTCATGCCGCCCACGGCTATCTTTTGCACGAGTTTTTATCGCCGTTGAGCAACCGGCGAACGGACATGTACGGCGGATCGCTCGACAATCGCATGCGCTTGTCGCGAGAAATTGTGGAGACCGTCCGCCGGGTTTGGCCGGATCGGCTGCCAGTCTTCGTCCGCATATCCGCAACCGACTGGATGGATGGTGGCTGGGATGTCGAGCAATCGATCGAACTGGTGCGGCGCCTCTCGTCCCTCGGCATCGATCTGGTCGATTGCTCGTCGGGCGGGAACGTTCATAGCGCCAGCATTCCGGTCGGCCCCGGATATCAGGCGACGTTTGCCGAACAGATCCGACGCGCCACCGGCGTTTTGACGGGAGCGGTCGGCATGATCGTCGATCCCGCCCAGGCGGATCACGTCGTGCGCAGTGGCCAGGCGGACATTGTCCTTGTAGCCCGGGAATTGCTTCGCGACCCCTACTGGCCGCTGCGCGCTGCCCGCGAACTCGGGGTCGCGATGTCCTGGCCACCACAATACCTCCGCGCTGCGCCCCACGGAAGCCCGCGGCGAAACGCCATTTCCGTCTGAGGGAAACCCGGCCGAGCCGAGCCCCGAGCGCACGTGTGGCGTGGCTCGATCATCGGGAGGAACGGCCTCTTTTGGATTTGGCGGCGCGTCCTTCGGTCTCCCGCGTTGCGGATGCCCGTGACGATTGAGCGGCCGACTTCGACAAGCTGATCTTTGGCAAACGCGATGCACTCGACAGCAGGATTGCCTTATGGCATCGCCTTTACTGTCACGGCCCCTTGCAACCTGGATCTGCGTAGTACCGGATTGTGACTCGCGCTATCGGGGAGTGTGCGACGGATTGTTATTCCATTTCCTGGTATTTATCGGCGGTAAGAGTATCATTTGTACCGTGGCGCGTAAGACTGTCACGATACGAATAGAAGAACACAGCGCAATCTAAGCGCGATCGTGACAGAGGCGCGACCACCGGCAGATACGGGAGGGGGCTCACGTCATGATCTACCAGATCTTTCCCGAGCGGTTTGCCATCGGCCGGCCGCTTGACGTCGGCACCAAGCTTGCTCAATCGGCTTACCAGCGCGACGGCTTTTCGCGCCATGCGCGCTGGGAGGAGGAGCCGACCGGTGGCAGCGATTTTTTCGGTGGCGATCTTAAAGGCGTGATCGACCACCTCGATTACCTGCGAGACCTCGGCGCCGAGGCGGTGTATCTGACGCCGATTTTCACCGCCTATTCCAACCACAAATACGATACCGTCGACTATGACCGTATCGATCCGATGTTCGGCGACGATCAGGTGCTCGGCGCTCTGATCGACGGGCTGCATCAACGCGGGATGCAGCTGATCATGGATGCGGTATTCAATCACGTCGGCACGGAACACGCTTGGTTTCAGGCGGCGCGGCGCGGCGAGAAACCCTATCGCGACTTCTTCACCTTTCTCGCCGACGGCAAGTATCTGTGCTGGTGGGGCTACGACACCCTGCCCGAGTTGCGCCTCGAGCATCCGCTCGTGGCGCAGAAGCTGTACCGCGATTGCGATAGCGTGCTCCAGCGCTGGCTCGCCCGCGGTCTCGATCAATGGCGGTTTGACGCGGCGCTCGACGTCGGCCTCGGTCCGGTCGCCGACCTGCGCGCTGCACTTGCCGAGCGCTTTGCGCGAAGCTGCCTGATCGGCGAGGTGCTGTCATTCGGCAGCGCGTACTGTGCCGGGGAAAGCCATTTCCACGGGGTTATGAACTACTGGTTCCGCTACGCGACGTTAGGCTGGCTACAGGGTTCGGTCAGCACTCGCGCCTACGTTCGCGCTCTCGCCGACTATTACCAGCACTACGGGCATGAGGCGGCATTGCGCTCGTGGAATATCTTGTCGACCCACGATACGCCGCGGCTCCGCCATGAACTGCCGGACGATGCCGCCCGCGCGCTCGCTTTGGTCCTGCAGTTCACCCTGCCTGGCGAACCGCTCGTCTACTACGGCGAGGAGAACGGGATGGAGGGTGGCGAGGATCCGCAAAACCGCCGGACGATGCGCTGGGACGAAACGACCTGGGACCAGACAACCCGCGGTTTTTACAAGACGCTGGTCGAGATCCGCCGATCGCGACGGGAGCTGCGCGAGGGCAGGCTCCTTTTGCTCGGCGAATATCTCGATGGCGATGCGGTGGCGTTCGTGCGCCATACCGAGGCGCCGAACCAGGAGGCGCTGGTGGTGGTAAACAAGAGCAAGCAAAGGCTGCAGCAACGGCTACTGGTACCGCACACGCACTTCGCACCGCGGCTATGGTTTAAAAACCTGCTCGCCCCGGATCAGCACCTGCAGTTCTACATGGCCGGCTTCGAGCTCGACCTGCTGCCGCAGTCGGCGGCGATCTACGTGCCCGACGACGGCTATATTCTTCCGAGCGGATCGAGGGAGACGAACTATGCCTACTTCAAGCCGCGCATCCTGGGTGGGGCCTGGCCGTAAACCGCCGCGCCGGCGGCTGTCCTTGCGGTAACGTCCGTGATTTGCGCCGATCCGGACAGGTGGCGGTTCGACCCGCGTTAGCACAGGTGCGTTAGCACAGGATTGTGCGGAGAGGAGGGTGATTAAGCCGTCTTTACGGCGCCATTTCCCGCGCGGCGGGCGTTCACGCGCGGAGCGGCCAGGGCGCTCGCGTGCCCCGCGGATCGCAGGAGGGTCTTGCGGGCCTCCCATTCGTCCGCGGCACCCAGTGCCTCGAGGATCTGCACCTCGCCGCCCGCGGACAATGCGATCGGCAGCCCGTCCCGAAAGAGCAGGCGATTGCCGGTCAAGGCGGCGAGCTTGGGGCCGGGCGTCAGAATGCCCGCGAGGTTGAGCGGATCGGCGCCGGAAAGCGAGACCAGGGCTCCCGAGCCTGGTTTGCGGCGCGCCTCGCGCAACAGACCGATCGCGTCGGGCAGGGCGAACTGTTCGCCGGAGAAGCCGGCGACGAAGCGACCGCCGCGGATTTCACCCCGCGCCTCGAACCGGCGATAGACCCGCAGCAGATCGCGCCACGGTGGCAGCCAGGCGGCCTCGCGCTCGAGCAGGCGCCAGAACACCACGCCGTAGCGGCGCAGCAGCGTGCGCGCCAGATGCTCGACGGCTGCCGCGTCCGCCTGCTGTCCCGCAGGGATCGGTTTGGCACGGCGGGCGAGCGCCCATCGGCCCGCGTTTGCCATGCCGACGGGCGGCCGGCGCCGGCGCGACGCACCGCTGCCCGCACCTCCTCCCGCCCTGCGTCGGTCCGAGGGCACCAGGAGGGCGCGTAGCCCGGCGAAGCTGTCGGACGTCACCAGCCCGAGGGAGACGAGTTCGGCCAGCGCCTCTTCGACCTGCGGGCGCAGTAGGCGGCTGGCATCAAGCAGTTCATCGAAAAACGATGCGCCGTGCTCACGAATGCAATCGGCAAGCACCCGCGCACGGGTGCTGGTCTCGATCCCATCCGGTAGCGGCGACAGTGTCGCCCAGAGCGCGGCGTTCCGGCGCACCAGCAAAGTGATCGGCGTGGTTCGTACCGGTACCGGGCCGTGCCCACCACCATCCGGCCGGACGCTGCGCGGCCTGAGGCGTGTCCAGGTGATGCGTCCGGCAAGGCAGGCATCGTCGAGCCAGGCTGGCTCATACTCGGCCAGTCGCGCCGGCAGGATCTCGGTTTCCCAGGCGCCGGCGGGCGCCTCAAATCCTTCGAGCTGTTCGATGACGGCCTCGAGCGCTGCGGGACCGGCCATGCGCGCGTCGGGCGCGACCCGCTGCCATTCGAGCAGAAAGCGCAGGAAGTCGCGGGCGGCGACCGGAGTGATCTCGGCGCGCAGACGCTTGACCGTGTACTGGTGAATGCGCGCCAGCAGCCGGCGGTCGCACCATTCATCAGTTTGGGCCGCGGGTGTAAAGCGCCCGCGCAGGGCGAAACCCTCGGCTTCGAGCGACGCGAAGCCAGCGGCGATGTCCGCGGGTGCGAGGCCGAGCAGCAGCGCCAGCGCTGCCTCGGTGACTGGTCCTTCCCCCTCGAGGCGGCCGCGCAGGATATCGATCAGCGCGTCTTCACGCGACCAGGCCTGTCCGGCGCTGGCGGCTGGCGCTGCGATCGCCGGCCGGATACTCGCGCCCGGCCAGACGGCCTGGAATTGCGGCAGGCGCTCGGCGGCGATCCACAGCGTCGTGCGGGGGGTGTGCAGCAGCGCGACGCGCTTGTCGCGGGCGAGATCCGCGAGCCAGCCGTCCCAGCCGGGTGCTGATCCAGTCTCTCCCGCGCCGATAAAGCCCAGCCAAACCAGCGCGTCGTGAAGTTCGTCGGCGTTGGCGGGGTCCGGCCAAGCTTCGCCGTGAACCCGCGCGATCGCCTCGGGGTCGAGCTGGCCGAGGTCGCTCGCCGCTTCCGGCGTGAGCCAGCGCCGGCTCATCACCGCCTGGGTCCGGCGCTCTTCGAGCGGGGCGTCGTCGAGGTACGCATAGGGCCGTGCCGACAGCACCTCGAGGGCGAGCGGCGATGGTTCGGTGAGATCGCGCGCGATGATGCGGCTGGCGCCGGATTCGAGCCGGGTCAGCAGACGTTCCAGGCCGGTGATGTCCATCGCCTCGTCGAGGCAGTCGGCGATCGTCTGGCGGATCAGCGGGTGATCGGGAATCTCTCGTTCGCCGGCCAGGTTTTCGGCGCAGGCGAGCTGATCGGGAAACACCGCCACCATCAGGTCCTCGGCGTCCATGCGGGTGAATTGCGGCGGCACCTTGCGACCGCCGCGGAAGCGCGGCAGGGCGAGCGCCACGCCGGCGACCCAGCGCCAGCGGGTAATGAACATCGGCGCGTCGAGCAGGGCCTGGATCAGCACCTGCCGGACGGTGGCCGCATGCAGGTAGCGCGCCGCCTCGCCGAGTTCGAAGCTGTGCGCCGTTGTCAGCGAAAGGACGATATTGTCCTCGGTCGCCGCCGCCTGCAGCTCGAAGTTGAACTTGCGGCAGAAGCGCTTGCGCAGCGCCAGTCCCCAGGCGCGATTGATGCGGCTGCCGTTCGGCGAATGAACGACCAGCTGCATCCCACCGGCCTCGTCAAAAAAGCGCTCGATCACCAAGGTATCCTGCGTCGGCAGGCAGCCCAGCGCCGCCTGCGCCGCGGCGAGGTAGTCAGCCAGTTGTCGTGCCGCCGGCTCGCCGATGCCGAGCGTGCTCATCAGCCAGTGCAGGGCACCATCGTTCGCCGGCCCGGCCGGCAAGCGCGCGGCGATCTCCGCTCGCAGCCGCGAGACCGAATGCGAGAGTGCGTCGCTGCGGCCGGGCGCCTCGCCCAGCCAGAACGGAACGGTGGGGGCGATGCCGTGCGCATCCTCGACGCGCACGGTGCCGCGCTCGACGCGGATGATGCGATAGGCGGCATTACCGAGCTGGAAGACGTCACCAGCGAGGCTCTCGACGGCGAAATCCTCGTTCACCGTACCCACACTGTAATTTTCGGGCTCGAGCAACACCTGATAGTCGGCGGCATCGGGAATGGTGCCACCGGAGGTCAGCGCCGTCAGCCGCGCGCCGCGCCGCCCGCGCAACCTGTGGTTGACGGTATCGTGATGGATCAGCGCGCCGCGCCGGCCGCGACGGGTGCTGAAACCCTCGGCCAGCATGCGTATGACCGCGGCGAAATCGGCGCGCGCCAGCTCGCGATACGGCCAGGCGCGGCGCAGCAACGCGAACAGCTCATCCTCGTCCCAGTCTCGCGCCGCGACTTCGGCCACGATTTGCTGTGCCAGCACATCCAGCGGCTGCTCGGGGATCGCCAGCCGATCGAGTTCGCTGCGTCGGACGCTGTCGAGCAGCGCGGCGCATTCGACGAGCTCGTCGCGCGACAGCGGGAACAGCCGGCCCTTGGGCGTGCCGTCGACCGCGTGCCCCGAGCGCCCGACCCGCTGCAAGAAGCTCGCGATCGAGCGCGGCGATCCGAGCTGGCAGACGAGGTCGACCTCGCCGATATCGATGCCGAGTTCGAGCGAGGCAGTGGCCACCAGAGCCGTCAACGCGCCGCGTTTGAGGCGCTGTTCGGCATCGAACCGCAGCTCCTTGGCAAGGCTGCCATGGTGCGCGGTCACCCGCTCCTCGCCGAGTCGCTCGGCAAGCTGACGCGTCGCCCGTTCTGCCATCCGCCGCGTATTGACGAAAATAAGCGTGGTGCGATGCGCGCGGATCAGTTCGGCTATGCGGTCGTAGACCTGCTCCCAGACTTCGCCGGACATCACCGCTTCCAAAGGCGATGCGGGAACTTCAAGGGCGAGATCACGGGCGCGGTGGTGGCCGGTATCGATGATCGCGCACGGCGCGCGGTGTGTGCCATCCGCCTCGATGCCGACCAGGAAGTGCGCGACCGTCTCGATCGGCTGCTGCGTGGCCGACAGCCCGATGCGCAGCAGCGGCGCAGGAGCCAGCGCCGCCAGCCGCTCGAGCGACAGCATCAGGTGCGCACCACGCTTGTTCGGTGCCAGGGCGTGGATCTCGTCGATGATCACCGTCCGCGTCGTCGCCAGCATCGCCCGCCCGGATTCGGACCCAAGGAGGACATAAAGCGATTCCGGCGTGGTGACGATGATATGCGGTGGGCTCCGGCGCATGCGCTCCCGCTCGCCCGGGGGCGTATCGCCGGTGCGCACCCAGGTCCGGATGTTCACTTCCGTCCGTCCTTGCGCACGCAACGCCTCGCCAATGCCGGACAGCGGAATTTCGAGATTGCGCTGGATGTCGTTCGACAACGCCTTGAGCGGCGAGACGTAGACGACCTGTGTCTCGCAGCGGAGCGTATTGTCGAGCCCTTGGCGGACCAGCCGGTCGATCGCCGCGAGAAACGCCGCAAGCGTCTTGCCGGAGCCCGTCGGCGCCGCGATCAGGACGTTTCGCCCGGCCTGAATCGCCGGCCACGCCTGGGCCTGCGCCGCGGTTGGTACCACGAAGCGGCGCTCGAACCACGCGGCGATGGCCGGATGAAACACGGACGCTAGCTGCACGGCATCGGGCCGGGGTTGCGACGATCGATCGTAGCGTCGACTGCCCGGCTGTCGCCCCGACGATGATTGCGCGGACTCATGGGCAACTCCCCGCGGCCCAGCCCGAAACCCGGACAAAAAGCGATTGGCGCGTGGCGGACTCGATCATTCACAAGATAGTCGCACCATGAGGCGAGCGTCCATGCGCAATCGGGAAACGGACGAACGGCCGTCCACCGGACCGGTGCGCCGTCCGTTCGCGCCTAGTGCTTCACCTGACAGTGCATCTCGGGGCTGCCGCAGCCCCAGATGATCAGAGCCTCGCCTTGGTGTTCCCACAGCGTCTCGTTCCGCCGGGGTGCTTAGCGCCGCTGGCGGCCGGCTGCAGGGCCATCAGCGATGTCTGGTCGCCAAACTCGGCGATTGCCGTTGGCGGTTCGGTCTGGAAGAAGGTGGCGATGACCTCCTTTGCCGGCTGACCATCGCAAACGTACGTTGCCGACACGCTCGCCGGAACGAGCCGGTACCGGGCCTGCAGCTCGGCGATGCGCAGCGCGTACGACTGTTCGACGCAGCGTTGCTTATCAAGCTCATCCAGCAGTCGTTGCGAGCCTTGATCCAGCCGCGTTGCTCCGCCTTCAGCACCGGCGGGCGCTCGTTGCGCGCCTTGTCGGTCGCCGCGGCGGAGAGCGCGCTCATTTTTCGGTCCAGCGCCGAGAGCTGATCGTCCTCGCAGACCATCGCCTCTATGCTGCCCGCTTCGATCTTGCTGCCGTCGAACGAGGGACCGCTGCCACAGCGGCGCCGGTCATAGGCTCCAGACTCAGCGCAAGCACAGCCACGCCGACAGCGGGCTGGGGAATCGCGTGCTCGACCGCACTGCGAACACTCCTCTACGGCAGGCGGAGGCTGGGATCATCGCGTTGGTTGACCGGAAGGGCCACGCTCCAATATCGAGCACCCGACATCTCCCGGCTCTTGTAGCGGCCGTTCACGTGGAGCGGGGGGCGGAGCAGATGAGGACGACGCCCGTGATCGCGGCGACGAGGCCGACGGCGACCGAGGGGCTGATCGTTTCACCCAGCAGCAGGAGTCCGAGGACAACGCCGACGCCCGCACGCAGGTAACCCTGACTGGCCACGCCGACGGAGCCGATCGTCCGCACCAGCCGGAAATAGATCAGCAGAGCGATCGCCGTGCAGAACACGCTGAGCGTGGCTGTCGCTCCAATCGCTTTCACCGACGGATTGAGCGTCCAGGGGCGATCGAGAACAAGCGCGAGGGGAACGAGAACCACGCTCGCCCAGGTCATCGTGCCGGCGGCGGTTACGACGGCGGGCAGGTGGCTGAAACGCGTGCCGTAGATGGCGGCGCCGGCGTAAAGGGCGGCGCCGGTCAGGCAGGCGAGTTGTCCCGCGACCTGGGTGCCGAGGCCGCGCAATGCGGCAACGCCAACGATGAGGACAACCCCAAGAAAGCCGATGATGACACCGGCCAGCTTGCGGCCGCCGAGCGGTTCATGGTGGGTGACGAGCGCGGTGAATGCGAACACGAAGATCGGAGACGTGGAGTTCAGGACGCTCGCAAGACTGGCGTCGACGAACTGCTGGCCCCAGGCGAGTATTGTCCATGCGCAGATGCTGTTGAACAGGGCCTGCCGTAGCAGCATCCGGCGGGTGCGCCAGTCCCGCGGCAGCGTCTCGCCCCGCAGCCGCAGAACGACGAGAAGGAAACCCGCAGCCCCGGTGACGCGAAGGGCGATGAGCGTAAGCGGCGGGATCTCGCTCACCGCCACCTTGAGGAACAGGTACGACGATCCCCATAGCAGAGCCAGGAGTGTCAGCAGGGGCAGTTCAGTTTTGAGAGTGTACTGACTCGTCATCTTTTGCGCCTTCTGCTCGCTTGAGCGGATCATGTCGATCGATCTCGCCGTGGCTCGCAACGATACGGGCGAGTATCCAAAAAGCCTTTGGTCGGTGGCCAATGACGAGACTAATCAATTGCCGGCGCTCTATGCTTCGATTAGGATCGAAGTATGAAAGAAGGCCCGGACATCGCCGGCATCGCCGCCCTCATCGGCGATCCCGCGCGCGCCAACATGCTGAGCGCGCTGATGAGCGGCAAGGCGCTGACCGCCAGCGAGCTTGCTGAAGAGGCAGGCATCACGCTGCAGACCGCCAGCTCGCATCTGTCGAAACTCCACGAGGGCGGATTGGTTCAGCCGCGCAAGCAGGGGCGGCACAAGTACTTTTCCCTCGCCAATGACGACGTGGCCCGGGTCCTCGAAGGGCTGATGGGCCTCGCGGCCGGAACGGGTCAACTCCGCAGCCGACGGGGGCCGAGGGACCCGGCGTTGCGCAAGGCCCGCATCTGCTACAACCACCTCGCCGGCGATAGGGGCGTGCAGCTCTTCGACAGTCTCATCCACCGGGACTTCCTGCGCGCGGAGGGGGAGGCGCTGGCGTTGTCTTGCGATGGACGGGCGTTCGTGACCGGCTTCGGCATCGATGTCGGCCGCCTTGAGTCCGCCGCGAAACCCCTCTGCCGAGCGTGCCTTGACTGGAGCGAACGGCGATCGCACCTCGCGGGCAGCCTCGGGCGGGCGTTTCTCGCCCGGTTCGAGGACATGGGTTGGCTGACCGTGCAAAAATCGCTGCGGATCGTCCGTTTCTCGCCGGCGGGGGAGACGGCGTTCGCAAGCAGCTTTCCGCTCGCCGCCGCCTGATCGGCGGCCACGATCACCAGCGCCCGGCCCGACCTCACCGCGCGGCTCGCGCGCCTGCGCGCGCTTTTCGAATCGGAAAACCTGCTCCCGTCGCGCTAAAATACCACGGAGTGTGTTGCGAGGTGGTTCTTCGCCGGCGGTCTTTAGCCGTCGGCGGCGTGACG
This sequence comes from Rhodospirillales bacterium, assembly GCA_016712595.1. NCBI lineage: Bacteria > Pseudomonadati > Pseudomonadota > Alphaproteobacteria > Rhodospirillales > Rhodospirillales bacterium. The sequence continues at coordinate 913,344 of JADJQT010000002.1, forward strand.
GACGGGGAGGGGATCTGATGCCGATTCGTCCTGACCACGCCGGCGCCCGCCCGCCGGCAACCCCGTGCGACGTCTTTCTCAGCTACAGCCGAAACGACCTCGAGGCGGCGGCGCTGTTGCGCGCGCAACTCGAGCACACCGGCATCACGGTGTTCAAGGACGACCAGAGCGTCCGTGAAGGCGATCTCTGGCTGGAGGAGATCCAGGCGGCGGTGAGCGGCTGCGGAGTCTTCGTCGTCCTGGTCGGCCGGGACGGCGTGCAGCGGTGGATCGGCGCCGAGGCGCAGGTGGCGCTCATCCGCTACTTCGCGCCGCATGACGATGGCGATCGCCTGCCGATCTTTCCGGTATTGCTGGGCGCCGCCCTGCCGGACTCTTTGCCGGCGTTCCTGCGGCTGTTCCAGGCGACGCCATGGAACGGCACCGGCCCCTTATCCGATCGACTGCTCGAACAGATCCGCAACCGGACCCTCGTCGCCAACCAGCACTTGGCCTTCGAGGGTTGCCCGTTCGTCGGCCTTGCCGCCTATCGCGCCGACCAGGCGCACCTGTTCTTCGGCCGGCAGAAGGAGACGCTTGATGCGCTCGCCTGCTTCGAGTCGCGTGACGGCCGCGCGCCGGTGCGCTGGCTGGAGATCAACGGCAATTCCGGCTCGGGAAAATCGTCGCTGGTGAACGCCGGTTTGCTGCCGCTGATCGAGCAGGGGTGGCTGTGGCCGCGCACCGGCCTGGCGCACTGGCGGCGGATCGGGCCGATGATGCCGGGGGCTCATCCCGTGGCGATGCTGGCCGAAGTGCTGGCGCGTGCCTGGCAGAGCGAGATGGCGGAGGTGCATGCCCGCCTCGCGGCGGACGGCGAGGCGGCGCTGGCCTTCTGGCTGCGCGGTCGCAAACCGGACGATCAGAGCGCCTTTCTGCTCGCCATCGACCAGTTTGAGGAGTTGTTCACCTTTGCCGATGCCGAAGAGCGCCGCAGGTTCGATCGCCTTCTCGCCGCGGCGTTGGAGGACCCGGATTGCCCGCTGTTTGTTCTCTCCACGGTGCGATCCGACTTTCTCGACCGCTTCCAGGACGACCTGCCGCGGCTGGTGAGGGTGCGCAACGGTCCCGCCAAGCTCTGGACCCTGCCACAGATCGGCGGCGCGGCGTTGCGCGAGGTGATCGCCGGCCCGGCGCGGCTCGCCGGCCTCGACGTCAGCGAGATCAAGGAAGTGATCGTGGGCGAGGTGCGGGACGAGCCGGGCGCCCTGCCGCTGGTGGAGAACGCGCTGCATCGGCTTTGGCAGCAGCGGCAGGGCAACCGTCTCAGCGGACAGGTGCTCACCGATGAGGGGGGGCTTGCCGGCATCCTTAGCGGCAGTGCCGACGGGCTGCTGGTGGAGCTCGATGCACGCGAGCGTGAGCGCGCCCTCGACCTCCTGTTCCGGCTGGTGCGGGTCGACCCGGAAGCATGTCGGCATACGCGCCGACCGATCTCGCTCGCCGAAGCCGTTGCCGTCGCAGGCGGCGGCGAGCAAGGGCGATCGCTGGTCGCCCGCCTTGCCGGCCAGCGTCGCCGCGATGGTGGAACGGCGGAGCAGCCGCTGCGCCTGATCACCATCACCGAGGATAGCGAAAAAGACAAACAGCCGGGTGGCGGCCCTCGGATCAACCTCATTCACGAAACGCTGATCCGCAGCAAGGGTCTGGATGCCGCCGGCAAGCCGCAGCCCTACTGGCCGACGCTGTGGGCCTACATCGAGAAGAACACGGAGCGGGCGGCGCAGCGGGAACGGCTGCGGCTGTTGGCGCGGGAGTGGAAGGATCGCACGGGGCTGTCGAGACTCTTCGGGCTCGCCGGCTGGTCGTCGCTGCTCGGCTTTCGCCGGCTGGCCGCACCGGGGAGCCTCGAGCAGCGCTATCTGCGCTGGAGCCGCGCCCGCGCCGCCGTCGAGGCGGTCGCCCTGGCTGCGGCCCTTGGCGTCATTGGCGAGGGCGTGTCGTGGGCGATGCTCCGCGGGGCGCCTTTCGCGGTTGCCGAGGAGCGCTGGGCCTACGGTCTCGGCGCAAAGCCGCCGCTTCCGCGCCTCGTCGATATCCCCGCGGGATCTTTCCGCATGGGGAGCGAGAAGGACGATGAATCGAAACCCGTGCATCCGGTGACGTTCGGGCAGCCTTTTTCGATTGGCGCAACCGAGGTGACGTTTCGCGAATGGGACGCCTGCCTCGCCGACGGCGGTTGCAACTATTGCCCTGCCGATCAGGGTTGGGGCCGTGACACGCGGCCGGTAATCAACGTCTCCTGGCTGGATGCGCAGGTCTACCTCGCCTGGTTGAGCCGCCGAATGAAACGGGTCTGTCGGTTGCCAAGCGAGGCCGAGTGGGAGTATGCGGCCCGGGCCGGGACGGCGAGCGAATTCCCGCTCCCGGCTGCGAGCGGCAACGACGACATCAAAGGAAAAGCCCTGGCCAACTGCGCCGACTGCGGCAGTCCGTGGGATCTGAAGCAAACGGCGCCAGTCGGACAGTTTGCCGCCAACGCCTGGGGTTTGCACGACATGCATGGCAACGTCTTCGAGTGGGTCGAGGACTGCTGGCACGAAAACTATGCCGATGCGCCGGACAACGGAGCGACGTGGCGCGAGGAAAGTGGCGGCAACTGTTCTTCCCGCGTGCTGCGCGGCGGGTCCTGGTACGACAAGCAGGACTACGCGCGCTCAGCGACCCGCGATCGATACAACCCGGGCTACCGCTACGACGGCCTTGGCTTTCGTGTGCTGTGCTCGCCCCCATCTGCGGGGCATTGACCGCCACAAGCGCTGCGCAAGACTTATCGCCGGATTTCAAGACTGTGGGGTCGACCCAGCACTACCTGCCTTTCCGCGCGTATCGGTCCTGACGACGCAACAATACCCTCAGCCGCTCCGCATCGCCCGGCTCAGTGCGGCGATGTTACGGATCGCCGACGTCGGTATCGTGGCGGACTCGGGCATTTTTGCTTCCATCGTTCGCACTGCGGGGCTCATGTCTTCTGAGACCAACGCTTCCGGTGCGGTGTCGAGGAATTTGTAGAGAAGTATTCGCTCGCCGGCCGTCATGTCACGCACCACCGGCATGAACATGTACGATTCAAAGTTCGCAGGGTCGGTCAGCCGCCGGAGTAAGCTGCCGTACTTGCGGATTTGCGCCTCGTCACCAAGCCGGAGCCAGTTGTCCATGCACGGGGCCATGGCGTGCCATTTAACGAGTACGGACTTATAGACGTTATCCCAGGTGGGAGGCAGCGTCGCCATCGCCGAATTGGCGGGAAGCGTGCGGACGTACGTGTAGGTTGTCAGCTGCGGGTCAATTCCTTGCGGAAGAGGCGGGTTCACTCCTGGCACGAAGATGTAGGGGTTCACCGCGCCGCCCTGAATGCTCGCGACATCGAACCGGGCGACGCCTTGCTCATCCGTCACCGTTTCGGCCGCGAGCACCGGTGTGTCGGGCTGAGCATCATACATCGATACTGCGACACCATGGCCAACCGGCATACCGCCTTTAAGCACCTGCACGCTTAGCTGGGCTGATTGGCCTTCATCGATATAGACATTATGAGTGAGGGGCACTGCACGCAGGCCCGCTTCGGAAAGAAGCACCGTGCCGTCGCCAGCGAGGAGCTCAAGGTCGCTAACCGTTGCCGCCTCGAGTGACGCTTCGTCGAGCGGGATGGTAACAAGGCCCGATGTTGCCTCATAGGCGGACCGATCATACTGCGGATAGGAAAGGGTAGCGAGTTTCTTCGATCCTTCGGAGTTGGTGGCGATGATATCGACCGGACCGAAATTCTGCTTCGATAACAGTCCATTCACCTCCGCGATACTGTTGGAAAGGTCAATGGTGAGAGCATGGTGCGATAGGCGTGCATGCGCTGTTGCCGCCGTCTGCGCGGTCGTCGCTGCCAACAGCGTTCTGTCGCCGGGCTCCTGCGCCGGCTCGCCGCGCCGCCACAAGCCCAGCACTCCAACCAGGAGGCTGCGCGCGGGGTTCGGTTGCCAGCCGCCGTCGATCAGCTTCGCCTGGAGCGCGGTCGCGGCGGCGCGCGTTGCCGGCGTGCCGTTGCGAAGGCAGGCGTCGCCAAAATAGACCGTCCGATACGCGTTCCAGCGTACCGTCAGTCCAAGGACGTCGTCGCTCTCAAGCGCTGTTGCCAACATGGCGATCGCACGAGAATCGTGAGGATCGAACTGCAGGCCGGCCTTTGCAAACGACGTCTGCCAGACGACCGACGCGATGCCAGCGATCATCCGGTTGTGGCTGTTGCGCGTAAAGTTAATGTAACGCGCGATAAAGCGCGTGCTGCGCTGGCAGGCGATCCGGCAGCCGCCATCGACGCCGAACTGCATCGAGTCGAAGAACAACTGCGATGAGAATGCGCCGTAAGGCTCGCAGTCGACCAGCATGCCGAGGAAGCTCACTGGCGATCCGACGAAGCCCTCGTGGAGGCAAAGGCCGTCGCCCGTGTCTACGCCGCTTACGAAGGTATCGAAGAAGGCAGAGCGGTGCGAGCCATGCGGATTCCAGTTGCCGCTCGTTACGTCCGCGATCGCCTGGGAGCGAAAGACGTCAGCTGACACACCATCGGGCAGGGGTTCGGCTGTTACCTCGTCATAGATGTTGGGATAGTTATTGGTGACAATCGGGTCCCAGGTAACTTGGCCACGAAAGTAAACGCGAGGCGTTTCAAGAACGCTCATTGCACCGCTCCCGTGCTGGAGGGCGTGTAGATGAACGCCGGCCCTGCGACCTTGTCCGATTGGCTAAGCGGCGTGCTCAGTGCTGTTGTCGAGGCCATGCGAAGGTCAAACATCGCACGCACTGCATTGCCCAGTCGCGCGCGCTCACCCGAAACCGCGCGTTGCAGCTCCTCGATCAGCGTCGTATAGGCTTGGTTGCACGCGGCCTGCACGGCTCGAGCTGTTGGCGGCTCGTTGCTGAAATCATGGGTGCCCGGATCTGAAATGGCAGGGTAGACCGCGCTCCAATCGACGCCGAGTGGCGCCGGTCCCCAGGTGTAGCCCAGCCGGTTGTCCGCCTTGGTCAACACCTTGTCGTAGAATACCTCGCCAAAACGATAGTAGTGAGAGACCTCGTTCTCGAAGTCGAGCGGGTTCGCCTTTGTGCCTTCCCCCTCGCTGACGATGATTGAAATGGCGCGATGCGCGTCCGCATAGCTGTTTATTGGAAAGAGTTGGCCGGCGAAGAATTGGGCGTCGTCAATCTGGTTGCGATTCGGCGCCCACTGCGTATTCGGTAACTGTGCGAGAAAGGCATCGAGAGCCGCATAAAATTCACCGATCGTCACTGTGAGGGCCGCCTCGGCCATCATGAGGCGCTCGACCGGAAATGGGATCGGCTCTTCGGGCTCCTCTATGTCCATCCCCTGTTTCATCGCCTCGGGTGAAAAGGGCAGGAGATGAGCGATGAGCGGGGCTCCGTCCCGGCCGATACCTCCGGGTAAGGGGCCAGGGTAGACGGGGGACGAGAGTTTCGGCGTACCGCCTATCGCGTTGAGGATATTGCACGCAAGACACATGTGGGTCATCTCCTGACCCACTATCGAAGATAGGCTGTCCACGGCCTGCCGGTTGCTGCCCGGCTTGATCGAGAATTTGGTGTAGAGGTAGGCTGGTATCGTTGAGAACTCGAGGTCGATTGCCGTCTGGAGTGCCGCTGCCGCATCCCCCATCGATTCCAGCCGCTGTCGTTGCAGACGAAGCATTTCATCCCCCCTTTCGACTAATTTTTTCCAACATATCAGAGGGCGTGATGTACCGCAAATGCGGGCTTTTTTGCTCCAAAAATACTTAGCCTCGGCAATCGTCAAGGGCGCCGGCGGGGTGAAACATGGCGCTCGAACGTCCGCGGATCGATCCGGCGCTTGTTTCGCACGCGCGGTTCCTGAATAATCCCGCGCTCGTTTCGGAACGATCTCCGCCGGGCAAAGGGCTTTCATGAACATCAGCGTGCCGCCGCAGATGCCGGATGTCGGCATCGTCATGGGCAGCCAATCCGACTGGCAAACCATGCGGCACGCGGCCGAGACCCTTGCGGCGCTCAACGTTGCTTACGAGGCGCGCATCGTCTCCGCCCACCGCACCCCCGAGCGTCTATTCGCCTACGCCCAAGCCGCGAAGGCGCGGGGATTGAAGGTGATCATCGCCGGTGCCGGCGGCGCCGCGCACCTGCCGGGAATGATGGCGGCGCTCACGCCCCTGCCGGTTCTGGGTGTGCCGATTGAAAGCAAGGCATTGTCCGGGCGCGACAGTCTGCTGTCGATCGTGCAGATGCCCGCCGGCATTCCCGTCGGCACCCTGGCGATCGGGCGCGCCGGCGCGATCAATGCCGCGCTGCTCACCGTCGCCGTCCTCGCGCTCGCCGATCCCGTCCTCGCCGATACCCTCGATGTTTGGCGAAAACAACAGACGGCTGGCGTCGCCGACGTTCCCAGCGACGACGCCTGAGGCTCCGTTCCGTGCGCGATAAGCCCGCAGGCCCGCTTCCGCCGGGCGCCGTGATCGGTATTCTCGGCGGCGGTCAGCTCGGCCGGATGATGGCGATTGCCGCCGCCCGCTTCGGCTATCGCTGTCACGTGTTCACGCCCGAGGCGGATTCGCCGGCAGCGCAGGTGAGTGCGCACGCGGTCGTCGCCGGATGGGACGACGATGCAGCGCTCGCCGCGTTCGCGGCCGAATGCGACGTTGTCACCTACGAGTTCGAGAACATCCCGGTGATGGTGGCCGAGCGGCTCGCCCGTCACGCCCCCGTGCGCCCCGATCCGGCGATTCTCGCCATCTGCCAGGACCGGATCGCCGAAAAGCAGTTTCTATCGAAGATCGGCGTCGATACCGCGCCCTGGCAGCCGGTCGAAGTTGCCGCCAGCCTGGTTGGCGCCGATGAGGCGATCGGCCGGCCGTCGGTGCTGAAGACGTCCCGCCTTGGCTATGACGGCAAGGGCCAAGCCGTGATCGGACGGGAAACCGACCTTGCGCTCGCGTGGTCGGATCTGGTCGCCGGCCACGATATGGCGGGCATCGTTGAGGCATGGATCGATTTCAGCCTCGAGATTTCAGTAATCGTCGCCCGCTCGCTGAGCGGCACGCTCGCCACCTTCGTGCCGGTCGAGAATCAGCATGAACATCACATCCTTCGTCGGACGGTGGCGCCGGCGGCGATCGAACGGAGCGTCGCGTCCAGGGCGGATGCGATCGCCCGGCACATCGCCGAGGCGCTCGACCTCGTGGGCGTGCTCGCTGCCGAGATGTTCGTCTGCGCCGACGGAAACGTGCTGGTCAATGAACTCGCTCCCCGGCCGCACAATTCGGGGCACTGGACGATTGACGCCTGCGCGGTCTCGCAATTTGAACAGTGCGTGCGCGCGATCGCCGGATTGCCCCTCGGCCCGACCGAACGGCACTCCGACGCGGTGATGGAGAACCTTCTCGGCTACGAAGTCGAACGCTGGCCTGACCTCGTACGCAATTCCGCCGCCCGTCTGCACCTCTATGGCAAGGCGGAGCCGCGTCCGGGACGAAAGATGGGTCATGTGACTTGGCTGTCGCCTCGACGGTGACGCTGCTCACGCGCTGCGCCTTCGGAAACACAACAAATAGGTGTCTGCTGTCCGTGACGTACGACTGCTTGTTCCTGAGGTTGGCGAATCGGTCGAAGTGATTCGTTTGGGCGACGGCGCCTCGACGACGCCCGGCAGCTCTGATATGGTCACCAGATTGTGGGGTGTCCGACCGCAGAATCGATAGCCAGCGGGAGCGGTTAGAGACGCATCTTCAAGCCCGGTGAGAACGATTGCTCGCGCGTTCTGTGACTCGGCGAGAGAGCTCGTGCATCATTATCCGCAAAAGACCTGGGAGCGCCCGCACACGTGGCGCCGGACTGTGTCGGCAATTCATTGGGCCCTAGAATGACATCGGCAATAAAGGCGCACTCTTCGATCGACCCATCGCCCCCTCCATTCCAGATCCGCGGTGGCGCCTACACGCTGCTGGTTCTGCGTTTGAACGATCCCAAGGACCCGACGCTTTTCCAGCGCCTCGCCGATAAGATCGCCCAGGCGCCGAATTTCTTTCGCCACGCGCCGGTAGTCATCGATCTACAGGCGTTGGCGGCGGCGCCGGCGTTTAACATGGCAGAGCTTGGCCGGCGGCTGCGCCAGCACCAGCTTGTGCCCATCGGCGTGCAGAACGGTACCGATGAACAGAACCGGGCAGCGGTGAACGCCGGCTGGAGCCTGTTCCCAGAAGGACGGCAGGCGCGGCTGAATGACGCGGCGCCAAGCACAATCGAGGTGAGCGATGCGGCGCCGACGACTGGTGCGCCCCCTTTGGCTCATCGTCAGTCCCCCATCCAGACGGCTGGCGAGCGACTGACCTCTGTCCCATCGACCGGCGACGCGGACGCGGCCGCCGGATCTCCGGCGCGCGTCGTCACCCAGCCGGTGCGCTCGGGACGGCAGGTTTATGCGCATCGAGGCGACCTCGTCGTGCTCGCCTCGACCAGTGCGGGTGCGGAACTCCTCGCCGACGGCCACATTCATGTCTATGGCGCTCTGCGCGGCCGGGCGCTGGCCGGCGTGTCGGGTGATACCGGTGCACGCATCTTCTGCCGATCGCTGGAGGCAGAACTGGTCTCGATCGCCGGCTATTGGCGCGTGCGCGAGGACATCCCCGAGGCCCTCATCGGCAAATCGGTCCAAATCGCCCTCGAGGGCGATCGCATCACCATCGAACCGCTGACGTGAGCTATGCGAGGCGGCGATCAACTTGGCCCGAAGCATCCAACCGGCACGGCGGGCCTCGCGAAGAAGTGGAGGAAAACTTGGGTAAAGTCATCGTCATGACGTCCGGCAAGGGCGGGGTCGGCAAGACCACGTCGAGTGCCGCATTCGCCGCCGGCCTGGCGTTGAAGGGTCACAAGACGGTGGTCATCGACTTCGACGTCGGTCTGCGAAATCTCGATCTGATCATGGGCTGCGAACGGCGGGTGGTGTTTGACTTCATCAACGTCATCAACGGCGATGCACGCCTGAGCCAGGCGCTGATCCGGGACAAGCGCGTCGAGAATTTGTCGGTGCTGCCGACCAGTCAGACCCGCGATAAGGATTCGCTGACCCGCGACGGCGTTGAGCGCGTGCTGGACGAGTTGCGCGAGCAATTCGACTACATCGTCTGCGACAGCCCGGCCGGCATCGAGCGCGGCGCGCTGATGGCGCTCTACTTCGCCGACGAAGCGGTGATCGTCACCAATCCCGAGGTCTCCAGTGTGCGGGATTCTGACCGCATTCTCGGCGTTTTGCAAAGCAAGTCCCGTCGCGCCGAGCAGGGGCTCGATCCGGTGCGCGAAAACCTCCTGTTGACCCGCTACGATCCCGACCGCGTTGCCAAGGGTGAGATGCTGAAGGTCGAGGACGTCCTGGAAATCCTCGCGATCCCCCTGCTCGGGATCATTCCGGAAAGCGAATCCGTGCTAAAGGCTTCGAATCTCGGCATGCCGGTGATCATGGACAAGACCTCGAAGGCCGGGCAAGCGTATACCGACGTCGTCGGCCGCTATCTCGGTGAGACCATCGAGCATCGCTTCGTGCAACCTGAACGGCGAGGCATCTTCCAGCGCCTCCTGTGGAGGACGGCATGAGCTTTCTCAGCCTTTTCCGTGCCCGGTCAAAACCTTCGGCCGTCGAGGCCAAGGAGCGGCTGCAGATTTTGCTGGCCCACGAGCGATCGGACTTGGCGAAGCCGGATTACCTTCCGAAGCTGCACAAAGAGTTGCTTCAGGTCATCGCCAAGTATGTCGCGATCGACGAGGATAAGATTAGCGTCGATTTTGAAACGCAAGGCAACGTCTCGACGCTCGAGGTGAATATCGAGCTGCCGAACCGGTCGATGCGTCTGGTCGATAACGCGATCGCCTCATAGCCGTTGCGGTTTGATGGCGGCCGCGATCCGGGGCGAGTTCCCGTGCGGGTGATCGCGTTGCTGGCGCTCAGCCGCCGGTTACGCTCATATGGCGGGGAACGGCGGGCGCGCTGTGCTGGCGGTCGATCACGAAGTCATGTCCCTTGGGTTTGCGCGAGATCGCCTCGCGGATTGCCGCATTGAGCGTGTCTTCGCCTCCCTTTGCGCGCAGGGTCGTCCTGAGGTCGGCGGCATCTTCCTGGCCAAGACACATGTAAAGACGGCCGGTACAGGTCAGACGCACGCGGTTGCAAGATTCGCAAAAGTTATGGGTCATCGGCGTGATGAAGCCGAGGCGCACGCCGGGCTCCTCGACGGTCACGTAGCGGGCAGGCCCGCCGCTGCGCCAGGCAAGCGGGGTCAGCGTCCACCGCTCGGCCAGCCGGGCGCGGACGGCGCTTAACGGCAAGAACTGGTCGAGGCGGCTCTCGCCGCCGATGTCGCCCATTGGCATGACCTCGATCAGCGTCATATCGAAGCCGCGCTCGGCGCACCAGAGGACGAGGTCGGGGATTTCGTCCTCGTTCACGCCTTTGAGGGCCACGACGTTGATCTTGACCCGCAGCCCTGCCGCCTGAGCCGCGTCGAGTCCGGCAAAAACGTTGGCCAGATTGCCGATGCGGGTGATGGCGCGAAACTTTGCCGGATTGAGCGTGTCGAGCGAAACGTTGAGGCGGCGCACGCCGAGATCGGCCAAGGCTGGCGCGTGCGTGACGAGGCGGCTGGCGTTTGTGGTCAAGGTCAGCTCATCGAGCGCGCCCGAGGCGAGATGACGCGAGAGCGCGCGAAACAAGGAGAGGATGTCACGGCGGACCAGAGGCTCACCACCGGTGATGCGCAACTTGCGCACGCCCAGCCGGACGAACGCCGAGCACACCTGATCAAGTTCTTCAAGGGTCAGTAATTCCGCTTTCGGCAGAAACTGCATCGCCTCGGACATGCAATAGACACAGCGAAAATCACAGCGATCGGTGACCGAGACGCGCAGGTAGCGGATGTATCGCCCAAAAGGATCGACCATCGATCCCGGCACGCCCGGAAGAGCGGACGACAGGGCCGCGGAGCTGGCCGGAGCGGCCTTTGATTGCGGTTCGGCAAGATCGATAAGCGGTGGATCGAACAATGACATACGTCGGTCGCCTCGTTCCGTCCGGACGCTGCCGGTGATGCTTACCTAGGCGGCATCGGCCGTCCGGGCAAGAGCGGCAAACCACAGACGACGGTCTCGTTGTCGCAGGCAGAACGGCGATCGTTCCACGGCTCGCCGATCAGAGGGCTGCCAAGGTCCAGCCACCGGAGGCGCGAGCCTTCGGCGGACCAGCCATGACGGCTAATAATGTTCATTATATGTTCTTGATGCTTGATCGCATTCTGTAAATAGGTATATACACCTATTTGCGAAGGCCATCACTGTGCCCTCACGACGCGTTTACGACGCGAATGCGTTTTACCCGCTGTTTCCTGCCGTCTGTCCTTTCGCCGTGCGCTCATTTCATTGCGCCGGGCGCGTCCGTGCGTGAAGGCCGGCACGCCGCAACAATGAACCCGGAGGTCTGGATGATCGATGCGATCTCATTAAAAACTGCTCACCTGCTGGGGGACGCATTGCCCGCGGCGCACCGGCTGCGCTATGACATTTTCGTCGAGCGACAGAAGTACGACGTCCCCTCGTGGCAAGGCATGGAATGGGACCAGTTCGACACCCCTGCCGCGGAATACCTGTTGTGGCGCGACGATGAGGGGCGGGTTCGTGCCGTTGCCCGGCTAATTTCCACGTCGCGGCCTTATATGATCGCAGAACTCTGGCCGGAACTGGTCGAGACGGGAGAAGTGCCCGCGAGCGACGACATTTGGGAAGTCTCCCGCGTCGGCATTGATCGCAGGCTCGATGCGGCGACGCGGGCGCGGGTGTTGAGTGAAATGTTTTGCGCCCTCGCTGAGTTTGGTCTCGAGAGCGGCGTGCGCGCATACGTGTTCGTCACGCCACCCAGGATCATCGACGCGGGCCTCGTCGCCGCGGGGATCGACGTTCGCCGGCTTGGAGCGCCAAAGCGCCTGGGACGGTTGCCTGTGGTCGCCGCGCAGTCTTTCGTCAGCCATGGCGGATTGATCAAGCTGCGGCGCTACCATCGCATCGCCTATCCGGTCCTGCGCATCGCCGGCAGGCTTGACGCGCTAGCGGCCTAGCCGCACCGAACTCTTTCCCACTCAAAATGACCAGTTGACCTGCAGGGCGAGCATGTCGACGCCGTTGTGGCTCGATCCGGAAAGATTTCCGCGAGCGGCGTTTCCAGGCTCGTCGGCGGCAAGGCCGATGCGGGCACTTTCGATGAAATAGTGACCATAGCCTACCGAAAAGCCGATGTTGGGCGCGGCTTGGTAGCTGGCGCCGAGCGCGATCAGCAGGCCGTTGTTCGAGGGCGTTCGCGGCGTCCTGGTCTTATTGCGGGTCGGACTCTGATCGTAGCCGATGCCGGTTCGCAGGGCCCAATCCTCCGACGGACGATAGGTCGCGCCGGCGGAAAAAGACCACGTATCGCGCCAGTCCTCTTCCGTCACGTCATCCGGCTTTGCCGGGTCGCTGACGCTGATGCGAAGTTCACGGTATCGGCTCCAGCGAGTCCAGGTTACATCGGCCATCACTGCCCAGCCATGCGGGAGGTCCTGGTAGAGTCCGATGCCAATGACTTCGGGCAGTGTCAGTTTCGCCCGTGCCGCCGTCGTTCCCGGCTTGACCCCGAGCGCCGCACCGACGCCAGCGTCGTCGAGACGCACGCGCGTATCCCCCTTCAGTTGTTGGTGAACGGCCGAACGATAGGAGAGCCCGAGACGGGTTCCGGGCAAGGGCTCGAACAGCAGGCCGGCCGTCCAGCCATAACCCCAGTCGTCACCCGTAAGCTTGGCAAAACCGTCCTGAGCGCCAGGTTGCGCGCCGGGGACGCCATTTGCGGCGCCCAGTGAGCCGAAGTCGAGTGCGCTTGTAAGCTTGGCATCGACGTATTCGACCTGTAACCCCGCCGCGATCGAAAGGCCGTCGATGGGCCGATAGGCGATGACCGGGTTGAAGTCGATCGTACGTAATCGCGACTGCACGGCGTGATAGCGCCCGATCCAGTCCTCATCGTACTCCGTCTCGAATCCGAAGGGGGCATTGATCGCAAGCCCGAGCACGACGTCCGCGAGCTGGGTAAAAGTCTCATCCAGTTTCCAGGCACCATAAAGCGCCGGGACGAGCGTGTTGCCACCGCCGTCGCTGTTTCCGCCACCGATCGGTGAACCCAGGGCGTTTGACGCTCGTCCGTCGTCGAAACGGGCGTGCGCGTGCGTGAACGTGCCAAGCATGGCAACGCCGCTGCTGGGGACCCCGGCAAGAGCCGCTCCATTGAAGAACATGTATGTCAGGTCTTCGGCGTCAGCCGTTGCCCCGGCGTGGGCATTGGCAAGCGACGAGGCGCTCTGGTCGCGAACATAGAACGCCGAAGCGGCACTCGGTGACGGAGAGAATGCGGACGAGGCCGACATGGCCGCCGTCGCTGCGGTGATCCATCGGGCGCTGCTTCGCCGCGCGTACCGCGCCGCGAAGGCGTTCGGGCCAGTGATCTTCGCCATCGAGTGGCCGACGAAGCGTCCTTTCCGGCGATCGCGCGCCAACGCGGCAGCATGCCCGATCGGCAGCCCGGTACTTCCGCGCAGGACGATACGCATCGCCACTTATACGTGTTGTACATGGCTCAAATGGGTTATACCAGGACAAACGACAGGCGGCGGCGAGGGATCGTCAGATGGCTCCACGCGGATATTGAAAAAATTTGCGTCAAAATCCTTTCGATCAATTCCTTCCGACTTGCGTGGCGGGCATGAACCGGTCAGCGGCCGTTGGCGATCGCGGCGAGACAGTCGGCTCTCCGTCGGCACAGAAGGGCAAAACTTCGACATCGGCGGGCTTGCCAGCGCGCATCGAGCGCGCAGTGCAGATGCGCGGCCATCGCATCACGATCCTGATTGAGGTCGCGCGCACGACGCGCAGCCATCAGGAATTGTCGAGCAATGCGAAAGTATTGACTTGCGCGAGCGGTGGCGATGATCGCCGCCTGAATCAGCTCGGTGAGGCGCGTCTCGAATGCGTGCCGATCCACGCTATCGTCGTCGCATTCGCCATATGGAAGATCGGCAAGGGAAAACCCGGCGACCAACGGGATAGCGGCGTTAATGAGTTCCGGTTGGCTTCCGGGCGTCTCGCTGCTGGACATCTCACCCTCCAAACCGTCTGCTCTATACGATCCGTCTCCGCTCGTCTTGCGAGCGGACATTCAGGCCCGCGCACGGTAAAGGGGGAAATCGCAATCGGTAAACCTACCGAATCCAGTGGATTGACGCCGTCGAATTCGCCTGAATGACGGCGGCATCGAGGATCGTGCGAGTAAAACGCGTATTTTCCACACACGCGCTTGACAATATGGCCAAAATGACTTTTTTTACTCATATGGGGTAATATTACGGGCCCAAACTCAGTGTCGCTACCCTGTTTTTAAGAGTCGTTCGCGAGGAGGTGCGGTCATGCTGGACGCCTGGACGTCACTCCTGCACCAAGCCCGGCCTATCGACATCATGACTTGGCGGTGTGCCGTCGACGGGCTGCTCCGATGATCCCCGACAATACGAACAAGCCCGGCAGTGCGAATACGAAAGAGGTCATCGTTGCGTCTGCTCCGTCCTACGAAACGGAAGCATTGCGCGTGACCGACTTCATCGATCGCTGCGACCAAGCGACGGCGCCGCAGGGGGTTTTCGATGCGTTCCGCCATGCTGCGGGCCACTTCGGCTACCATCGGATCGCTCTCGTCGCGGTAACGGCCGCCGCTCAACAAGCGCTGGGCCTCGCAGAGTTGTCACCGGTCATCACGGCCAACGTGCCGGAAGAGTGGATCCGTCACTATCGCGCCAATAGCTACGAAGTGTACGACCCGGTGCTCTTACAGACACCCCACGAAGAAGGGCCGCTTGTCTGGGATGATCTCTTGCGTGGCGTGCAGCTATCTCCCAAGCAGCGGCGCGTTCTCATCGAGAGCCGTGATGCCGGCTTGTTCAATGGCGTGAGCATTCCTCTTCACGGCCCGAGGGGCGAAACCTACGTGACCAGCCTTGCGACCGAGCACGCCGCGGCGATGCACCGGGCAAATCTGGCAAAATTGCAGCTCGTGGCTATTCAATTCATGATTTCCTATTCCCGAACCGTCCGTCGGGATACGGAACGGCCGGCTTCGGTGCATATCACCGATCGCGAACGCGAGTGCCTGACATGGACGGCGCGCGGTAAGAGCGCCTGGAGCATCGGCAAGATCCTCGGCCTGTCCGAGCACACGGTTAATTTTCATCTCAAGCGCAGCATGGTCAAACTCGACGCCACCAATCGCATGCAGGCGGTCGTCGCTGCCGTGCGGTTAGGCCTCATCTTGCCCTGAACAGACCCGCGATGCCGTGGAAACCTATTGATCCCAGCCGAGCTGATCGTGAACGCATGCGCCGCCAGGCGATGGAGGCCGCGCGACCAAAGCATCACAACCGCGCCTACAAGAGTGCAACCTGGCAAAAGTTGCGACAGGAGAAGCTCTCGGTCGATCCCCTTTGTGAATTCTGCGGCGAGGCGCCTGCGACAGAGGTTGATCACATCAACCGCAATCCTTGGGATAATCGCTGCGAAAATCTGCGCAGCGCCTGCAAACCCTGCCACTCGGCGAGGACGATGCGCGATCAGAATGACGCCCGGCGCCGGGCGCAAACGGCCAAGGCGAATCGCTCCTGAGCTATTCATCCGGCGCCAAGCTGGCTTGCGCGCAAGAAGCGTTGAAATTGCCGTCGTGTCCTCGCACATCGACACTGCGACGCTTTTCGTCGCGCTCACGGCCCTCCGGCCGGCAGCGGTTCATAAGGGACCCAACGAAAACCATGAAGGATGATCAGACAAAGGCGGGGAAAAATCGTACCGATGTCGGAAGTTATGCATTTTGGACGCGGGATACGGTTCGCTTCTCCGATATCGACCGCTACCGGCACATCAACAATGTCGCCACCGCGACCTATTGCGAGACCGGCCGGGTTGAATATGCGGAGGCCCTGTGGCCCGGATCGACGGCTGGCGAGCACGCCGGCTGGGTTATCTTGCAGTTGACGGTGCGCTACCTCGCCCAGGCGCACTATCCCGGTGATGTTGCGATCGGTACGCGCATTGAACACGTGGGCCGCACGTCCTGCACCTTCGTGCAAGGTCTGTTCAAGGACGGCCTCTGCTTTGCCACCAGCGAGAGCGTGCTCGTCTGGCTCGATCTTGCCGACGGCGGTAAAGCGGTTCCTTTTCCCAAGGTTTTGAACGAGCGTCTGCACGCGGAAGCGGTTCAGCCGAGCCTGACCTCGGAGACCCTGACGCCGATCGGCGGACCGTTGATGCCAGCCGGCTAGCGCGCTTGGCCGTCGTCGGCGATCAGCCGATCGCGGCGGCGCAGGGCGGGGAACCAACGCGCCCACAGCACGGCGACGAGCAAGGTGCCAATCCCGCCGGCGACAACCGTCGGCACGGTGCCGATCAGTGAGGCGAGCATGCCGGATTCAAACTCTCCGAGCTCGTTCGAAGCACCGATGAAAACGGTATTGACCGCCGAGACCCGTCCGCGCATGGCGTCCGGCGTTTCGATCTGCACTAACGTTTGACGAACGAACACGCTGACCATATCGGCCGCGCCGAGCACGAGCAGGCAGGCGAGCGAGAAGACGAGGCTTGTTGAGACGCCGAAACAGACAGTCGCCAGTCCGAAGACGCCGACGGCCTCGAACATCCTGCGGCCGGTGCGCCGCGTTAGCGGCCGATAGGCGAGGAAAAGGGCCGTGCACGAAGCACCCACCGCCGGCATCGAGCGCAGCAAGCCCAGTCCCCATGGCCCGATATTAAGGATATCAGCCGCGAAAATCGGCAGTAGCGCGGTTGCCCCGCCGAGGAGCACCGCGAAAAGGTCGAGCGAAATAGCGCCGAGGATCACCGGCTCTTGGCGGATGAAGCGAATCCCGGCGACGAGGGTCGTCCAGCTGGTTTTTTCCGGAGCGCGCGTTTGCGAGCGGTAGCGTATTGCCGCGAACAATCCAAACACGACGATAAACAGCGTCGTCGAGATCGCGAACACGACGGCGCCGCCCAGCGCGTAGAGGAGCCCGCCGATCGCCGGCCCGGCAATGGTCGCGGTCTGCCAGGCGGTTGAGGTCCAGGCGATGGCGTTGCTGAAATGCTCGACCGGCACGAGGTTCGGAACCAGCGCCTGGCCGGCGGGATTGGCGAAGGCGCGGGTGGCACCGATCACAAAGGTCAGCAGATAGATCGGCCAGACCGCCTGCAAGCCGTGCCAGGCGAAGGCAAGCAGGCCTGCAGCGGCAGCAATGGTGAGCGCATAGCAGACGAGTAATACGGCTCGCCGGTCGAAGCGGTCGGCGACATGACCGGTAACCAGCGCCAGACAAATCGCCGGCAGGAACGCCACGAGACCGACGATCCCAAGCGCCAGGGGATCCCGCGTGATGTCGTACACCAGCCATCCGACGGCGACATTCTGCATTTGCAAGGCCACGGCGGACAAAAACCGGCCAAGACAATAGAGGGAAAAATCGCGATGCTGGAAGGCGACCCATCCCAGGCGGCGGGAGCTCATGCTCATGGCTCGAGGGTAATTCCGAACAGAAAGGCAGGGTCCGCGCCGACGCGCATTGGGGCGAATGCGCGCCGGCCGGCTTCAAGCAAATGGCATGTCTCGATGGCGATTCAATCCCCGAGCAACGCGAAATCCGCTTTGCTCACACCGATGTGTTGAGGTGCCCCTTAAACAAATATCCTCGTCTTATTGATCCTCATCATGAACATCTCACGCTTGGTCAGCGGGATGCTAAGCCGCATAGGTAACGTTGATTGCATACTGTCCCTGGGTCAGGTTCCAGTCGGCGTTGCTTTGGATCAGCACGCCATTTTTGCGACAATTTATGAAGTGGACGCCGTCCATTTTGTGCGTGGCGTCAAATCCGTTCAACGCGCTGGGGAGGGGCTGGCCGTCAAAGGAGCAATCTTTCAGGGTTATATTGTATGCTGAACCTCGAACGGTATCAGCGCTCCAAACGCTTTTTACAATATTCAATGAACACCATTGGCCGTCTCCGGTGTATGTTGCGGTGTGACCATGATGTCCAACAACACGTATATTTTCGAATAAGATATTCTGAATTGCCGCGTGATCGGATGCTTCGATATCGATCGCATGCGACGCGTGCGAATGCTCGACATCGATATTCCGGAATGTCACGTTCTGGATGTAGTCTGCCGGGGTCTCGGCGCCGATTCCGATTGCCCGCCCGCCGTAATCATTGACGACGAAGCAATTTTCCACGAGCACCCCGTCGGTCGACCGGTTATCGGATGGCGTGCACTTGAGGGTTATGCCGTCATCCCGGCCACGGACAAGGCAATGGTGCACCCATCCGTTCTTAAGGCTGTAAATATCGATACCATCGGAATTATTTCTCCAACCGAATATTTTGATCCAATCGACCTCGCAATTATCGGACTTCCACAGCGAGACATTGAACCCGGGGGAATCAACGATGGTTATGCCTGAGATGCGGGAATTGGCCCCGTAACTGATAATTGGCTTGCCCGAGCCCCATGCATAGTTGACATTTGTGATGATGCCGCGGCCAAGAATTTTACAGTCATTATTCAGCACGAATTGTCCGCTGACGATACAGCCATCGGGAATTACGATCGTCTTGCCGGCCGCCAATGTCACGCTGCCGACATCGTGGAATCCTGGCGTATAGACCGTAACGTTGGCGTCGGCGGCCGGGGTTGAAGCGATGGGATTGGCGGAAATATAAAGGGGATTGGCCTCGCTTCCGTTGACCTGGACTTCAAAGTGCTGGTTAGCAGTAATTCGGAATGAAATCGTATTCCCGGAAATTGTCGGGGTGATGCGAGACGCCGTGGGCAAAATCTTCGCCGAGGTCACGGTTCGATTTGAGACTTTGACCGTGATCAGCACCTCGCCGTCACAGTCGAAGTTGCAAAACCCGAGCCAGTCGAAGGAGGGATTGACCCCGCTGACATACGCATAGGAATTGGCGTACTTGGCGGAATAGACCGGAACCGCCAGCCCATTGGCCGTCACCGCGAAATCAGAATGAATCGCCGGCGCCTTGGCATCCACCACCGCGGCCGCGACGAATACCGTCCCGGCCGGCGGGGCGGGAGGTTGCGACGGCATGCCCGCCGAATCCGCATAGGTAACGTTGATTGCATACTGTCCCTGGGTCAGGTTCCAGTCGGCGTTGCTTTGGATCAGCACGCCATTTTTGCGACAATTTATGAAGTGGACGCCGTCCATTTTGTGCGTGGCGTCAAATCCGTTCAACGCGCTGGGGAGGGGCTGGCCGTCAAAGGAGCAATCTTTCAGGGTTATATTGTATGCTGAACCTCGAACGGTATCAGCGCTCCAAACGCTTTTTACAATATTCAATGAACACCATTGGCCGTCTCCGGTGTATGTTGCGGTGTGACCATGATGTCCAACAACACGTATATTTTCGAATAAGATATTCTGAATTGCCGCGTGATCGGATGCTTCGATATCGATCGCATGCGACGCGTGCGAATGCTCGACATCGATATTCCGGAATGTCACGTTCTGGATGTAGTCTGCCGGGGTCTCGGCGCCGATTCTGATTGCCCGCCCGCCGTAATCATTGACGACGAAGCAATTTTCCACGAGCACCCTGTCGGTCGACCGGTTATCGGATGGCGTGCACTTGAGGGTTATGCCGTCATCCCGGCCACGGACAAGGCAATGGTGCACCCATCCGTTCTTAAGGCTGTAAATATCGATACCATCGGAATTATTTCTCCAACCGAATATTTTGATCCAATCGACCTCGCAATTATCGGACTTCCACAGCGAGACATTGAACCCGGGGAATCAACGATGGTTATGCCTGAGATGCGGGAATTGGCCCCGTAACTGATAATTGGCTTGCCCGAGCCCCATGCATAGTTGACATTTGTGATGATGCCGCGGCCAAGAATTTTACAGTCATTATTCAGCACGAATTGTCCGCTGACGATACAGCCATCGGGAATTACGATCGTCTTGCCGGCCGCCAATGTCACGCTGCCGACATCGTGGAATCCTGGCGTATAGACCGTAACGTTGGCGTCGGCGGCCGGGGTTGAAGCGATGGGATTGGCGGAAATATAAAGGGGATTGGCCTCGCTTCCGTTGACCTGGACTTCAAAGTGCTGGTTAGCAGTAATTCGGAATGAAATCGTATTCCCGGAAATTGTCGGGGTGATGCGAGACGCCGTGGGCAAAATCTTCACCGAGGTCACGGTTCGATTTGAGACTTTGACGGTGATCAGCACCTCGCCGTCACAGTCGAAGTTGCAAAACCCGAGCCAGTCGAAGGAGGGATTGACCCCGCTGACATACGCATAGGAATTGGCGTACTTGGCGGAATAGACCGGAACCGCCAACCCATTGGCCGTCACCGCGAAATCAGAATGAATCGCCGGCGCCTTGGCATCCACCACCGCGGCCGCGACGAATACCGTCCCAACCGGCGGGGCAGGAGGTTGCGACGGCGTGCCCGCCGAATCCGCAAGAAGACCCTGAAGAGCAGTTCGAGTACCAGGCATATTACTTTCTCCAGTATTACGATTGCATCTACGCTCTCCGGGCACATCCGAGCACTTTTTATTGCAAATATAATATTGGACAGTCATAATTGTAGATTATGATAAATGAAAAACAGATATACTTTTTTATAGTATTGTATTTTATGGCTGATACTGTAATTTTTATTGTGAAAAACAAACAAAGACAGCGCCTATGGTCCACTGGCAGATAAAATGAAAAGCGAAGTCGTCGGGGCCGGATTCCCGGTGTTTTGTCCATGGATCGTCGGAGCGGTCGCGCGCCCAGTTCTTCACAGTGGCGAAGCCGCGCTGCGTCTAAGAACGTTCCGCGTGGGCGGCGACGGCGTGGGGAGCGCAACGCGCGTGAAGGCCCAAGAAGCCGCCCCTCCGGCCGTCGGTCCTCGCGGCGTCGAAACGAAAATGAACCTCGACGCAACCGCGTGGGCTTAGGGCGGAAAAGTCGATGCTATGGCGGTCAGCCTGCGGGCAAAAACGCTGCCGTATTCCCTAATAATATCGACGGCAGACCCTTAAGTCCTGATGATAGGATATAAAACTTATATTGTCTCGTCAATAACTTTTTGTCCTATTTTGGTGGATGCTTACGTTTAACAACGTACGATTTCACAATCGAAAATCGTTCAGTGTTGGATTTGAGATCGCATTAGTTGATTAAATATGACTCAAGCGTCGCGAGAGGAGTTGGGCGCTGGCGATTATGATCCAGCTTTCGTCGCTGGCGCCGGGGCCGGTGCTGGGCGAGGCCGTCTCAGCAGGCGTGGCGGGGGCATGAGCGGCGTGATCGACGCCTATACGTCAACTGTCAGGTCGCTGGCATCCTTCAGTCCGTCCGGCACAGCGGATGCCCCCGTCCAGTGACGCGCCCAGTTGGATTGTGTTAGGTCTGTCTCGCCCGTGTCCCTGGAGACGGGCGAGTCGAATGTCGGTGCACGGAGAGAACGAGATGAGGCAGACCGACACTCTGGCGGGTTTCGTACACCTCAGGGTGCACACGGCGTATTCGCTGTCCGAAGGAGCGATACGCGTCAAGGATCTCGCCCGCCTGTGTGTCGAACACCGCATGCCGGCCGTCGCCATGACCGACACCAACAACCTGTTCGGGGGCATGGAGTTCTCGACGGCGCTGCGCGAGAAGGGGGTCCAGCCAATCATCGGCTGCCAACTCGCCGTCGTCGCCGCAACGCCGGCAGCACGACCGGCACCGGGCCGGGCGCAGGGCTCGCCGTCGTCCGATCCGCTTGTCCTTCTGGTCCAAAGTGCCCAGGGCTACACCAATCTTCTTCGCCTGCTGGCGCACGCTTATGGTCCGGAGGACGCCGCCGCGAGCGAGCCCTGCGTTCCGCTCGATGTCCTGTGCGCGCACGCCGGCGGGCTGATCCTGCTCACCGGAGGACCGGACGGACCGGTGGGCCGCTTGCTGCTCGACGGGCGACGCGAGGCGGCAGACGCGCTGCTCGAGCGACTGCACGACGCGTTCGGCGACCGGCTGTACGTCGAGCTCATGCGTCATGGCTTGCAGAACGAAGCGGCCATCGAACCGGCGCTGCTGGCAATGGCGCAGCATCGCGGCCTGCCGATCTGTGCCACCAACGAGGCCTATTTTACCACGCCCGAACTCTACGAGGCGCATGACGCGCGGTTGTGTATTTCTCAGGGTGTGCATCTCGACGACGCCAATCGTCGGCGGCTGACGGTCGAGCACGGCTTCAAGTCGGCTGCCGAGATGCGTGCTTTATTCTCCGATCTGCCGGACGCCGCCGACAATACCCTGCTGATCGCCCGGCGCTGCGCTTTCGCCATCGAGACGGTCAAGCCGATGTTGCCACCCTTCGATTGCGGGCCGCAGCGGAGCGAAGACGACGTCGTGCGCGAGATGGCGCGCCTTGGTCTCGCTCAGCGTCTCGCCGCTCTGTCGGCTGAGGGGCGGCGGCATTCCGATGACGACTACCAGACCCGCCTAGCCTTCGAACTCGACGTTATTTGCAAGATGGGGTTTGCCGGCTATTTCCTCATCGTCGCCGAGTTCATCGGCTGGGCGAAGGAGCAGGGCATCCCGGTCGGCCCCGGCCGCGGATCGGGCGCCGGCTCGGTGGTTGCCTGGTCGCTGCGCATCACCGACCTCGATCCGTTGCGTTTCGGCCTGCTGTTCGAGCGCTTCCTCAACCCCGAGCGCGTCTCGATGCCGGACTTCGACATCGATTTCTGCCAGGACCGCCGCGACGAGGTCATCCGTCACGTCCACGCCAAGTACGGAGCCGAGCGGGTGGCACAGATCATCACCTTCGGTAAGTTGCAGGCGCGCGCCGTGCTGCGCGACGTCGGCCGGGTCATGGGCCTGCCCTACGGTCAGGTCGACCGCATCTGCAAGCTGGTCCCCAACAATCCGGCGAACCCGGTAACCCTCGACGGCGCGTTGAAGGTCGAGCCGCAGCTGCAGGCGATGGTCGCCGAGGACGAGACAATCGCCCGCCTCGTCGATATCGCCCGCAAGCTCGAAGGCCTCTACCGCCACGCCTCGACTCATGCCGCAGGCGTCGTTATCAGCGAGCGGGCGCTGATGGAGCTCATTCCGCTCTACCGCGATGCGCGCTCGGAACTGCTGGTCACCGGCTTCAACATGAAGTGGGTGGAGCAGGCGGGCCTGGTGAAGTTCGATTTCCTCGGGCTCAAGACGTTGACCGTGCTCGCCCAGACGATCGCGCTGATCCGCGAAGGGGGCGGGCCGCCGGTGGATCTCGCCTGCCTGCCGCTCGACGATACCAAAACCTTCGCTATGCTTGGACGCGGCGATACCGTCGGTGTCTTCCAGTTGGAAAGCTCGGGCATGCGCGACGTGCTGCGCAAGATGAAACCCGATACCTTCGAGGACATCATCGCCGTCGTCGCCCTCTACCGCCCGGGTCCGATGGACAACATCCCCAGCTACATCCGTCGCAAGCACGGTGATGAGGAGGCGGATTACCTTTATCCCTCGCTCGAGCCCATCCTGCGCGAGACCTATGGGATCATGATCTACCAGGAGCAGGTCATGCAGATCGCCCAGGAGCTCAGCGGCTATTCGCTGGGCGGGGCGGACCTGTTGCGCCGGGCAATGGGCAAGAAGATCAAGGAGGAGATGGACAAGCAGCGGACGAGCTTCGTTGCCGGTGCCGTCGGCCGCGGCGTCGGCGAAGCCAAGGCGAGCCACATCTTCGACCTCGTCGCCAAGTTCGCCGGCTACGGCTTCAACAAGTCGCACGCGGCGGCCTACGCGCTGATCGCCTACCAGACGGCGTGGCTGAAGGCGAACTACCCGCTCGAGTTCTTCGCCGCCTCGATGACGTTCGATCTCGCCAACAGCGACAAGCTCAACGGTTTCCGCCAGGAGTTGAACCGGCTCGGTATCCGCCTGCTGCCGCCCGATATCAACGCCTCGGAAGCGACGTTCAGTGTCGAGCGGATCGCCGGCGGAGCCAAACAGGACGGCCAGGCGGACGGCAACGGTCCCGACGGAGAAGGGGCGATCCGCTACGCGCTCACCGGCATCAAGACCGTGGGGGAACCGGCGGCGCGGGCCCTCGCGCACGAGCGTCGTCGTGGCGGGCCGTTCACCTCGCTCACCGACTTCGCCCGGCGGCTGGGCGGACTGCATCTGAATAAGCGGCAGATCGAAAATCTTGCCCGCGCCGGCGCCTTTACCTCGCTCTCTGCCAACCGCCGCCAGGTCCACGATAGTGTCGAGGCGATGCTGCGCTGCGCCAGCGCTTCGGCGAGCGAGCGCAACGACGATCAGATCGGCCTGTTCGGCGGCGCAGCCTTCGATCACGCGCCGCGCCTGCAGGTCGCGGATGTCGCCGACTGGCCGCCGATGGAGCGGCTGGCCGAGGAATTGGAGGCGGTCGGCTTTTATCTCTCCGCCCATCCGCTCGATACCTGGGGCGCGCGGCTGAAGCGGCTGAAGGTCGTGCGCTACGCTGATCTCGTCGCCTCCGGCCGTTCAGGCGCGGTGTTGCTCGCCGGCACCGTCATTTCCCGCAAGGAGCGCACCTCGTCCAAGGGCAGCAAGTACGCCTTCGTCCAGCTCTCCGATACCTCGGGTGTCTTTGAGGTTACCGTTTTTTCCGAGTTGCTGGCGAGCGAGCGCGAGCGCCTCGTCGCCGGCGCCTCGCTACTGCTGCACGCGACCGCCCAGGTCGAGGGCGATGCGGTGCGCTGTGTCGTCCAGCGCCTTGAGGCCCTCGATCAGGTAATGGACCGGCTGGCCGAAGGCGTCGAGATTTACGTTGATTCCGTGGGCCCGCTGCCGCGACTTCGCGAGGCGCTCGCCGAGGCGCCGGCCGGTCGTGGTCAGATCCGCCTGATCCCCTGGCTCGGCGCCGGCCGTGAAGTCGAGATCGTCCTGCCCGGGACCGTGCGCATCACCGGCGCGCTCGTCTCCCGCCTGCGCGCCATTGCCGGCGTCCGCGACGTCCGCGAGGCGTGATCGCAGCCGTGGTGCGTGCCGAATCCGCAGGCGCGAACGGTGATCGTCGTCCGCGGGCCGCCTGGGGGGGAGTGCGCGGGCACGCTTACGGAAGGCCGACCACCGTGCCGTTGCGGCGGGCATCGGCTATCCCTTGCGCCTCGCCGCTGACGGGGTCGATGACGATGGCCTGCACCGCGCCAAGGCGGGCAGACTCGAAGCGGTAGCCTTCGGCGCGCAGTCGATCGAGGACATCCAAAGCGAAACCCTTTTCGATCTGCGTAACGCTGCCGTCCGCAGGGTGTGAGAGCGAAAGGCGCGGGCGGGCAATAGCATCGGCGAGCGTGAGGCGGTAATCGATCAGGTTGAGGGTTACGGCGAGCAGGGTGTTGATAATCGTCGGACCGCCGGGCGTTCCAAACGCCGCGACGGGGCGGATACCCCCAGGCGTGTGAGCGAACAGCATCGTCGGCGCCATGCTGGAGCGTGGGCGTTTGAACGGCGCGATGTCGTTTGCGCCTGGATCGTAGCCGGCTTCGGCGGGGCGAGCCGTGCGCTGCGGGCGAAGATTGAAGTCGGTCATCTCGTTGTTAAGCAGGAAGCCGAATCCCGGGACCATCAGTCCGCTGCCGAACGACGCCTCGATCGAGGACGTATAACTGACGATCGTCCCCCAGCGATCGATGACCGTCAGATGCGTCGTATTGAGGCCCTCTTTTGGCGAAGTGGCTGGAGCGATCGGTCCTGGCGGTGAAACGGTACTCGCGGGCTCGTACACGCGGGGATCGCCGGGTCTGGCATCGGGTAGTGGCACACCCGGAGCGATACAATAGGTGTGCTCTCGCACATTCCCGTCGGGACAGGTCGCCGTGCGCCGCTGCAGATAGTCGCGATTGATCAGGCCCTGAAACGGCAGGCCGGCAACCAGATCGGGATCGCCGATCCACATATCGCGGTCGGCATACGCCAGCCGCATCGCCTGCTGCATGACGTCGAGCGTGGGAGCGCTGCCGAATCCGAAGCCGGCGTTTGCGTCGCCGATGGGAAAGCGCTCCAGCATTGTCAGCATCTGGATCAGCGTGAGACCGCCCGAGGAGGGCGGCGGTGTTGAGGCGACAATGAGCCCCCGGTACTCCGCTTCGACCGGGGCGCGCCGGATGGCACGATACGCGGCGAGATCGGCGCAGGTCATCCGCCCACGACCAACCTTTGCGACGCCGGCGCCAGTGCCGGTTCCACTGCCAGTGCTGCGGCGCGACGCGGTCTGTGCCGCGACGATCGCTCGTGCGATCCCCGCCGGGTGTCGGCAGTCGTAGAATGCGTCCGTGCCGTCCACTGCGATCAGCCGCAAGGTTCGGGCAAGATCCGGCTGGCGGAGTGTCTCACCGGCGGCAGCGGGCCGGCCATTGGGCGCGAAGACGGCGCGCGCCGCGCCATAGGCTGGATCACCGGCCTCGTTGGCGAGGCGGCCACCAGGTGCCAGGCCTTCGGCGATGCTCTCGGCGAGGCGTGGACTGACAGTAATGCCTGCCTCCGCTGCGGCGATCGCTGGCGCCAGCGCTTCAGCAAGGCTGATCGATCCCCAGCGCCCGAGCGCCATCTCGATGCCGCGCAGCGTTCCCGGCACACCGACGGCGGCACCGCCGGTCGAGGCGACGGCGAACGGAAGCGGCGCGCCGTCGGCATCGAGAAACATATCTGGCGTCGCCGCCGCCGGTGCGCGTTCGCGTGCGTCGACGACAACGAGATCGGCCTCAGAATCGGAGCGCCCGCTGTCGTCGACGCTGCCGGCGGTCAGGCCGGCGGGGGCATGGTAGACGAGCATGAAACCGCCGCCGCCGATGCCGGACGACTGGGGCTCGACAACGTTCAACACGAACTGGGCGACGGCAGCCGCGTCGACGGCATTCCCGCCGCGTGCGAGAACCTCACCCGCGGCCGCTGCCGCCTCGGCTGTGGACGCGGCGACGAGACCGCCGGAGAATCGCGGCGCCGTGCGATCCAGCCCGACGTCGACGGGCATCGACCTCCTTGGATCCTTCCCGCCGTGCGCGTCACTGGCCGGCGGCGCGCCGCCCGTCGCGTCGTCCAGGAGAGGGGCCGATGGCGGCGGCACGCTCGACTGAGGGCATCCGGCGAGGACTAAGACGGCGAAGGCGGCGCTGATGCGCGCAACGGTGGTTGCCTTGCGAACGGATCTCGGCCATCGGCGCTTCTCCTCGCTCGCCATGCAGTCCCCTTCCCGGTTCGCGATGCTTTGCTTTCTTATGGCCGTATGGCCGCTTCAGCGTCGCTTGAGGCAATGCGGCCCGTGTGCCGCATTGCCGGTCTATCGTTACTGTTAGTCTACCGTCAGCATTGGTGTAACGACAATCATCGCCGGCCGACAGCGACCGGGCACTTTGCGGATGACTTGGTCGCACGTGCTCAGGATGCGAGAACGAAACGGAAGCACGCGCGACAGCGTTGGTGCGGCGAATTGCGTAGCGGGCAAAGCAATACATCGGTTGAGGAATGAGCAAGGCTGTGTCGGTGACAACGATTCGCATTCGCGGCCGAGAAACCGGAAATCAAGGCAATGACTCTGCTCGTTTCTCGCTTCAGGCGCGCCGACCGGTTGTTGTATAAGGCTAAACTCGCTCGGGCGTTGACTTTTGCGAGACCGACTTTTAGCATGCGCAAACGCTAATGAATGGGTTAGCTTCGGCGTAAGTGGCTGCGTGGGCGTCGTTTCCGCCTCACGCCCATTGGTAGAGCGTGGATGAGTCTTATTCGGTTTTTTCCTTTCCAATTCTGCAAATATCTCGACAACACTTGATCATCGGCTGCAACGTATGGCCGAGGCTGGCCGATAGGACTGCCGATCCGCCGCCAGCGCATCCTACGGGAGAAGGTAATGAGCGTAGCCACTCTTGCGGCCGGGGCGCACCGGGCGCCGGTTCAGTATGAAGAAGAGGTTATTAAGAAATTTGCCATCGCGACGATGTTCTGGGGCGTCGTCGGCTTTCTTGCTGGCGTCTACATCGCTTGGGAATTGGCGTTTCCGGCGCTCAACCTTGGCCTCGAATGGACGACGTTCGGCCGCCTGCGCCCGGTTCATACGTCGGCGGTGATCTTCGCTTTCGGCGGCAACGCGCTCATCGGCACATCATTTTACTGTGTGCAGCGGACATGCCGGGCACGGTTGTTCGGCGGCTCGGCGCTCGGCAACTTCATCTTCTGGGGCTACCAGTTGTTCATTGTTCTGGCGGCGTCGGGCTACGTGCTCGGCATTACCCAGAGCAAGGAATACGCGGAGCCCGAGTGGTACGTCGACGCGTGGCTGACCGTTGTCTGGGTTTCTTATCTTGTCTGCTTTGTCGGTACGCTGGCCAAGCGGCAGGAACCGCACATCTACGTCGCCAACTGGTTCTATCTCGCCTTCATCATCACCATCGCCATGTTGCACCTCGTCAACAATGCGGCGGTGCCGGTGTCGATCTTCGGCACGAAGAGCTACATCGTATGGAGCGGCGTCCAGGATGCGATGACGCAGTGGTGGTATGGGCATAACGCCGTCGGCTTCTTCCTCACCGCCGGTTTCCTCGGCATCATGTATTACTTCATTCCGAAGCAGGCGCAGCGGCCGGTCTATTCCTACCGGCTGTCGATCGTCCACTTCTGGACGCTGATCTTCCTCTATATTTGGGCCGGTCCGCACCACCTGCACTACACGGCGCTGCCCGATTGGACACAGACGCTCGGCATGATCTTCTCGGTGATGCTGTGGATGCCGTCATGGGGTGGAATGATCAATGGCATCATGACCTTGTCGGGGGCGTGGGATAAGCTGCGCACCGATCCAATTCTGCGTTTCATGGTGGTGTCCGTTGCCTTCTACGGCATGAGCACCTTCGAAGGGCCGATGATGTCGATCAAGGCCGTCAACTCGCTCAGCCACTTCACCGACTGGACGATCGGCCACGTTCACTCCGGCGCGCTCGGCTGGGTCGCGTTCATCAGCTTCGGTGCGATCTATTACCTCGTGCCGCAGTTGTGGAAGCGCGAACGGCTCTACAGCCTGCGTCTGGTGACCTATCACTTCTGGATCGCCACCATCGGCATCGTGCTCTACATCACCTCGATGTGGATCTCGGGCATCATGCAGGGGCTGATGTGGCGGGCCTACGATCAGCTCGGCTTCCTGCAGTACTCGTTCATCGAGACGGTGCAGGCGATGCATCCGTACTATGTGATCCGGGCGACCGGAGGCACGTTGTTCCTCGTGGGCGGTCTGATCATGGCGTTCAACATCTGGAAAACCATTCGCGGAGACCTGCGGACGGAGGCGGCGTTCGTGCAACCAATTCCCGTCGCTGTTCGTACCGCCCGATAACCCGATAAGAAGAGCGATCCAATGCAGCTCAGTCATGCGCCCTTCGAGAAAAACGTCTTTCTGCTGATCGTCGGCGTGCTGATCACCGTGTCGATTGGCGGCCTCGTCCAGCTCGTACCGCTGTTCACCATGGAGCAGACCATCGAAAAGGCGGAGGGGATGCGGCCCTATTCGCCACTCGAACTCGCTGGCCGCAACATCTACGTGCGCGAGGGCTGTTACCTGTGCCACAGCCAGATGATCCGGCCGTTCCGTGACGAGGCGGAGCGCTACGGCCACTACAGCCTCGCCGCGGAAAGCATGTATGACCATCCGTTCCAGTGGGGTTCCAAGCGCACCGGGCCCGATCTCGCCCGTGTCGGCGGGAAGTATTCGAACGACTGGCACGTCGCGCATCTCACCGACCCGCGCAGCGTCGTGCCGGAATCGGTCATGCCCACGTACGGCTTCCTTGCCCACAAG
This sequence comes from Rhodospirillales bacterium, assembly GCA_016712595.1. Classification (NCBI taxonomy): domain Bacteria; kingdom Pseudomonadati; phylum Pseudomonadota; class Alphaproteobacteria; order Rhodospirillales; species Rhodospirillales bacterium. Next base: position 943,346 of record JADJQT010000002.1, read on the forward strand.
GAGCTGAAATTCGACGACGTCGCCGAGCATATGAAGACCCTGCGTATTGTCGGCGTGCCCTACACCGACGAGGAAATCGCGGACGCCAAAAAGGATCTCGCAGCACAAGCCAATGGCGAGAGCGGTGATACCGACGGGTTGCTGAAGCGCTACCCGAAAGCGGTCGTCGGCGATTTCGATGGAGATCCGTCGCGGGTGACCGAAATGGACGCCGTTGTCGCCTACCTCCAGATGCTGGGCACCCTCGTCGACTTCAAGGACTATCATCCTGAAACTGATTTCCGCTAACGGAGCGCGTGTCTTGGATGTTTCCGGTGTCATGCGAACCCTCGGGTCGCTGTGGTTGGTCTGGCTGTTGATACTGTTCGCCGCCATCATCTGGTGGGCCTATCGACCGAAGAACAAAAAGCGATTCGAAGACGATGCTCAAATCCCGTTCAAAGATGAGAACGGAGGATAAAAACATGGCAAATAAAGACGTCGATGCCTTGACGGGAATTGAAACGACCGGCCACGAATGGGACGGTATCAAAGAGCTTAACAATCCACTACCGAAGTGGTGGTTGTACGTATTCTACGTCTGTATTGCCTATGCTATGGTGTACAGCGTTTTTTATCCCTCCTGGCCCTGGTTCCACGGTTACGTCAAGGGGGTTCTCGGCTACTCGACGCGTGCCGAATTCAAGCAGGGGATGGCTGCATTCGAGCAGAGCCGGTCGGTCTGGGTCGACAAGATCGCGGCCGCCTCGCTGCAGCAGATCAATGATGATCCGCAGCTGCTGGAGATCGCCACGGCCGGTGGCAAGGTAATCTTCGGCAACAACTGCGCACCATGTCACGGCACGGGAGCGACGGGCCGTCCCGGTGGCTATCCCGCGCTGGTCGACGACGACTGGCTGTGGGGCGGAACGCTCGACGACATCGATACGACGATCACCCACGGCATCCGCAATACGACGGACTCCAATGCGCGCTTCTCGCAGATGCCGGCGTTTGGAGCAGACGGAATTCTCACTTCGGCGCAGATTGCCGCCGTCGCCGATCACGTGTTGGCGATTTCCGGACAGGGTCCTGATAACGCCGAGGGCGCGGCCGTCTTCGCCGATAACTGCGTTGCCTGCCATGGCGAACTCGGCACCGGCGATCAGTCCGTCGGCGCACCTAACCTCACCGACCGCATCTGGCTCTACGGCAATACCAAGCAAGCGATCATCAACCAGGTCACTAAGCCACACCAGGGCGTCATGCCATCGTGGCAGGGCCGCCTGTCCGATGTCGAGATCAAGCAGGCAGCCGTCTATGTGCACTCGTTGGGAGGTGGGCAATAAGGTGGCCAGAGCGCTGCTGAGTACGGGTTGGCCGGTTTGATTTCGCCCGCCGGACCCGAACGCGGCGCGTCCGGGTCCGGCGGGTGATTTCGGCGCCGGACCACCAAGGAAGATATGGGCGTTGAGTATATAACGTGACTCTAATATGCTAGGAGTCACCCAGGGCGTAGCGGGGGAGTAGGGGCAATCGGTTGCCTCCACTCCCCCTTTTGTCATTGACGCGCCACGATGCCGATCGGTGATCTGGGCGCCGGTCTAGGAACGGGATGCTGACAGCGATGGCGAACGCACAGACCGCCGTAGCCAATTCGACGGATCAAAATGCTCCGGTCGAGCGAGACTCCACGATGGATGAGAGTCTCCGCGCAGCGGCGAGCGAGTCGTCGAAAGCGGCACCGCTCTTCGCCGATCGTGTCCGTGTTTACTCCCGCTCGGTGCGGGGCTACTGGCGCCGGGTCAAGTGGTGGGTGGTTGGAGTCCTGCTCGGCATCTACTACATCGTCCCCTGGATCCGCTGGGATCGCGGGCCGGGTGCTCCTGACCAGGCGGTGCTGATCGACATGCCCGGCCGGCGCGCGTATTTCTTCTGGATCGAGATCTGGCCCCAGGAAGTCTATTACCTCACCGGCCTGCTGATCCTGGGTGCCGTCGGGCTGTTCCTGATGACGGCGTGGGCGGGGCGGGTGTGGTGCGGCTTTACCTGCCCGCAGACGGTGTGGACCGATCTGTTCATGTGGGTGGAGCGCAAGATCGAAGGCGACCGCAACGCCCGCATGCGCCTCGACAAGGGGCCACTTACCTCCGAGAAGGTGTTCAAGAAGATCGCCAAGCACGGCGCCTGGCTCCTCATCGCGGTGGCGACGGGCGGCGCGTGGATCATGTATTTCAACGACGCGCCAACCCTCGTTCACGACGTCTTCACCGGAGAAGCGGGCAGCGGAACCTATGGGTTCATCGCCCTGTTCACCGGTACCACCTACCTGCTTGCCGGCTGGGCGCGCGAGCAGGTGTGCATCTATATGTGTCCGTGGCCGCGCTTCCAGGGCGCGATGTTCGACGAGGACTCGCTCATCGTCACCTATGAGGAATGGCGGGGCGAGCCGCGCGGCGGCGCGCGCAAGGACCAGTCGTTCGAGGGCCGCGGTCATTGTGTTGATTGCGGCATGTGCTGGCAGGTCTGCCCAACCGGCGTCGACATCCGCCAGGGCCAGCAGATGGCGTGTATCGGCTGCGGGCTGTGCATCGACGCGTGCAATTCGATCATGCCGCGCTACGGCCTCCCCGGCGAGCTGATCACCTACGATTCGATCAACAACCAGATCGCCCGCTCGAAGGGCGAGAAGACCCGGATCCGCCTGATCCGGCCGCGCACCATCGCATACCTCGTGGTGATCTGTATCGTCGCCGGGATCATGACCTTTGCGTTGACGACACGCTCGCGGCTCGACGTCAACATCATCCAGGATCGCCAGCCACTGTTCGTTCGCCTGTCCGACGGCTCGATCCGCAATGGCTATACGTTCAAGATCCTCAACATGCGGCGCGAGCAAAAGCAGTATCTGCTGGCGACCGACGGCTTGGTCGGGGGCGAAATCAGTGTGCTTGGCAAGCATGCCGAGGCGGGGCCATACGTCGAACTGAAGGTCGCGCCCGATGACATCGGCACTTTCCGGCTTTTCGTCAAGTCGCCGCCCGAGAGCCTGACCGGCAAGAGCACCGATTTCACATTTTATCTGATCGACCTCGATACGCGCGAATCGATCGCCCATCCAGCGATCTTCAATGGACCGGCCGGGCCGCAACCTGGCAATTCGCCATCGTTTTTCACTGGCGCGGGGAGCTGAGGCGATGGCTCGCGCGCGCGTTCCTGGCTGGTGGTATCCGTGGATCTTCGTCGGCGGGCTCGTGATCGTCATCGCCGTCAACGCGGTGATGATGACGCTGGCGATTGGCACCTTTCCCGGTCTCGAAACCGAGGACGCCTATCGCAAGGGGATTGAGTACAACCAGACCATCGCCGCCGCTCGGGCGCAGGACGCCCGAGGATGGCACCTCGATCTCCACTTTACTCCGTCACCTGAGGCCGGCGTTCACGGTGGTGACGTGAGCATTGCCTTCGTCGACCGGGACGGGCAGGCACTGCGTGAACTCGAGGTCAAGGTCGACTTCGTCCGGCCGCTCGGCGAGGGATCGATGATCCCCTGCCGTTCGACGAGCGCGGCGGCGGCGTTTACGGTGCCCGGTTTATCGCGCCGCTGCCGGGCCAGTGGGATGCGCGCATCTTGGCTCGGCGTGGCAATGAAACCTTTCAGGCGACGCGGCGGATCGTCATTCCGTGATTGCCGCATTGCGGCGGCGTCTTGCCGATTCCGCCGACGGTGAGGCGATGGCGGTCAGTGCCGGGTGCGCAGCCGGCGCGGCTCCCGCCGGGGCGGGGGCCCACGTCGAAGAAACGCTGTGCCGGCACTGTGGTGCCGCCGTTTTGCCCGGCACGCCGTTTTGCTGTTCCGGATGCGAGGCGGCTTACGCCATCGTCCGCGGACTTGGCCTCGAGGCTTACTACCGCCGGCGGACGATCGATCCGACCCAACGCCCGCTGCGTCCCGAAATCGACGCTCCACCCGTGGTCTATGACGCCTTTGTCGACGAGACGGGCGCCGGGGTTGCGTCGATCACCCTGATCGTCGAAGGATTGCACTGCGCGGCGTGTGTGTGGCTGATTGAGAGCGTTCTGACCCGTCAGCCGGGGATCGTCGACGCGCGCATCAACATGACCACCCGACGGATGCGCGTCCGCTGGCGGGTGGGCGAAACCACTCCCGAGCAGTTTGTCGGCGCCGTCGAGCGTCTGGGCTACCGGCTCGTTCCCTGGGATCCCGCCTGCCTCGCGCAAAGCGGTGAGCGCGAGGAAAAGACCTTGCTGCGGGCGCTGGCCGTTGCCGGGTTCGCAACCGGTAACGTCATGCTGCTATCGGTATCGATCTGGGCGGGAGCGTCCGAGGGCATGGGACCGGCGACGCGCACGTTCCTGCACTGGATGTCGGCGCTCGTCGCCCTGCCGGCGATCGCCTACGCCGGGCGGCCGTTCTTCACGGCGGCCTGGGCTGCGCTCCGGGCGCGAGGCGTGACCATGGACGTGCCGATCTCGCTGGGCGTGCTCCTCGCCGCGGCGATGAGCCTGCACGAGACGGCGGTGGGTGCGGAGCACGCGTACTTCGACGCCGCCGTCAGCCTGCTCTTTTTCCTTTTGATCGGCCGTTACCTCGATCGCCGGGCCCGTGGCCGGGCCCGCTCCGCCGCGACACACCTTTTGTCGCTCGCGGCGAGCGCGGTGACGATCCTTGAGGAAGATGGCGCACGCCGCGTCCTGCCACCGGCGCGGGTGCGTCCCGGTATGCGGGTGCTGGTGGCGGCAGGCGAGCGGATCGCCGTCGACGGCCACGTTATCGCCGGCGAGAGCACGCTTGATACCAGCCTGATCGATGGCGAGAGCATGCCGAAACCCGTAGGTCCAGGCGCGCAGGTCTTCGCCGGTACGCTCAATCAGGCGGCGCCGCTGACCCTCGCCGTCGTCGCGGTGGGCGAGAGCACGCTGCTCTCCGCGATCGCCCGCGAGGTGGAGGTGGCCGAGCAGCAGCGGGGGCGATATATCGTTCTTGCCGATCGCATCGCCCGTCTTTATGCGCCGGTGGTGCATGCCGCCGCCGCGGCGACGTTTCTGCTGTGGTGGGGTGGCCTCGGCGCCGCATGGCAGGCGGCGCTGATGAACGCCATCGCCGTGCTGATCATCACCTGTCCCTGCGCGCTTGGTCTTGCCGTCCCGGCGGTTCAGGTGGTGGCGAGCGGGCGGCTGCTGCGCGCTGGCATTCTGCTGAAGTCACCCACGGCCCTCGAGCGGCTGGCCGAGGTCGATCAGGTCGTCTTCGACAAGACCGGAACGCTCACCGAAGGCCGGCCCGTTCTCATCGCCGACGGGGGGCATGACCGGGCAACGTTGGCCGAGGCCGCGGGGCTCGCCGCCGCCAGCCGCCATCCGCTCGCCCGCGCGCTGGTACGCGCGCACGAACAGTCCGGCCGCGCGGTTACGGTTGCGGGCGGCGTGTGCGAGGTTGCCGGCCGAGGCCTCGAGCGCGTTACCGCCGAGGGCCATGTGCGGCTCGGCAGCCGTGCCTTCTGCGGCCTTACGGCCCAAACCGACGCGCCAGCCGAGCCGATCGGCGATGCGCGGGCCGAACTATGGCTGGTACGGCCCGGGCGAGCACCTGTCCGCTTCGCCTTTGTCGATCCGCTGCGCGCCGACGCGGCAGAGGTGATCGCGGGTTTGCGCCAGCGCGGGGCGCGTGTGGCGCTTCTGTCGGGTGACCGACGCGAGGCGGTTGCCGCGATGGCGGAGCGCGTCGGCATCGCCGATTGGGCGGCGGCTCTCAAGCCGGACGAGAAAGTCGCACGCCTTTCAGCGATGGCATCGAGCGGTCAGCGGACGTTGATGGTCGGCGATGGGCTCAACGACGCGCCGGCCCTGGCCGCGGCGCACGCTTCGATGTCGCCGTCCTCGGCGATCGACATCAGCCAGATGGCGGCCGATCTCGTTTTTCAGGGCGCCAAGCTCGCGCCGGTGGCACACGCGCTCGCCGTCGCCCGCCGTGCCAGAACGCTGGTCAAACAGAATCTGGTGCTGTCGTTCGTTTATAATGCGTTGGCGGTGCCGCTGGCGATGGCGGGATATGTGACGCCCCTGTTGGCGGCGGTGTTCATGTCGACGTCCTCGATCCTGGTCATCATCAACGCGCTCAGGCTCAACCGCGTCCGTGAGTTGAGCGGCGGTCGGTAAAGGCGAGGTGGCGCGTGGACGTTCTGATCTGGCTCATCCCCATGGCGCTTGCCCTCGGCGGCCTTGGTCTCGCGGCATTTTTGTGGGCGCTGAAGTCCGGACAGTTCGACGATCTCGACGGTGCCGCCCATCGCATCCTGTTCGACGACGAGGATATGGCGCGGGACACGCCGGACGAGGAGCGATCGGAGCCAAAGTGATCGGTTGCGAAAGCGGCCGGCGCGGCCGGAGGCGGGGCGAGGAGGTGGTCATGATCCCGCTTCCTATTCAGCGGCCTGGTCCCTCGCCAAATGGCGACTCCAAAATTCGGGAATGTCGCGGCGGTAGCGGCGCATCACCAGATTGGCGAGCAACCCGGTCCAGCCGGTCTGGTGCGACGCGCCCAGTCCCTGGCCGGTATCGGCGTGGAAATATTCGAAAAACAGCAGCAGATCCGCCCAGTTCGGATCGTCCTTGAACGGCGCCCGCCCTTGCAGCGCCGGAATGCCGTCGCCGGGGGCGTGGCGGTAGAGATCGACAACACGCTCGGCAATGAGATTGGCGATTTCGCCCAGGGTCATTTCTGCGTTGTTTCGGCAAGGGACGGTGAAGCGGTAGGAATCGCCGAGGAAGCGGTGAAACCGTTCAATCGATTGGATCAGCAGGTAGTTGACCGGCAGCCAGATCGGCCCGCGCCAGTTCGAGTTTCCACCGAAAAGCGACGAGTTGGATTCGCCCGGCACGTATTCGATCATCGCTGCGCCGATCCCCGGCAATTGCCCGAGGTCACGGTGCTCCGCGTGCACGCGGCTGACGCTGCGCACGCCGAAAGGCGAGAGAAACTGGGTTTCGTCGAGCAGGCGGGAGAGGATCGGGCCCAGCATCTGGTGATCGACGATCGAGAGCAGGTGCTCACCGCGTTCATTCTCCCACTCCGGGCAGGCGCAGACATAGTGGCCGTGGAACACGCCGGCCACATGGGCGCGTAACTGGTCGCGAAAGCGGGGAACGCCGGCTAGAAGCCGCCGGTCGATGACCTCGGTGGCGAACAACGGGATGAGGCCCACCATCGAGTAGACGTCGATGCGGTGATGGCGTCCGTCGGGTGTGGAGACCAGGTCCTTGAAAAAACCCGCCTCCGGGTCCCACAAGGACACGCCGGTGCCGGTATGCCCGCCGATGGTGCTGGCGATGGCGAAGAACTGCTCGTAGGTCTGGATGGCGATATCCTCGTAGTTCGGATCGACCGTCGCGAGTTCCAGCGCCATCACTGTCATGTTGAGCGCGAACATTGCCATCCAGCCGGTGGCGTCCGCTTGCTTCAAGCTGTAGCCCGGCGGCAGCGGCTGTGAGCGGTCGATCACCGAGATGTTGTCGAGGCCGAGGAATCCGCCTTCGAAGATGTTTTGTCCGTCCACGTCCTTGCGGTTGATCCACCAGGCGTAATTGAGCAGCAGCTTGTGGAAGACACGCTTGAGGAAACCGAGATCGGCCTGCCCGCGCTGAACCCGTTCGGCGCGAAAGACTTTAAGCGCTCCCATCGCGTGCACCGGCGGATTGACGTCGGAGAAGTTCCATTCGTAGGCGGGGATCTGGCCGTTCGGATGCAGGTACGTCTCTCGCAGGACGAGCTCGATCTGATCCTTGGCGAAATCGACGTCGATGAGCGCGAGGGCGCCGGTGTGGAACGCCAGGTCCCACGCGGCAAACCAAGGATATTCCCAGCTATCCGGCATCGAGATGACGTCGGCCGCTCGCAGGTGCGTCCATTGGCGGTTTCTGCCGTGCCTGCGGCCGTCCGGCGGCGGCAACAGATCGCCATCGAGCCAGCGCGCGACATCGTAATGGAAGAACTGCTTGCACCAGACCATGCCCGCCAGCGCCTGGCGCATCACCCGGTGATCATCCGGCGAAGCCTCGGGCAGCAACTCGCGATAGAACGCATCGGCTTCCGCGCTCCGTCTGGAGAACACGGTGCTGGTGTTGGCGAACGGCGTCGATAGCGCGTCGGCGGACAACACCAGATCAAGGTGCGCCGTCTGGCCGCCGCCGATCTCGAGCGCATGCCAGGCGGCGAACTTGCTGCCCTGCTGCTGGAGGTTGACGGCACTGACATCACCGTCGACGAGGCGGCGATGAAACGCGTCCTTGACGTATGGGCCGGCGTTGGCCTGTCCCCACAGCCGCTCGGTGTTGGTATCGTTGTGGGTGAACAACTGGGTGGCGGGCTGTCGCCCGTAGAGCCAGTAGCGTCCAAGCGTCGGGTGCTCCGCGCGCACCGTCCAGGCCGCGCCCAGGGGCGCGGTCTCGGCACGTAACACCGGCGCTGCCGACTGATCCCACGACCAGGTGTTGCGGAACCAGAGGGTGGGTAGCAAGTGTAGCGCCGCCAGCTCGCGGCCACGATTGTGGGCAAGCACACGCAGGTGAATTTCGCTCGGCGTCGCCTTGGCGTAGATCACCTCGACGTCGAAGTAGCGGCCGTCGTCGAACACGCCGGAATCGAGCAGGTCGAACGGCGGCTCGTCGCGTGAGCGGCACCGGTTCTCCTCGATCAGGCGTTCATAGGGAAACGCCGCCTGTGGGTACTTATAGAGGTAGCGCAGCCAGCTATGGCTCGGGGTGGCATCGAGATAGAAGTAGTATTCCTTGACGTCCTCGCCGCGGTTGCCTTGCGAGCCGGTAAGGCCGAAGGCGCGTTCTTTCAAGAAGGGATCGCGGCCGTTCCACAGCGCCAGGGCAAGGCAGAGGACCTGGTTTTCGTCGCTGATGCCGGCAAGCCCGTCCTCGTTCCAGCGAAACGCGCGTGAACGGGCGTGATCGTGCGGTACCGCGTCCCAGGCACTGCCGTCGGCGCTATAGTCTTCGCGGACGGTTCCCCAGGCACGCTCCGAGAGGTAAGGCCCCCACAGACGCCAATTCTCCCGACCGTCACGCTGGTTCTCAAGACGTTGCCGCTCGGCGTTCAACAAGCTCTTGCCGATCATCGGTCCATGCTCCCTCGGCTACGGTTCGTATCGTCTCCCCCGACGATGACGTATCGCATTCTCACCTGCCGGCGCCACGCGCGGAAATACCGGCCCGCGATCGTCACGATAGCGGGCGCGCATCGTTGCCCGGGAAAGCCCGTGTGCCTGCTTCCGTGCGCGCCTATCGACTTCATGCCCAGACAATAGTTCTCATTCAAACGATGAGAGAGGATAAACACGACGTGAGACCGGTGCGATAAAACAGGAGCGAAGGACGATGGGCGAGCAATCCGGACACGACTACGACGTGATCGTCATCGGATCGGGGGCAGGGGGCGCCGCGGTCGCATTCAAGCTGGCGCGTGCAGGCAAGCGCGTCCTCGTGCTGGAGAAAGGGCAGTCGCTGCCGCGCGACGGCTCCACCCTCGACGTCAAGCAGGTTTTCCGCGAGGGTCGATTCAAGAACATGCAAATGTGGGTCGACGGCTATAACAAGCAGTTCGTGCCGGGCGAGTTCTATAACGTCGGCGGCAAGACCAAGTGGTATGGCGCGGCGCTGCTGCGTTTTTCTCCGCATGAGTTCGAGGCGGACGCAGCGCACCAGTGCCTCGGCTGGCCGTTCGGCTACGAGGAGCTCGAGCCGTGGTACGACGAGGCGGAACGGTTGATGTCGGTCAACCACTTCGACAACGAGCCGGAGCTGCAGGCGCTGATCGACCGCATCACCAATACCGATCCCGCGTGGCGGGTAGAGGCGTTGCCACTGGGCCTAAAGCGCGAGATTCTCGGCGACGAGCAGGAGGCTAAACACTTCGACGGCTACGCGTCCGCCTGCGGTTATAAGTCGGACGCGGAATGGAACCTGATCGATCCCGTTCGCGACGCCCCTGGCTTTTCACTGCTCGCCGGCAAGCAGGTGGTCTCGCTGCAGCACGCACCGCACGATCCGGCGATCGTCACCGGCGTCGTCTGCGCCGACGGGACGGCTTTCGCCGCAAAGGAGGTCGTGCTCGCGGCGGGGGCGATGTCGGCACCCCGCATTTTGCAAGACTACCTCGCCGAGACCGGGCTCGACGCGGCGCTGCCGTGCGCGCCGCTCGTCGGCTGCAATTTCAAGTTTCATATCAACAGCGCGCTGCTGGGATTCGGCGCATTTCGCGACCACGACGTGCTGCGGAAGACGGCGATTTTCTTCAACGAGGCGTTCGCCCATTCGACCGTCCAGTGCCTCGGCTGGATCGACGGCGAGATTCTCGCAACGCAGCTCCCGGCGGCGGTGCCGAAGTTCGTCACTAAGGCCGTCGGCGAGCGGGCCATCGGCTTTTTCGTCACCACCGAGGATGGATCGGATCGCGATAACCGCATTCTTTCCGGCGGTGCCGGCGGCTTGCCGGTGATGAACTATGACCTCAGACGGCTGAAACCCGCGGACAAGGAGCACCGCCGCTTGGTTCGCGCCTTCATGGTTCGGCTTGCGCGCGCGGGTCTGATTGGCGTCGACCGTTATGTCGGCATGGCCGGAACGGCGCACGCCCTCGGAACCCTGGTAACCGGCAGCGATCCACTGGCGAGCGTCGTCGATGCCAACGGGCGGGTTCACGGCATGCAGGGACTGTGGGTCGGTGATGGCAGCGTACTGCCGCGCGCGTCGCGGGTTAACCCGGCGTTGACGATCTACGCCTGGGGACTGCGCCTTGGCGCTCGCCTGGCGCAGTTGACCTGATCGCCGGCGGGTTAAACGGCCGTGAGTCGCTGTGATGCGCCGCTATGAAGCGCCATTGTGATGCGCGAGCGCGACGGGCTGAAAAGACGGACTGCCGCTGAGTGGCGTTCTTGGCGCGCGCCCTCTCCCGGCGGTCAGACCCCGCGCATCGCGCCCTTACTCAGGGGAGTGCGAGCGGCATACGAGCGCGCTGCCGCCGCGTTGCCGAATTCGAAGTCGGCGGGGACGCGTTCGCGCTGATGGACGAGGCGGAGCGGTGGAAGCTTCATCCGGCTGCGGATACGATCGGTGATCCGCAGCGCCAGCGCGAGGATGGTGAATGTCGGCGTATGATTGCCCGCGGTGGGAAACACTGAGCTGCCGGCGATGTAGAGATTGTCGATGCCGTGGACCTTGCAATCGCGATCGACTACGCCGCACCGGGCCTCTTCGTGCATGCGGGTCGTGCCCATATGATGCCAGTTCCACTTGGGCGCGAGCACGTCGCTCTCCCACTCAGGCATCAAGGTCTTCACCTTGAGCAGCCCGGCGCGTTCGAGCTCGCCGGTAACGATCTCTGCCGTCCGCTGCACTGAGCGGTGATCCTGCTCGGTCAGGCGCCAGTCCAGACGCACGCGATTCATCCCGAGGCGATCGCGCAGGTGGGAGAGCATCACCCGGCTGTCGGGGTTCGGCGCCTGCTCGGCGATGAGGGTGATGCGCCGGCAGCGAATGAACCGCTCGGAGCAGGAAAACACGCCCCAGCCAAAAGTGGCGAGATCGATCGGTGAAGACAGGATGGCGGCGATCTGCTTGAGCGGCTCGCGCGGCCGCGCGCCACGCCAGACGTCCCAATAAATCTGCTTCAGCGCCGTCGTGCTTGCCGCTTCCTCACCGTGCAGAACCAGTTCGAGGTACGCGGCGGCATCGAGCAGTCTCTCTTCGTTCTGAACCGACGGGGCGATGTTCATCTCCGCCGCGACCGGCAGCCGCAGCATTGCGTAGCGCGGAAGGTAGGCGCGCATCGCCTGCTCGGCGTCTGCCAGCAATTCAACCTCGGCGACGACCGAGCGCGGATGTTCCATGAAGTAGCGCCCGACCATATCGTTCCGGTTGCCGAGCCCGCACGCCTCGGTGGAATTGGAGGCGAGCAGCAGCCTGGCGTTTTCGATCGCACCGGTGGCGAGGACGAACGTGCGCGCCTCGATGCGCCAACGCTTTCCGGTGAGGGTTCCGACGCGCACTCCCGTCACCGCGCTCGCGGCCTCGTTCGCCAGCAGTTCAACGGCGTTGGCGTGCAGGTAGACGGACACGTTGGGTGCTTGCTTCAGCTCTTCCCGGTAGGATTTTCCGAAGCAGCGGCGTTCCTTGCTCAGGCGTGACAGCCGCGTGACCAGGCGGTCCTTGGGCAACGCCAGCGGCCGCAGGTCGTGTCCCTCGATGGCGGGGAGGATCTGGTCCGCATCGAACCCGTCCGTGGCGATGCCGCAGACGTCGTGGACTCGCGGATAGTAAGGAGCGAGGTCGTCAGCGCAGATAGGCCAACCGCTGTCGGTGATCCACTCACGTCGTTCGAAGTGAAAGTCCTCGAACGGCCGGGAGAATCCACCCCAGCAATTGGTACTGCCGCCGAGAAACCGGGTTCGCGTCGTATCAAGCTCGTAAGGCAGGCCGACGCACTCGCCCTCGTAGAGCTTTTGCACCTCTCGCTGCATGCGAAGGCCACCGCTCTCAAGTACGCAGACGCGCAAGGGCTGGCCGATAAATTCGCGAGCGATGGTGATTCCCGCCGCACCAGCTCCAATGATACACAGGTCAGCCTCGATCAGAGTGCCTTCAGGAATGGTGCGTGCGTCTAACAGCATGAGGCAGCCCTGCTACTGGATACGGCTGCACTTGAGACATGTCCCCTCTCAGACATCTGCCGACCAGCCGATGAACAGGTGACCTTATACACGGACTCTTCGCGGCGGATCTGTGACGGTGTGCGCGATCATGTCGCTTTTTTGTCTCAAAATTCCGCGTCAATCGTGCATCTTATCCATGGGCACCAAAGCGTGAAGTGCGTATGTCAGCAGCTAAAACAGCGCGGCCGGGGCGACGAAAGCGGCGGTCGAGCCACGCGTACGCGCGTTCGTGCTGACGAACAGGAATTCGTAGATGTTGCGCCGGGCGAGCTCTTCGGTTGCGAGGTTTTCGAAGCCGAACAGGCCCATGTCGACATACATTGTCTGCGGCACAAGAAACGGCCGTGCCGGGTCTTCGCCCGGCACCGGGCCAATGCTCCAGCTATCGGTGCCGACGGCGGCGACATGACGGTCATAGAGCCAGCGGATTAGGTCCAGACCCGGTCCCGGCTCGCCTGACAGGAAGCGAGGATTATCGACGCCCCACAGGCCCCCCCAGCCGGTATGGAACAGGACAATATCCCCCGGTCCGATCGCGACCTTCTCGCGGGCGAGCGCCGCCTCGACATCGGACACGGTGATGACGTAGCCGGTTTCCAACCGCGTGACCGCCTTGGCTGCAGCGGCGTCGACGAGGACGCCGCGCCCGATCACCGGTGGGATCGACTCGGTCCCGAAACGGTTGAGCCCCCAGCTCTCGACGACGTCCTCGATTTTCCAGCCGTTGTAGAAGCGATCTCCGGTCTGGATGTGTCCGATAGAATCGATCTGGGTGCCGACCTGAAAGGTGCCGGCCTGGATTTCGGTGATCCAGTTGATTTCGTTCTTTCCCCAGCCCTGGCCGGAGGTATCGGACCGGTTGAGGTTGGTTATATGAGGCGTAATATCCAGAGATTGCCGCCACCAGCGGCCGGGGAAGACGGGAATGTTCTCGTCGATGATCCGCCCGAGGCTCGTCCGTTCGCCGGTCTTGACCATTTGCATCGCCGCGAGCACGCGCTCGGGGGTCAATTCGTTGAGCGTGCCGATCTGATCGTCCGCGCCGTACCGGCTCGGCCACCAGGGCTGCCGGCCCTCCGGAAGGCCGCTGGTATCCGCGCGGGAGTCGCGTTTGACGCCTTCACCGCCTTTCTCCGCCGACGCTCCGTCCGCCCCCGTTACTGGTGAGGGGCGATCGCTGTCCTTCGCCGCTGGCGGCCCGGCAGCCAGTTTCTCGACCGCGGCATGGGCGGCAGTTGCCGCGGTAATACCGCCTGCGAGCAACGCTCCCGAGGCGAGGAGCGAGGCGACCGCAAGCCCAGCCAGCCGGGTAGTCGCGCGCAAGTCGTGGAGCGCGAGAGGAAGGCTGCGCGTGCTCATCTTCTAGCCTCCCGTCTCGAACCCGGGATAAAGGGTCATGCCGCCATCGACGTAGATGGTCGCGCCGGTGAGGTAATCGCTGTCGTCCGAGGCCAGCCAGACGGCGGCGCGGGCGATATCTTCGACCTCACCGATGCGCTTGTAGGGGACCAGCTTCATCAGCTCGGCATAGGCCTCGGGCGTGCTCCACGCCTCCATGTTGATCGGTGTGCGGATCGCGCCCGGCGAGATGGCGTTGACACGAATGCGAAAGGGCGCAACTTCCTGGGCAATGCTCTTCATCATCAGCGAAACGCCGCCCTTCGAGGCCGCGTAATTGACGTGCCCCGCCCAGGGAATGACGTCGTGAACCGAGCTGATGCACAAGATCTTGCCAGCGGAGCACGATACGTCCTGGCGGATGCCGCGTCGCTTGAATTCGCGGACCGCGGCACGCGAACACAGAAACTGGCCGGTGAGGTTGACTGAAATCACCTTGTTCCACTGGGCGAGAGTCATCGCCTCGAACGGCGCGTCCTGCTGCAGCCCGGCGTTGTTGACGAGGATGTCGACGGTGCCGAAGTCCTCGCGCATCGTCTCGAACATCCGCTCGACGTCGTCTTCGCGGGAGACGTCGGCGCGGTGCGCGCAGGCGCGCGCACCGCAACGTTGAACCTCCTCGACGATGGCCTGCGCCTCGTCCTCGCCATTGATGTAGTTAACGACGACATTGGCGCCGGCGTGGCCGAGTCCGATGGCGATGCCCTTGCCGATACCGGAACTGGCACCGGTGACCAGCGCCGTTTGTCCCTTGAGCTTCTTTTCGATCGGACACGCCGGCATGACCACGTCCGGCAGGGACGGATCGTGATAAGGGGCGTATCCTTTGTCCATTGGATCCAGGGCGTCCATGCGTTCAACTCCCGTGTGGGATCAGCTACCTTGTGGGATCGGCTACGGCTGGGCCGGTTGAAAGACTGCGGCCTAGTCGAGCGAACGAAACGCAGTCTCGCTTATCGCTTGACCGGGTGCCAATAGCGAATACGTCATTCGATGATAGCGCTCACCTATGGGTGTTCGCGTCATGATCGGTTATGGCATTCACTCATGGCACCAGGAGGCAGTGATGGACAGTACGATCGCCGGCAAGGACACGTCCGGGCGGGTCGAGATGAGCGAAGAGGAGTGGAGGGCGAAGCTGACGCCCGAACAGTATCGGGTCTGCCGTGGTCATGGCACCGAACGGGCGTTTACCGGCGCCTACTGGAACACCAAGGACCCGGGAACATATCTGTGCGCGTGCTGCGGACAGGAACTGTTTTCATCGCAGAGCAAGTACGACAGCGGCTCCGGCTGGCCGAGCTTCTGGCAGCCGGTTGTCGACGGCGCGCTTGGTACCCAGACCGACAAGAGCATGTTCATGACGCGCACGGAGGTGCACTGCAGCCGGTGCAATGCCCACCTCGGCCACGTGTTCCCGGACGGACCGGAGCCGACCGGCGAGCGCTATTGCATCAATTCGGCGTCGTTGGCGTTCAATCCGTCACAAGAGGGAGACGCAACGAAGAAGTAGCCCTATAATATAAATCGACTTAATCAACGTCGATGAAAGGAGCCTCAAGTGCGCGCTTCCAGAAACAGTCTCGGCCGGATCCTGTGTGTCCTGCCGGCGGTGCTGGTCGCCGCCTGCGGGCTCCAGCCGGATCCGCCGCCGCAGTTCGATTCGACGGACTTCGCCGGCACGGGCAAGGAGATGGCACGATGCATGGAATTCGCCTCGCAATCGACCTGCGAGAATGAAATCTGGGGCGGAGGCGAAAACTGAGGTCGCGCCGCCGCGCCGTGGAGCCGAACGCGGTCCGCGGCCGGCTCAAGGTTGGGAAAGGCCCAGATCCTCGGGACGCAGCCGTCCAACTGCCTGCAGGAGGCGGAACGCGGATAGCGTTTCGTCGCCGCTGGCCTGGGTCAGGCTGATGCGGGCGTTATAGACCTCGTTTTCGGCATCGAGAACGTTGATCACCGTCTCCCGGCCGGCCTCCCGCAGCTTGTGGCGGGCATCGAAGACCTCGGAGGCGATGGCCACCGCGTTGTCCAGCAGTTCGACCCGCCGGCGCGCCGTTGCCCAATCGTTCCACGCCAGCCGGGTTTCCTCGTCGAGTTTGCGGGCGAGCAAATCGTGGTTCTCGCGTGCGACTTTGTAATCGAGGCCGGCCTGTTTCAGCCCCGCCGCCGTGGAGAAGCCGCTGAACAGATTCCACCGGGCGCTCAGGACCACCGAGGCGTCGGTGCGCGTGCCCTGCACCAGGTCGTTATCGTTCTCGCGGTCGGCGCGCGCGACGATGTCGAGGGTCGGATAGTACTCCGAACGCACGAGGCGCTTTTTCTCGTCAGCGATGGCGACGTTGGCGAGACTCGAGTCGATCGCCGGGTTTTCCTGGCGTGCCAGCTCCAGAGTCTGAGCCAGATCGCCGGGCAGAAGACCCGTCGGCGTCTGGGGCGCGGTCATTGCGCCGATTTCCGGCGGGTGGCCGAAGACTTGGATATATCGCGTGGTCGCGTCGGCGAGTCCACCTTCGAAGCCGACGCGCCGCTCCTTGGCGACCTGGAGCCGCGACTTCGCCTGCAAGACGTCGACGGCGATGCCCGAGCCTCGTTGGACTCGTTCGTCCTCGAGCCGGAGCTGATGCATGATCGTGGTCTCGCTCTCCCGGGCAAGGTCGACGAGCCGGTTCTGGCGCAGCACCTCGATGTAGGCGCTGATCCCTTCGAACAGTACCGCCTGGACCGTGCCGGCGAGGGTGAATTCCGCCACCTCGAGGTTGAGGCGCGCCGAGCGGATCTGCGAGGGGGTGGCGAAGCCGTCGAACACCTTCTGGGTGAGTTGGGCGCCCGCGACCTGGGCGATGGTCGACCAGGCGCCACCACCCTGGCTTTTCAGCACCGGGCTGTCGATGTATTGCGGACCGGATTCGCCGAAAATGTCGAGCTTGGGCAGATATCCGGAAAATGCTCGACGCACGCCTTCGTCCGCCGCCTGCGCCGAGCGTTCACCGGCGCGGATCTCGGGATGTGAGACGAGCAGGCCTTCGAGTTCGCCGTTCAGCGATTGCGCGCGCAGGTCTGGGGCTCCGAGCAAGCACGCGAATGCCACTGTCGACAAAGCAAGGACGAAAAATCGGCCCAAGGCGCCCCCTTCTGGGCCGGTCTTTGCTGACCGACCGCGGGAACTCTACCCGTATGGGTATGGGGCGTCAAAGTCGCTTGGCTGTCAATCCCTTGAAGGCGAGAGGGGTGCTGCTTTTGAAGCGCGTCGGCGTCGTTTGGAAATGAGGCTGGTCGACGCGGCAAGGATCACGTGTCCCCGAAGCCGCCACCACCGGGCGTTTCGATGATAAACTGATCATTCACGCGCATTTCCACCCGATCGGTGCCGGAAAGACACTCGCTCCGGCCATCGGCGCGGACAATGCTGTTCCGTCCGGTCGCGCCCGGCGAGCCGCCGGCGAGACCGAACGGTGGGACGCGTCGATGACCCGAGAGAATCGCCGCGGTCATGGGCTCGAGAAACGCGATTCGCCGTACCACCCCACAGCCGCCGCGCCGCCGTCCGTCGCCACCCGAGCCGTGACGGATGCGGAACTCGCGCAACAGGACGGGAAAGCGCCATTCGAGCACTTCCGGATCGGTGAGCCGGGTGTTGGTCATGTGCGTGTGCACGGCGTCCGCGCCGTCGAAATCGGCGCCGGCGCCGGCGCCGCCGCAGATTGTCTCGTAATACTGGTGGCGATCGTTGCCGAACGTGAAGTTGTTCATCGTTCCCTGAGCGCTCGCAAGGACGCCGAGGGCGCCGTAGAGCGCGTCGGTGATCGCCTGCGAGGTCTCGACATTGCCGGCGACGACGGCAGCGGGATAGCGAGGCCGCAGCATCGAGCCTTCGGGGATGACGATGGTAAGCGGCTTGAGACAACCGGCGTTGAGCGGGATGTCATCGTCGATCAGGGTGCGGAAGACGTAGAGCACCGCCGCCTTGGCGACCGCTGGCGGGGCGTTGAAGTTGCTCGCCAGCTCGCCCGAGGTGCCGGTGAAGTCAATGCACGCCGAGCGGGCGGCGGAATCGATGCGGATGGCGACGCGGATCATGCTGCCGTCATCCATCTCGCTGGCGAAGCTGCCGTCGCTGAGGACGCCAATGACCCGGCGGACCTGCTCTTCGGCGTTCTCCTGGACGTGGCGCATGTAGGCGTGAACGACGTCGAGGCCGAAGTCGGCCACCATTCGCCGCAGCTCCTGGGCACCCTTTTCGTTGGCTGCGGCCTGCGCCCGGAAGTCGGCGAGGTTCTGGTTTGGGTTGCGCGCCGGGTAGCGTCCGGAGGCGAGCAGGGCACGCAGTTCGGTCTCGCGGAACCGACCCTGCGCGATCAGGGTGAAGTCGTCGATGAGCACTCCTTCCTCGTCGACGGTGCGGCTGTCGGGTGGCATCGAGCCGGGGGTGATGCCGCCGATGTCGGCGTGATGGCCGCGCGATGCGACGAAGAACAGGATCTTGACGCCAGCATCGTCGAAGACCGGGGTGATGACGGTGACGTCCGGCAGATGGGTGCCGCCGTTGTAGGGGGCGTTGAGCATGTAGACGTCGCCGGCGGCCATCGTCCCGGCGCGCTCGCGGATTACCGTCTCGATGCTCTCGCCCATCGAGCCGAGATGCACGGGCAGGTGCGGCGCGTTGGCGACCAGTCCGCCCGCGGCATCAAACACCGCGCACGAAAAGTCCAATCGCTCCTTGATGTTGACGGATTGCGCGGTGTTGGCGAGCACCGCGCCCATCTGCTCGGCAATCGACATGAACAGATTGTTGAACACCTCGAGCATCACCGGATCGGCCGCGGTGCCGATGGCGTGGGCCGGCCGGCGCGGCGCGGCGCGGGTGAGCAGCAGGTGGCCGAGACGGTTCACTTCGGCGCGCCAGCCCGGCTCGAGGACCGTCGTCGCGTTGGTCTCGACGAGGATTGCCGGACCGTCGATCACCGCGCCCGGCGCGAGCGCGGCGCGATCCCAGATCGGCGTCCTCTTCCAGCCGCGGGCAAACCAGACGCCAGCGTGCTCGATCGGTCGTGCCGGCGGGTGGTCAGGACGCGGCGGTGCGTCGGCATCGAGGCCGGTTGCGCCACCACCGATCGCCTCGGCCGCCAGCGCCTCGACGATGATCGGCCGTCCGGCCATGGTGAACCCAAAGCGCTGGTGGTGCAGCGCCTCGAACGCCGCGATCATCTCGGCCGCCGTGGAGAAGGCGATCGGCAATGGCGTATCCGTGCCCTGATAGCGCAGATGCGCTTGGCGTACGAGGGTGATCACGTCCGTGGCGATGCCCTGGCGGGCGACCTTGGCACGGGCGTCGTCGGCGAGGGCGGCGAGCCTTGCGGTCAGCTCAGGCATGCACGCGGCGGTTAGCTCGACCTCGATCGCCCCTTCGCGCAATGCGCGGACATCGGCGAGCCCCATGCCATAGGCGGACAGCACGCCGGCCAGCGGATGGATGAGCACGCGGGTCATGCCGAGCGTATCGGCGATGGCGCAGGCATGCTGACCGCCGGCGCCGCCGAAGCAGTTCAACACGTAGCGGGTGATATCGTAGCCGCGCTGCACCGAGATCTGCTTGATCGCGTTCGCCATGTTTTCGACCGCGATCTTGAGAAACCCTTCGGCGATGTCCTCGGGCGTACGCACGGCACCGCTTTCGGCGGCGATGCGCGCGGCGAGGTCGGCGAACTTGCGCCGGACAACTGCGTCGTCGAGCGGCTGATCGCCGGTAGAGCCGAAGACGGCGGGAAAGTGAGCCGGACGGATGCGCCCGAGCATGACGTTGGCGTCGGTGACACTGAGCGGCCCGCCGTGGCCGTAGCAGGCGGGCCCGGGCTCGGCGCCGGCGGATTGCGGGCCGACGCGAAAGCGGGTGCCGTCGAAGGACAGGATGGAGCCGCCCCCCGCCGCCACCGTGTGGATGTGCATCATCGGCGCGCGCAGGCGCACGCCCGCCACTTGGGTTTCGAAGCTGCGCTCGAAGGTGCCGTCGTAGTGGGTCACATCGGTCGACGTGCCGCCCATATCGAAGCCGATGACCTTGGCAAAGCCGGCAGCCTCGGCCGTGCGCGCCATGCCGACAACCCCGCCCGCGGGTCCCGAGAGGATCGAATCCCGGCCCTGGAACAGATGGGCGTCGGTCAGTCCGCCGTTCGATTGCATGAACATCAGCGGGACCTCGCCGAGTTCCGCCGCGATGGCATCGACGTAGCGGCGCAGGATCGGTGAGAGATAGGCATCGACGACGGTGGTATCGCCGCGCGAGACCAGCTTCATCAGCGGGCTGGTCTCATGGCTGGTGGAGACCTGGGTGAAGCCGAGCGCGCGCGCCATCGCCGCCAGCCGCGCCTCGTGCTGGGTGTAGCGGTAGCCGTGCATCAGCACGATGGCGATGGAGCGGATGCCGGCCTCGTGCGCCGCGATCAGGGCGGCGCGGGCGCCGTCGGCGTCCAGCGGCGTCAGCACGCGGCCGGCAGCGTCCACCCGCTCGTCGATCTCGATTACCCGTTCGTAGAGCATGGACGGCAGGACGATCTGGCGGGCGAACAGCTTCGGGCGGTTCTGATAGCCGATGCGCAGCGCGTCGGCGAAGCCGCGGGTGATCGCCAGGGCTACCCTCTCGCCCTTGCGTTCGAGCAGCGCGTTGGTTGCCACCGTCGTGCCCATCTTGACCACGGCGATCCGCTCGGCCGGGATCGGCTCGTCCGCCGCCAGGCCCAGCACCGCGCGAATCCCGGCGATCGCCGCATCGCCATAGCACCGCGGGTTCTCGGAGAGCATCTTGCGGGTGACGATGGCGCCGTCCGGTGCGCGCGCGACGATATCGGTGAACGTACCGCCACGATCGATCCAGAACTGCCACGTCATCGCGTCATGCCGGGCGCAAGGGGCAGCTCAGGCGAAGCGCAGGGTGAGGCCGCCGTCGACGTTGAGCGCGACGCCGGTGACGTATTTCGCCTCGTCGGAAGCGAGATAAAGGGCGGCATGGGCGGTATCCCAGGCGTCGCCCATGTGACCCATCGGGCATTGCGCATCGCGCGTTGCGATCAGCGTATCGATATCGCCTTCCTCGCCGTAGACGGTCGTCAACGCCTTGTG
The DNA here is from genome assembly GCA_016712595.1 of Rhodospirillales bacterium. NCBI lineage: Bacteria > Pseudomonadati > Pseudomonadota > Alphaproteobacteria > Rhodospirillales > Rhodospirillales bacterium. The sequence goes on from JADJQT010000002.1 coordinate 964,576, forward strand.
CACCAGTGGGGTGTTCATCAGGCCCGGGCAGACGCAGTTGGCGCGAATGCCCTTGGGCGCGTACTGGACGGCGATGCTGCGGGTCAGCGAGATCATCGCGCCCTTGCTGGCGCCGTAAAGGCCATAGTTCACACCGCACCAGCCCCAGGCGGCGATCGAGGCGTTATTGACGATCGCCCCCTTGCCCTGGCGTTCCATTACCGGCAGGACGTGCCGGCAGGTCAGCAGCGTGCTCTTCAGGTTGATCCGCAAAAGATCATCCCAGGCATTCTCGTCGAGTTCGACCGGTCCGCCGACGCGGGCGATGCCGACGTTGTTGATCAGGATATCGATCCGCCCGAGCGCCTTGAGGCTGTCGTCGACGATGGCGGCGATCTGCGTGGCGTTGCTCACATCCGCCACCCGCGCCCGGAAACTGCCGCCTTCGGCCGCGATGATCGCGCGCGTTTCTTCCGCGGCGGCCTCGCTGCGATCGATGCCGATGACGTGCGCGCCCTCGCGGGCGAACAGCACCGCCATCGCCTTGCCGTTGCCCCACCCTGGTCCGACCGAGCCGCAGCCGGTGACGATGACCACCTTATCCTTCAACCGATCAGCCATGCCCGTCCTTGCCATCGGGGTTTGCCAGTTGTTTCCGCAATGCGGTCTTGAGCACCTTGCCGTAGTTGTTCTTGGGCAGGGAGTCCACGAAGATATAGCGTTTCGGGCGCTTGAACCGGGCGAGATGATCGAGGCACAGGCGATCGAGCGCCCCTGGGTCGGCCTTGCAATCGCGGCTCTCCGAACGGGGCCCGGCCACGGAATCGCGCGTATCGAACGTGCGCTCGACGACGAAGGCGACGACCATCTCGCCCCAGTCGCGATCGGGCGCGCCGATGACGCTGACTTCGGACACCCCCGGATGGCGCAGCAGCACCTCTTCAATCTCGCGGGGATAGATGTTGTTGCCGCCACTGATGATCAGATCCTTCGAGCGGTCCTTCAAGGTCAGGAACCCGTCTTGGTCGAACGCGCCGACATCGCCGGTGTGCAGCCAGCCGCCGCGCAGCGCCGCCGCGCTTGCGTTGGGATCGTGCCAATAGCCGGCCATGACCGGATCACCACGAACGAGCACCTCGCCGATCTCGTTTGGCTCAAGGCGCCGATCATCGGGATCTGCGATCATGACCTCGACGACGCTATGGGGCACGCCGACCGAGGCCAGGCGCTGCGCGTAACGCGGATGCGCCGTGTCCGCATGGCGGGCGCGGCTCAGCGCCGTGATCGTCATCGGACTTTCGCCCTGGCCGTAGATCTGCACCAGCTTGTTGCCGAGCACGCCGAGCGCGCGCCGGCAATCCTCGACATACATCGGCCCACCGCCGTAGACGATGGTCTTGAGATTTCGGGTATCGGCGCTGGCGGCCGCCGGGCTGTCGATCAGCCGGCGGACAATGGTCGGTGCGGCAAAGAACGCGGCGCCGGGATGGGCGGCGATCAGGGCGAAAAGCTCCTTGGCATCGAAGCTGCCCGACGGGGGAATGACCTGCCGCGCCGCTGCCGCCACATGCGGCAGGATATAAAGGCCAGAGCCGTGCGACATCGGCGCCGGATGCAGCATCGCGTCGTTGCGATCGATCGAATCAACGTCGATGAAATAGCTGGTGGTCATCGCCAGCAGATTGCGGTGGGTGAGCATCGCCCCTTTCGAGCGCCCGGTCGTGCCGCTGGTATAGAATAGCCAAGCGAGATCGTCCGGTGCCCGTTCGACCATCGCCATGGGCTCGCAGGCGGCGGCGGCGGCGTAGGCGCGGCCGTCGACCGCGATCACGCCGCGCAGCTCCGCCAGCCCCTTCGCCGCGGTGGCAACCGCGGGCTCAAGATCGGATGTCACCAAGCATATCCGTGCGCCCGCGTGCTCGAGAATAAAGGCGAGTTCGCGCGGATGCAGCTTGGCGTTGATCGGCACCGCGGTAAAGCCGCCGTGCCAGCAGGCGAACAGCGCCTCGACGTAGGCGGCGCAGTTGCGCATGACGAGGGCGACGCGATCTCCCGGATGGAGCTTGAACGCGCGGCCGAGGCCAGCGGCGATCGCGGCGGCGCGCCGGGCGAGCGTGCGATAATCGGCGACGACCTCGCTGCCGACGCAAACCGCCGGGCGCTCGCCATCGGCGCGACCCGCTCTCGCAAGAAGGTGGGCAAGGTTCACGGTCTCGGCCTTCGCAAATCTGGCACCGAAGGGATCGCTCCTTACCCGCGCCCCTCGGCGCCCGCCCCTGATCGCACACTCTGGCGGCACGTCCAGACCAACAACCCTACGACATTTCCATGGGCGCGGGTACGGGTTAACGGCGGGCGCCGCGATCCGCGCTTGGGCCCGAGAACGACGCGTCGCGGCGCCGGGGCGCGCGCGGCAAAAGCGTGCCGTGGCCGCCGCCACGCCCTATGTTTGGCTTGTCCTTGCCGCGACTTGGCGGTTAGCGTCGGTGCGTGGCGGGCGGGGCCAAATTACCTGGGAAGAGATCATGCCGTTCGACTTGCAGCAGACGATAACCAGCCGCGGGGCAGAAAAGTTCGCGCTGTTCGACCGGTATCTCAATTCGCAGCTCGTCCGGGTCCTCAAGACCATCGGTTATGACGTCAATTACGTGCGCGGCGAGGGTCCGTACCTGTTCGATGCCGCCGGTCACCGCTACCTCGATCTGCTGAGCGGCTTCGGCGTCTTCGCCGTCGGGCGAAACCATCCGGCGGTGGCGGCGGCGCTGCGCCAGGTTCTCGACGCCCAGATCGCCGGCCTCGTGCAGATGGACGTCTCGCTTCTCGCCGGCCTGCTCGCCGAGCAACTGATCGCTCGCATGCCGTGGCTCGACAAGGCGTTCTTCTGCAATTCCGGCGCCGAGGCGGTCGAGGGGGCGATCAAGTTCGCCCGCGCCGCCACCCGCCGGAGCAAAATTGTCTTTTGCGATCACGCCTTTCACGGTCTGACCATGGGCGCGCTCTCGTTGAATGGCGATGATCTGTTCCGCACCGGCTTCGAGCCGTTCATCGGCGGATGTGTGCGTGTGCCGTTCAACGACCTTGCGGCGCTGGAGCGCGAGCTCAAGGCCGGCAATGTCGCCGCCTTCGTCTTCGAGCCAGTCCAGGGCAAGGGGGTGAACCTGCCGGCGGAGGGCTACCTCGCGGACGCCCAGAGCCTGTGCCGCAAGCATGGCGCGCTGTTCGTCGCCGACGAGATCCAGACCGGGCTTGGCCGCACCGGCCGCTTCATCGCCTGCGAGCACTGGGGGCTCGAGCCCGACATGGTGCTGCTCGCCAAGGCGCTTTCCGGCGGCTTCGCCCCGGTCGGCGCCATCGTCATGCGCAAGGCGATCTTCGATAAGATGTTCGATCGCATGGATCGTGCGGTGGTACACGGCTCGACCTTCTCGAAGAACGACATGGCGATGGCCGCCGGCCTTGCCACCTTGGCCATCTTCGATGACGAAAGGCTCATTGACCGCGCGGCCGCGGCGGGCGAAGGCCTGATCGCTGCCTTGCGCCAGCGGCTCGCCGGCTTCGAGTTCGTGCATGCGGTGCGTGGCAAGGGGATGATGATCGCCATCGAGTTCGGGCCGCCGAAGAGCCTGAAGCTGAAGGCCTCCTACGCGCTGCTCGACAAGGCGAACAAGGGGCTGTTCTGCCAGCTCGTGCTCATCCCGCTATTCCAGCGCCATCGCATCCTGGCGCAGGTCGCCGGGCACAACATGCCGGTGATCAAGCTGTTGCCGCCGCTGGTGGTAAGCGACGCGGACATCCACTGGACCGTCGAGGCGTTCGTCGACGTCATCGGCGAGGCCCATGCGCTGGGCGCCGTCTGGGATCTCGGCCGCACGCTGGTCGGACATGCGCTCAAGAGCAAGGCGGGAGCGGCTTAGACGTTTGCGCTGTGCCGCGGATTCGCCCGGCGCCGTTGATCGGGACCATCGGCGTAGCCGAGGCCGGCCTTAATCTTAGCGGAATTTACAAGCAGTTATGCCACTGCTGGCGATCCAGCACGCGGGCCTCGCGGGATTGAGGTAAGAGAATCGTCACGATGGTTCAGAAAATTCGCCCGTCTGCCGACGAGAGGATCAGTAGACGGCGGGCGCCGAAGGCTCGCGCGCGCCCGTCTCGCGGCCTGCTGGGCACGCTGGCCAAGTGGACGGCGGTCGCGGCGATCTGGGCGTTTGTGCTTCTCGGCGGGATCGTCGCCTGGTATGCCGCTGATCTTCCCGACATCGACGAGGCTTTAGCGCCGACGCGCAAACCGGCGGTTACCGTCCTCGCCGCCGACGGCTCGGTGCTGGCGACGATGGGTGACTTCTATGGCCGGCCCCTCGCCGTCGCCGACCTCCCGCCAGCGCTGCCGAGAGCCGTGCTCGCCGTCGAGGATCGGCGGTTCTATCACCATTTCGGCCTCGATCCGATCGGGCTCGCCCGCGCCCTCTTCGTCAACCTGAAGGCCGGCTCGGTTGTTCAGGGCGGCAGTACGATCAGCCAGCAGGCGGCGAAAAACCTCTTCCTGACCCAGGAGCGCACGATCAAGCGCAAGGTGCAGGAACTCATACTGGCGCTCTGGCTCGAGTATCGCTTCAGCAAGGACCAGATCCTGGCGATCTATCTGAACCGGGTGTATTTCGGCGCTGGCGCCTATGGCGTCGACGCCGCATCGCGCAAGTTCTTCGGCCGTCCGGCAACGCAGGTAAACACCTATCAGGCGGCGATGCTGGCGGGGTTGCTCAAGGCGCCGTCGCGCTACAATCCGCTGGCCAACGAGGAGCTGGCGGAAAACCGGGCCCACGATGTGCTCGGCATTATGGTCGATGCGGGCTTCCTCGACGACGCGCACGCGCAGGCCGCATGGCGCCAGCGGACGACCAGCCTCGCCCACCGGCGCGCAGGACCGAATGCCCGCTATTTCGTTGACTGGGTGATGGCGCAGGTCTCGGGCTTCGTCAGTGCGCCCGACCAGGATCTAACGATTCAGACGACGCTCGATTCCCGGCTGCAACTGATCGCCGAAAACAAGGTTGCCGCCGTTCTCGGCAGTGCCGCGGCCCGGCGAGGTGACGCCGAGCAGGCGGCCCTGGTGGCAATGACCTCGGGGGGGGCCGTGCGCGCGCTCGTCGGTGGCGTTGACTACCAGGAAAGCCCGTTCAACCGGGCGACGCAGGCGCAACGCCAGCCGGGATCATCGTTCAAGCCGATCGTCTATGCTGCCGGTATGGAAGCGGGGCTGACGCCGGACAGCCGGATGATGGACGCGCCGGTCGAGATCAACGGCTGGCAGCCGAAGAACTTTACCGGCCGCTTTTCCGGCGAGATGAGCCTGCGAACGGCACTGGCGCAGTCGATCAACACGGTCGCGGCGCAGGTCGGCCAGTATGCCGGCTATCGACGGGTGATCGACGTCGCGCGACGGCTCGGCATCACCGCCGACATGGATGCGACACCGGCGCTATCGCTTGGCGTCAGCGGCATTCCAGTCATCGAGATGGCGGGGGCCTACGCCGCTTTCGCCAGCGGGGGCATCGGCGTATGGCCTTACGGCATCGAAGCGGTGTATGACGCCGAGGGCCGGCCGCTCTACCACCGCAGCGGCGGTGGGCCGGGCAGGGTGTTGTCGAGCGCGTGCGCCGCGGACATCACCAGCATGCTCGTCGACGCGGTGGAAAGCGGAACCGGTCGGGCGGCGCGCATCGGCCGGCCGATCGCCGGAAAAACCGGCACCAGCCAGAATTTCCGCGATGCCTGGTTCATCGGCTGGTCCGCCGAGCTGGTCACGGCGGTGTGGATCGGCAACGATGACGACCGGGCGATGCGCGGCGTCACCGGCGGCGGGTTGCCGGCGCAGGTGTGGCGCGCATTCATGGCCGACGCCCTTGCCGGGCGTCCCGCGCGGCCGCTCCCCAGCCTTGATGTACCGATCGCCCGGTCGACGCCACCCAGGAGCGACGCCGACGCGGGCGATGGGGAGGAGCAGGAGCCGGGATTGTGGGACCGGCTGATGCGGGTCTTCGGCGGCTGAGGGTCATCAAGGACCGATCGGCCGTGCCGCTCTTCTCCGCTGCCGGTTGTTCCCGGCAAGCAGAGGCCGGCGCGCGAATGTCCGCGCACTCATTTCACCCAGAACGGCTTCGCTGCTTCATGAATGGCCGTCGCGCGGTCGACGCCGATGTCACGCAGCATCTGATCGTCGAGCGTCGCCAGTCGGCGCCTGTCGCGCACGCGCTCCTGCCATGCGCCGAGCGCATCGACCGTTCGGATGAGCATTTCTTGTGCGCGCACCCATCCCTGCGAATGCCCATCTGCTCGAATATTCGGCAGGGACGGAACGCTAGAGCTGAAATACGTGGCGCGTGCCATAACCATCTCCTTTGAACTCTTTAAAAACCGCTACTTGGCGGTATGTGCGCTCCGCATGATGGCTAAGGTAGTTCGGGCAACGTTGCTTGACAAACGAGCTTTTGTCCGCTTCACATTAGATAAAATAATGATTGGAGCCGGCAATGAGCCGCCATCTTCCACCGCTGAATGGCTTGCGCGTGTTCGAGGCTGCGGCGCGGCACCTGAGCTTTACCCGTGCCGCAGACGAACTCAATGTCACTCAGGCGGCTGTCAGCCACCAGATCAAGGCCCTGGAAGACCACCTCGGTCTTGCGTTGTTCCGACGGCTCAACCGCGCGCTCATGCTGACCGAGGAGGGGCAGACCCTGTTCCCGGCGGTGCGTGACGCGCTTGATCAACTCGCCGAGGCCGCGGCGCGGCTTCGCGCGCGCGAAGAGAGCGGCACCCTCACCGTCTCGACCCTGCCATCGTTCGCGGTCACCTGGTTGGTGCCGCGGATGAGCCGGTTTCAGGACCGCCATCCGGAGATCGATTTGCGCATCTCGGCGAAGGAGTATCTCGTCGACTTCGCCAGAGACGGCATCGACGTCGCTGTTCGCTTCGGTGGGGGGCGGTGGCCGGGACTGCGCGCCGACTGGCTCGCCGACGAAGCGCTTCTCCCGGTGTGCAGTCCGTCGTTACGACCGCGCCTGCAGAGTCTCGGCGACCTTGCTCATGTCACGTTGCTGCACGAGGACATGCTGCCGCTGGGACGCTTTCCGACCTGGGAGACATGGCTGGCGGCGGCCGGGGCGAGCGGTGTCGACGCCACGCGGGGGCCGCGCTTCAGCCATACGCATCTGATGTTGCAGGCGGCGATGGATGGGCGCGGGGTCGCGCTCGGCCAAGCGGTTCTGGTCGGCGACGACCTTGCTGCGGGACGGCTCGTCGCGCCGTTTTCCGCGCGTCTGCCAACCGGATTCGCCTATTATGTGGTCTGCCCGCCGACGTCGGCGGAACGCCCGAAAATCCGGGCGTTCCGCGACTGGGTGAAGAGCGAGATTGCGTCCTCGCGTACAGTCGCCGGCGCGGAGGCGGCGCCGGCAGCCGTGCCGCTCAGACGCTGACGATGATGGTCAGGACCAGTCCCCAGACGATCAACCAGGTGACAACGGTGCGAAAAGGCTGGTTGTCGAGCGCATTGCGATCGGAGGCGAGTGTTGCCATTTGGAAAACCCTTCAACGGCTCTAGACGAGAATCGAATTCGTTCGTGAAACACCTGCTACCCGTATTTAAGGATCGTGACGATGAACGGGTTCACGAAGCTCTGCACAAACGCGTGAACGCGCGTTGTTTACACCTGCTACTGCGTCTTTTTTACTGCATCTCTGAGTCAATACGGTGTTGCGGGACGGCATTTCCGGCGAACAGCGCCCTGCGAGGATCTTGGCCTGCGTCTGCTTTCCTCCCGTCTGCTCCACGACCTTGCGCACAACCCGCGCCAGGCGCATGAACAGGCCCGCGTTCGCCGCCGCTTACGCCGCCCGCTTCGCTCGCCTGGACGCTCCGCTCAAGGGCGCAGTGTTTATGATCGGTGCCTGCGCCGGCTTTGCCGCGATGATGGCGATTGTCCGCAAGCTGGCGCCGGAGATCCATCCGTTCGAGGCGGCGTTCTTCCGCAACCTCGGTGGCATTATCTTCATGCTGCCCTGGCTCGCCCGCGTCGGTGTCGGCCGCCTGCGTACCGGCCGGCCGGGAATGCACCTGCTGCGCTCCGTCCTTGGCCTTGGCGCGATGCTGCTGCTGTTCACCGCGCTCAGTCTGATGCCGCTCGCCAACGTTACCGCGCTGTCGTTCACCGCGCCGCTGTTCGCCACCATCGGCGCCGCGCTGGTGCTGCGCGAGCATGTCGGGCTCAGGCGATGGACGGCGACGCTGATCGGCTTTCTCGGCGCAATCGTCATCGTCCGCCCGGGTGCCGATACCTTCACCCCGGCGGCCCTCCTGGCGCTGAGTTCGGCCGCCGGCATCGCTGCGGCACAGCTTTCGGTCAAGGCACTGTCGCGCACCGAACATCCCAATGCCATCGTCCTGATCATGGGCCTGTTGATGACGCCAATGGCGCTGGTTCCGGCCTCGTTCGTCTGGACATGGCCCGATTTCCAAACCTTCACCTGGCTGCTGTTGCTGGGTCTGGTGGCAACGGTCGGCCAGGTGTTTCTCGTGCGTGCGATGTCGACCGCCGATGCCTCGGCGGTGATGCCCTTTGATTTTTCGCGGCTGATCTTCGCCTCGTTGCTCGGCTGGCTGATGTTTGGCGAGGCGCCGGACGCCTGGACCTGGGCCGGTGCTGCGGTCATCGTTGCCGCGACCGTTTATATCGCCCGACGCGAGGCGAAGGTCTCCCGCCGCGCCCGCACGGCCCGGCCCGCGGATCACTGACCGCCGCGCATTGCGAAGGGGTCGGGCTGATCGTGGCTATCCCTCGGCATCGAGAGCCTCGCGGGCGCGAGCGACATGCTCGGGCGTCACGTGGGCCGACAGAGTCTGCAGCGCCATCAGCAGCACTGCGGCATCGTCGGAGAAGCCGAGACCGGCGATGATGTCCGGGATCAGGTCCGCGGGCATGATAAAGTAGGCGAGCGCCGCCAGCAGCACGGCTTTGGCGTGCTTCGGCGTTGCCGGATCAAGAGCGGCATAATAAGCGGCGACGGCGCGATCGGCGAACGGCATTCGGCCCAGTGTTCGGCGCAGCTTGCCCCAGAATCGGCGCCGCACATAACTCTCCTGGCCGGCAACGGGCACCAGTGCCTGGGAAAGATCGGGGGTTTCCATCGCTTGTGCACCTCGCAAGTGACTGTCACGCGCGCCACGCGTACCGCAGGTCGGTGAAGAAGCGGCAGTTTGAGCGCGCCGCGTGCAGGGCCCGCGCACCTGCTCTGAGCTAAGCACACCAGGACATGCCTGCAAGGAGCCGAAACGCGTTTCCCAATCAGCAGTTTCCGGCCAAGACTGGTTTGTTTGTGTAATGTACTGATAAGTAAGGGAAAAATATGAACTACCGATCAATGTCGTCCGATGTCATCGGTTGCCGGCAGTTGTGATGAGGCAAGTCCAAGAGAGAAGGAACGCCATGGGAACGCAGATTTCCGCTGCACCTTGCAGTAGCGACTATCGCTCTAGGCTGATGGGGCTGCGCTCGCTCACGGCGGGGGAATGCGCTTCCCAGCCCAGGTCGAGCATGCGTGAGAGAACCAACGGTTCCTGTGCGCCACAGATCACGAACCCACCATTGAACACGAACGCCGGCACCCCGTTAATGCCGAGCCGGTGAGCGCGCGCGTTCTCGGAATAGACGGCTGAGAGCTCGGCGTCACTGCGCAGGTAGCTTCGCAAAGACCGGACGTCAAGTCCGAGTTCACCACCAAGTTGGATCAGAAAATGGGTGTCGCCGATGTCGCGGCCGCGGACAAAGTGGCTATAATAGAGCGCTTCGACCATCGCGTCCGCGCGCCCGTACAGCGCCGCGAAGCGAATCAGCCGGTGCGCGTTCACGGTGTTCGGTGTTCGTCGGATACGATCGAACGCAAAATCGATTTCAACAGATTGCCCGACGTCGGCAATCGCCAAGTGTATCCGTCCGACCCGGGCTTCGCTGCCGAATTTCCGGATGAGATATGTGGTGCGGTCAATACCCTCAGCGGGCAAATCAGGATTGAGCAGAAACGGCCACCAATCAATGTGCACGTCATTCGACGGGTGTTGGGCTAACGCCCGCTCGAGCTGCCGCTTGCCGATGTAGCACCAAGGACAACCAGGATCGAAGATCACTTGGATACGCATGTGTGCCAAACGCTCACCTTGGTATGGCCGAGCGCGTTGCCCGATTCGATGGAGGATTTTGCTGCGCGGCGCGGCGGCGTGCAACAACCATTGGTCGAACGGGGGTTGAAATCTGCGGTCAATTCGAACCACCTGTTTATGCGAGGAGGGCTGCAACCGTGACCGATGTGAGGCACGCACGATTCCAGATTGGGCAGGTCGTTCGCCACCGCATTTATCCGTTTCGTGGTGTCATATTTGATGTCGATCCGCAATTCGCCAACACCGAAGAATGGTGGCTGTCGATCCCGGAAAACGTGCGCCCGCATAAAGACCAGCCATTCTATCATCTTCTCGCCGAAAACGCCGAGACAACGTACATCGCATACGTCTCGGAGCAGAATCTGATTCCCGACGATTCAGGCGATCCGGTTTCGCATCCGCAGATCGAGGAGATCTTTGCCGGCGTCAAGGACGGTCGCTACGTCAGTCGACGGGTGGCCAGTCACTGATGATCGTAAGGCACTGATTTTTGGGGTTTTAGTCCCGCCGGGCAGCGGTACTCAACGATAGCGCGTGCTCAGATATCGCGGAGACACGCCGGCAGCATAAAGACTGAGGACGAAGAGGTTGCGCAAAGGGCGCAAAAGGTAGCCATCGCGCCGATACTTTTCCGCCGATGTTACCGCGGTGGCTTTGAGTGGCCGCATGCGGCGTCGGCCGATCCGGCGAACGAAATCGACGTCCTCCATCAGCGGCAAGCGCTTATATCCGCCGAGCCCTTCATAGAACGATCGACTGATCAACAGCCCTTGATCGCCATAAGGCAGGCAGAACACCCGGCTACGCAGGCGGACGGCGTATTCGACGATTCTGGCGGCCAGCGCGCGATCGTTCAACGCGAAGCGAAAATATCCCGCATGTGCCTGATTCGCTGAATCGGCGATGAACGCCTGCACGGCCTGGGTCCAGCCCGTCTGCAGTTGCGTGTCGGCGTGCAGGAACAAGAACCAGTCGCCAGCGGCCGCGAGCGCGCCCTCTGCCATCTGTTGTCCACGGCCGCGGTGTGTTTCAAGAAATATCGCACCGCCGCGTTCGGCGATCAACGCGGTGTCGTCGACGGACCCACCATCGGCGACGATCACCTCGTGGGCGAGCGAGGCCGCCGACACGATTGTATCGAGTGTCGACTTCAGGGACTGGCCGACATTCAGTGTCGGGATGATAATGCTCAGCACGTTGTCGTTCCGTCCAGCGTCGATCGATCACCGTTATAAGGCGCCGGCCGGTACGCCGGAAGGACCAATCCCAACGATACCGGTCGATGCGTTGCGTGATCGCCACACTTATACGCCAATAACAACTAATAATTGACTAATTCTATCATAAATCAGCGAATTGCGGGAGTGATTCGGCTTGGGCCACGGTACGTCTTCCGGCTCGGCGACGTTGACGGGCGATCGCGACCGGGCAATCCGAGACGGAACGGCGACCGTCGCCTTCCGAAGCCTCTGCCCGGGCAGAGGCTCGCCAGTAGTCGAGCGCCGGATCTCGGCGCAAAGCGAGCCCGATCATGGGGGAGACGACGCGTACCCGGCAGCTCGGTGACGGTGCCATCACGCCGGCCGTTCGCACGCGCCGAAAAGCACGCCGCGTCGCGGCGGTGTGCTTCCCTAATTTGGATAACGGCGCAGGTTTCAGACGGCTTCCTTTGCCGTAGAGCGTAGCTTGAACTTCTGCACTTTGCCGGTCGACGTCTTTGGAACCTCGCCGAAGATGACCCGCGTCGGGCATTTGAAGTGGGCGATGTGTTCACGACAGAAGGCGATGATCTCCTTTTCTGAGATGCGAGCGCCCGGCTTGAGCTCGACGAAGGCGCATGGCGTTTCCCCCCATTTGTCGTCTGGCTGGGCAACGACGGCGGCGAGCAGCACCGCTGGATGCTGGTAGAGGGCGTTCTCGACCTCGATCGAGGAGATATTTTCCCCGCCCGAGATGATGATGTCTTTCGAGCGGTCCTTGAGCTGGATGTAGCCGTCCGGGTGGCGGACCCCGAGATCGCCCGAGTGAAACCAGCCGCCAGCCAGCGCGTTTTGGGTGGAGAACCGGTCCTTCAGGTAGCCTTTCATCACCACGTTGCCGCGGAACATCACCTCACCGATCGTCTCGCCGTCGTCTGGCACCGGCTCCATGGTCAGCGGGTCGAGCACGGCGAGGCCTTCGAGATTGGGGTAGGGAACGCCCTGGCGAGCCTTGAGGTTGGCTTGCTCCTCGATCGGCAGATCGTTCCATTCATCGTGCCACGCGCAGACCACGGACGGCCCGTAGGTTTCAGTCAGGCCGTAGACGTGGGTTACGCGGAACCCCTGGCGCTGCATCCGCTCCAGCGTGGCCGCCGGCGGCGGAGCCGCAGCAGTCATGACGTTGACGATGTGATCGATCGCGGGGCGTTCCTCTTCCGGCGTGTTAACCACCATGTTGAGGACGATCGGCGCGCCGCAGAAGTGGGTGACGCGGTGCTCGGCGATTGTCTGCCACACCGACGGGCCGGTGAAGCTGCGCATGCACACGCTCAGCCCGGCGATGGCGGCAAGGGTCCATGCGAAGCACCAGCCGTTGCAATGGAACATCGGCAGCGTCCACAGGTAGACTGGATGTGGGGGCATCTGCCAGGAGACGACGTTCCCAATCGCGGTAAGATAAGCGCCGCGATGGTGGTAGACGACACCCTTGGGATCACCCGTGGTGCCGGAGGTATAGTTCAGGCTGATCGCATTCCATTCGTCGGCCGGTAGTTCCCAGGCGAAAGCCTCGTCACCGTCGGCGATGAATTGTTCGTAGTCGATTCCACCAAGAGGATCGCCGCGGCGGTGCGCCAACGGATCGTCGATTTCAATCAGCAGTAATTCGCGACCAAGCAGCCGCAGCGCCTCACCGATCGGTCCGGCAAATTCGCGATCGCAGATCAAAGCCCGGGCTTCTCCATGCTTCAGGCAGAACGCAAGGGCGGGCGCATCGAGTCGGGTGTTCAATGTGTTCAAGACGGCGCCCGACATCGGCACGCCGAAGTGGGCCTCAAACATTTCGGGGGTGTTCGCGGCCATAACGGCGACCGTCTGTCCGCGCTTGAGGCCGGCACGGGTCAGTGCCGAGGCAAGGCGGCGGCAACGGGCATACGTTTCGCGCCAGGTGTAGCGGCGCTCGCCATGAACGATGGACGGGCGATCGGGATAGACCATGGCGGCCCGGGCGAGAAACCCGAGTGGTGTAAGGGGCTGGTGATTGGCCTGGGTGCGATCAAGGCCGGTCTCGAACGGGTCGGCGGCAAGCGTGTCGATCGACATTACAGTCCTCCCTGTTTCCTCTTTTTAACCTTCGCCCGTGCGATCGGCAACTGTGCCAATGCCCTGAACTAAGAGGGGCACGACCCGCCTCGGAGTTGGCGGGGGAAACGCACTCCGCCGTCGGCGGCACGGCTCTTGCTTGAGACGAGCCAAGTTAGCCGGAGGAGTGGAGAATGAGTCGAATGCCACAGCTTAAGCGCGCGCTCAGCACCATCCACCTTTGGGGGATCGCGGTCGGGCTCGTCATCTCCGGCGAATATTTTGGATGGAACTACGGATGGGGAGCGGCGGGGACCATTGGTTTTCTCTGGGCAACCCTGATGATTACCTTGCTCTATACAACGTTCATTTTTTCCTTCACCGAGCTCACCACCGCGATTCCGCATGCTGGGGGTCCGTTTGCCTATAGTCGCCGTGCCTTTGGACCGATCGGCGGTCTCATCGCTGGTTATGCCACCTTGATCGAGTTCGTCTTTGCGCCTCCCGCGATCGCATATGCGCTCGGCGGCTACGTTCATTTTATGTACCCGGGGATTTCCGTCACCGCGATCGCGATCGGCGCGTATTTCATCTTCGTGACTATCAACATACTCGGCATCAAGCAGGCGGCGATGTTCGAGCTGCTGGTCACCGTTCTTGCCGTGGTCGAACTCCTGGTGTTCATGGGTATCGTCGCCCCCGGGTTTTCTTTTGGAAACTTCATTGCCAACAACGATGACTTCGGATTTGAAGGCATCCTTGCGGCAATTCCTTTCGCCATTTGGTTCTACCTCGCGATTGAAGGCGTCGCCATGGCTGCGGAGGAGGCGCGAGATCCGTCACGCACCATCCCGCGCGCCTATATTTTAGGCATTATCACATTGGTCGCGCTGGCGCTCGGCGTGATGATTCTTGCTGGCGGCGTCGGCGACTGGCGCGCCTTATCGAGTGTCGACTATCCTCTGCCGGAGGCGATGTCGATGGTGGTGGGCAAGGACTCGGGCTGGACGCATATGCTCGTCGCGATCGGCCTGTTCGGCCTCGTCGCTTCGTTCCACGGCATCATCATCGGCTATTCCCGGCAGATCTTCGCCCTCGCCCGCGCGGGCTACCTGCCGGCGGTCCTCGCCGCTGTTCATCAGCGTTTCCGCACGCCGCATTGGGCGCTGATCGCCGGCGGCATTGCCGGGATCGTCGGCATTCTGTCCGGCAAGACCGCCGAGTTGATCACGTTGTCGGCCTTCGGCGCGCTCGTTCTTTACATCATCAGCATGGCGGCGCTGTTCCGCCTGCGCGTCAAGGAACCGGACCTGACGCGGCCGTTTCGCGCGCCGTTCTTCCCGGTATTTCCAGCCGTCGCCCTGGTGCTTTCGCTCGGCTCGCTGATTGTCATGTTCTACTACAACCAAATTATCGGCGTTCTTTTCATCGGCCTATTCCTGCTGGCGCTGGCGTACTATTCGATGACGCGCCCGAGCCGGGAGGCGGCGCCCCGAGACGCCCTGCTGGAGAGCGTCCCGGTACTGGAGGGCGCCCTTGCCAGGGGTGACATCGACTGACAGGTCTCGGCGATCCGACGCGACGCGACGCGGCGGACCGGCGGTGACCTCGATCATGGTGCAGGGAGGGTGGGCTGATGCGCTACACCTCTACGGTCGCCGGGACCCGATGGGTCTTCACTGACCTTAAGGACCTGCTGGCGAAGGCGACCCCGGCCCGATCCGGTGATGCGCTTGCCGGTATTGACGCCGGATCGGACGCCGAGCGGGTGGCGGCCCGCTTCGCGCTTGCCGACCTGCCCCTTGCGGTCTTTCTCGACGAACCTGTCGTGCCCTACGAGTCCGACGAGGTTACCCGACTGATCATTGACAGCCACGATCGGCGGGCATTCGCGCCGGTTGCGGCGATGACGGTGGGAGAATTCCGCGACTGGCTGCTCTCGGATTTTGCGACGTCGGAACGTCTCACCGCCCTTGCCGCCGGAATTACGCCGGAGATGGCGGCGGGCGTTGCGAAGTTGATGCGCAATCAGGACCTGATCGCCGTTGCCCGGCACTGTCATGTCGTTACCGCCTTTCGCAATACGATCGGCCTGCCGCGGCGATTGTCGATCCGCCTGCAACCGAACCATCCGACCGACGACCTCAAGGGAATCGCCGCGGCAATTCTCGACGGACTGCTCTATGGCAGCGGCGATGCGGTCATCGGCATCAATCCCGCCACCGACAGTGTCGCCCAGACGACGGCCCTGCTGAACATGCTCGACCGGCTCATCGAGCGCTACGCTATACCGACGCAATCCTGCGTGCTCGCGCACGTGACGACGACGATGCGGGCGATGGCCGCCGGTGCGCCGGTCGATCTCGTCTTTCAGTCGATTGCCGGTAGCGAGGCGGCGAACGCGTCGTTCGGCACTTCGCTGGCGATGCTCACCGAAGCCCGCGAAGCGGCTCTGTCGCTCCGCCGTGGAACTGTCGGCGACAACGTCATGTACTTCGAGACAGGGCAAGGCAGCGCGCTCTCAGCCGATGCGCACCACGGGGTCGATCAGCAGACGATGGAGGCGCGCGCGTATGGCGTCGCCCGCACCTTTCACCCGCTTCTGGTCAATACCGTCGTCGGGTTCATCGGACCGGAATACCTGTTCGACGGCAAGCAGATCATTCGCGCCGGTTTGGAAGACCATTTTTGTGGCAAGCTGCTGGGGCTGCCGATGGGGGTCGACGTCTGCTACACCAACCATGCTGAAGCCGATCAGGACGATATGGACACGTTGCTGACGCTGCTCGGTGTCGCGGGGGTCACCTACGTCATGGGCGTTCCCGGAGCCGATGACATCATGCTCAATTATCAGAGCACGTCCTTCCACGATGGGCTTTACTTGCGGTCCGTCCTTGGCCTCGCGCCGGCACCCGAATTCGCGTCATGGCTCGGGCGGATGGGCATCAGCGATGACGCAGGGCGCATCCGGCCACGCCTCGCGTCTGGTGGTGCGATCGCCGGCCTTCTCGATTTCGAGGTAAGGCGATGACTGGTGGTGAGCAGGGTAATCGGGTGGCCCCGGGCGGCGATCCGTGGGCGGATCTGCGGGAATTTACGGTGGCCCGCATCGCCCTTGGTCACGCCGGCAACGCGCTGCCGACGGCAAGACTCCTGGAGTTCCAGCGCGACCATGCCCTGGCCCGCGACGCCGTCCACGTTGCGTTCGACCCCAGCGCCGTCGAGACGGCGCTCTCGGGCATGCGTTGCATCACCGTTCGCTCAAAGGCGCCAGATCGTAAGACGTATCTCCAGCGCCCAGACCTCGGCCGGACGCTGAGGGCGGTCGATCGTGGCTGTCTGGCGCGCGGTGATTACGACATCGTCTTCGTCATCTGCGATGGTCTCTCGGCCCTGGCGGTGCACCGTTGGGCTGCCGATCTGCTCCGGTCCTTGCTGCCGCGGCTGGAGGGCTTGTCCATTGCGCCGGTCGTCCTTGCTCATCATGGTCGGGTGGCGCTGGGTGACGCGGTGGCGCTCGCCCTCGGCGCGCGGATGGTTGTCGTGTTGATCGGCGAGCGACCCGGCCTGTCTTCGGCCGACAGTCTCGGAGCCTATCTGACTTTCGCGCCGCGCTGCGATACCCGCGACGCCGAGCGTAACTGTGTATCCAACATCCGTGGCGAGGGCCTGCCGACGACCGCCGCCGCCGGGGAAATCTCCTTCTTGGTCAAGGAAGCATTCCGACTTCAACTCACGGGCATTGAACTGAAGGCGGACCGGCCAGATGGGCTCCTTGCCTCGGGCGACCTGTCTTGCGCGTCCCGGGTGACGTAAGGCCGGTAAAGCCAGCGCGTCCCGGCGTGTGGGCAATGTGACGGCCCTCACGCCGCGCCGCTCAATTCGCCGCGAAATGCGCCGGCAGCGATCTTGACGCGTTGACCGCCGTGCTTGTTGCCGCGTCGTATTCGGAACTCTGGTTGCGGTCGGCAACCGCTCTTGCAGAAAGCGTGCGGTCGGCATGATCGGCACTGCGAAGTGCATACCATCGACCATAAGAGGTCTCCCAGACCACGTGATAGTCGCGCGACAAAAGAGCAGCCGTCTGGGGACTGTTGTGGGCAACGAGCGGGATGAACGGTGTTTCGATGAAGACCCAGACAGGGCGCGACGCGCGAAGTTCATCGGGCAATCTCCGCCACTGGTCCGGCAGATAGAAGTCCCATGCGCTGCCCTGCTGCGGGATGGCCTGCTCGCGTCCGCTGAGAAGGTGGATGGTCGGATCGCCGAAAACGTAGATTGGGCCAGGTGGCGCGTGGACTTCAAGAAACGCCGCGGCGTCTGCCGCCTCAGCGTATTGTAGCGAAGCTTCCCGGCGATATGCTTCGATACCGGCGCCGTCAGGCGCGAGGGCGGTAATCAGCGGGCGTGCCGTTTCGCCTGCCGGATAGCCCAGGGCCGCCAGGACCGGGGCGACCAGGATGACCGAGATGATCGCTGGCGAAAGGCTGCCCGGTGCCCGCCCGTGCCGCAAACGGCTGACCACCAAATCGACGCCGCGCGCTCCTAGAATGCCGACCGGCGCATAGAGCAAGAGCATATGGTAGGTCCACCAGGAACTCTTCTGGATGAGGATCACGCCAAGGCCAACGACGAGCCACAGGATCATCCGCGCCGTCAGATCCGCTTGTTTCGAGCGGCGCCAGCGAATCACCGCGTACGCCCCATAGGGGAGCCACGGTGCCGTCGCCGTGATGAAAATCGCCAAGGCGATCAATAACCGGCTGTAAGGAGCCTGGCTTACGTCCTCCAGCGCCATTATCGGATAGACGAAGGTCGTGGTTAGGAAGGCGTCGATCGCACCAAGACGCCAAAAGGCGAAGGCCATCCCGCCCCAGACGACGAGGACGCCGAGAATGAACGGCAGCCACATGCCGGCGACGAGTGCGACCGTGATACCCGGGCGCCGACGCCATTGTTCAAAGGTGGCAGCAAGCAGGAACGCAACCGGAATTGGCGCAAGAACGTGCTTGAAGGCCGTCACTATGCCCGCGGCGATCCCGGCGGCGAAGTATCCCAGCGCGCGGCGAAACTGGCTTCGCCAGTTGATTACGGTAATCCAGGCGACGATGAACAGGGGTAAAGCGACGAGGATCTCGAGTTGCGTTTGCTGATGCGACTGGCAGAAAACGTAATAGCTGGTCAGCGCCGCAGCAGGCCCGAGAACGGCGAGCCACGGGTGGCGCAACGACGGGCGCAGTGCGATCGTTGCAACCGCCGCGAAGGTGAGATGCCAGAGCAACTCGAAACAATGCACGCCTTCGGCGGTGAATCCGAACAGCCTGCCGGCCAGCAAGTCGAACATAAAGATGCCTGGTTGCTTGACGTCCCAGACATCGACGTAGAGGACCGCTCCTTGCTGGATGCGGCTTGCCAGCCACAAAAACGTCGCAGCGTCGCGATGAAGCGGCAGCGGGACCTTCAAGGCACCAACGGTGGCGATAACGGCGAACGCAGCAAAGACCCAGCAAATCTCGAGCTTTAAGCTGGGCTTGTCCCGCTGGAATTCGGAAATCGAAGACCATCGCTCCGCCGCTCGTTGTATGCTGGTCACGGTCTCCGCCGGGTGGTCTACTACCCTAGGCGCGGCAGACAAACTCGGGTACTCCTAACGCTGAAGGGGATACGTAACGGATTACTCCCCCCGGCGTTCTACCTTCTCGTCGTCTCAATAAGCGTTTTTGTGCGTCCAGCCGGCGAATGCGGTGAGGATCATGATTTTTATGTCGAACCACAACGTCCAGTTTTCGATGTAGAAGATGTCGTGATCGACGCGACCGCGCATCTTGTCGAGCGTGTCTGTCTCGCCCCGAAAGCCGTTGATCTGAGCCCAACCGGTAATCCCCGGCTTGACCTTGTGTCGGCCGTGATAGCCGCCGATCAGCTTGGCGTATTGTTCGTTATGCTCGACGGCATGCGGACGCGGTCCGACCATTGACATGTTGCCTTGCAGGACATTGAGCAATTGCGGCAGCTCATCGAGGCTTGTCGAGCGCAAGATTCGCCCGACGCGCGTGACCCGCGGGTCATTCTTGGTTGCTTGCGGCACGCCGGCTTCGCGAGGGCGGTTATGATACATTGAGCGGAATTTGTAGACGATAATCTCTTGATTGTTGAAGCCGTAACGCTTCTGGCGGAAGAGCATCGGCCCCGGGCTATCCAGGCGGATGGCGATTGCGACACCGAGCAGCAGCGGCGAGAGCAATAGAACGAGCCCGCCGGCGACAACCCGGTCTTCAATGGTCTTGATCAGTCCGCTCCATCCGGTCAGAGGCGCGGAGGCGATCTCTAGAACCGGGACTCCTTCAAGCAGCTGTTCGCGATGCCGCGGGAAATGATAGCCGATCAGATCGGAGCCGAGATAGATGTGCACCGGCAGGGAGCGAAGCTTGCCGATGATCGTAACCAGACGCTCGTCGGCGCTCCATGGCAGCGTAATTACCACGTCGTGGATCTTACCGGCACGAACATAGCGGACAAGGTCGTCGAGGTTGCCGAGAACCGGAAAGCCGTTGACGTCGCGGCTGATGCGGGTCCGCCGGTCGTCGAAGATACCGACAATCCGCTTCCACGGCGCGTCTTCCAGCTTCAAGCGAGAAACCAAGTGCTGTGCCTGGCCGCTGGCGCCGACGACGGCAACGTTCCGCACGAGCACTCCGGCGGTCGCGAGTTGGCGAATGACCAGCTTGGCGCAGCCCCGAAGGCTGAAAATCAGCACTGACGACGTCAGGAAGCTGGCGAAAAACCATAGCTGTGAAAACTTGTCGGCGATGCGCAACGCCAACGCGAGCGTAAGGAGGATGAGCGTTACCAGCGCTCCGAGGAGCACCATTTGCCGCATACGGCTCGGCCACGAGACGATCGTATTGCAGTCGTAGAGGCCGGCGTAATGAAAGACGCTCAGCGTCAAACAGACGTTGACAGCAATTTCTGTCAGGTAGGTCTGGTACGTGGCGCCGCTCCAACCCGGAATGACGGCGTAGTAGAACAGGCCGACGAGAGCGAGAGCCAGAGCATCGGATGCGCCGACCAAGCCAGAGACGATACTTTCCGACCACGAGATACTGCGCCGGGAGGCCGCCGGAAAATCCGCAAGACCGCCGCCGGCTTCTGCGGTCATCGAGGTCTCTATTACTGCCATGTTGCTGCCCGATGCTCCCGAGCGTTTTCTAGGCGCTGACACACCGTCCATCATTCGCTGGCATTCCTTGTCCAGCAGGAGATTCCGGAAACACGCTGTCCCTGGCGGCGTGGGCAAATCGGCGTACACGAAGCATTATGCCGATGACCAGCTTCCCCGACCAAGCCGTCAGCCGTCCGACCGACGAGGACAAACGATACTCGGTTTCGATCCCGATTACAATCATATGTTGAGCCGATGCCAAAACCAATCCATTTGCGCGCATTTTACGCACATATGAGGCAATTTAATGCAGCATTAGCGCATGCACGAAATAGCCGGGCTCGGCTTGATGAGACGCAAGACGTGATGCTGTCGCATCACCTTCTACAACTCTTTGGCATAACTGTCCGCGAAATGCACGCAACGACTGACCTAAGGATGCGCCAAATCCGCCAAGCAAAAGACAGACCGACCTCGCGCTTTCCTTAACTTTTTGGCTCGTTCCTCAGAGTCCTCCCTTGAGGCGGTTATAGCTGCCGACGACGGAAATGTCCACTCATTTATAGTTGGTATATATTCAACTCATGCGAGTTTTTCGAGCATTGTGCAAACAATATTAGAGATTATCACCATAACTTTAGCAACTCCGGCAAGGAAACGCGGTCTCCGCACGTTATGAAATGGCCGCGCGCGATACGCGCACGGCGCGGGTCGGACGAGGATGGATTGAGATTGTCTGCTCAGAATGCGCCCTATGAGCGCAGGGGGCGGATAGCGTCTAGAGTTCGCGTACCGGCGTCCCGGTCCTTGGCCGGTGCAGGTAAACCCAATCTTTCTCATGCTGCCGGCTCTTGTCCGGTGATGTCTGGCCGGGTCGGCAGGGATGGGCGGCGCGCCGTCGTCAACGCTGTGGACACCCGCATCGAACTGTGGTTTACGACCGGAAGACACTTCAGTATGGGAGGAGCTAGACCCGTGCCCCAGTTCGGCAAGGATAGCCTGCGCACGCGACGGACGTTGACCGTCGGCGCCAACAGCTATGACTATTACAGCTTGGCGGCGGCGAGTGCGGCGGGCCTTGGCGATCTCGCTAAGCTACCGTTTTCGCTCAAGGTCTTGCTGGAAAATCTGTTGCGCTGGGAAGATGGGCGCACGGTTACGGTGGACGATATCAAGGCGTTGGCCGGCTGGCTGGAGACCCGGTCGTCCGACCGGGAGATCGCCTTCCGTCCCGCTCGCGTGCTGATGCAGGACTTCACTGGCGTTCCTGCCGTTGTCGATCTCGCCGCCATGCGCGATGCGATGCAGACAAAAGGGGCAGACGCCGCGCGGATTAACCCGCTCGTGCCCGTTGACCTCGTCATCGATCATTCCGTGATGGTCGATGCCTTCGGCACGGCGGGCGCTTTCGCGGAAAATGCGAAGGTCGAGTACGAACGCAACCGCGAGCGTTACGAGTTCCTGCGATGGGGGCAGGCAGCCTTTGATAACTTCCGGGTGGTTCCGCCGGGAACGGGAATCTGTCATCAGGTCAACCTCGAGTATCTCGCGCAGGTCGTGTGGACCGCCGCGGACGATGGGACGATGGTCGCCTATCCCGATACCCTCGTCGGCACCGACAGCCACACGACGATGATCAACGGCCTCGCCGTGCTCGGCTGGGGCGTTGGCGGCATCGAGGCCGAGGCGGCGATGCTTGGCCAGCCGATCTCGATGCTGATCCCGCCGGTGGTGGGCTTCAAGCTTACGGGCAGGATGAAGGAGGGGACGACGGCGACCGATCTCGTGCTCGCCGTCACCCAGATGCTGCGCAAGAAAGGCGTCGTCGGCAAGTTCGTCGAATTCTTCGGTCCCGGGCTCGATCACCTGACACTCGCCGACCAGGCGACGATCGCCAACATGGCGCCCGAGTACGGCGCGACCTGCGGCTTCTTTCCGATCGGTCAGGCGACCATCGATTATCTGCGTTTTTCCGGCCGCGATGCCGATCGGGTGGCGCTGGTCGAGGCCTATGCCAAGGAACAGGGGCTATGGCGGGATTCGGCGACGCCCGATCCCGTCTTCACCGATACGCTCGAACTCGATATCGGCACGGTCGAACCGGCGCTGGCCGGACCGAAACGGCCTCAGGATCGGGTGCTTCTCTCCGAAGCGGCGAGCGCTTTTGCGTCCTACCATGCCAAGGAGCGCGGCGGCAGCGGCGAGCGTAAAAGCGTTGCTGTCGGCGACGGTAATTATTCGCTCACCGACGGTGATGTGGTCATTGCCGCAATCACCAGTTGCACCAACACCTCAAACCCGAGCGTGCTGATCGCCGCAGGACTGCTTGCCCGTAACGCCCGGCGGGCCGGCCTCGGGGTCAAACCGTGGGTGAAGACCTCGTTCGCGCCGGGATCGCAGGTGGTCACCGACTACCTCACCGCCGCCGGCCTGCAGAGCGACCTCGATGCCCTCGGCTTCAATCTCGTCGGCTATGGCTGCACCACCTGCATCGGCAATTCCGGGCCGCTGCCCGACGCGATCGCCAAGGCGATCGACGAGGGCGATCTGTTGGTCTCCTCGGTGCTTTCCGGCAATCGCAACTTCGAAGGCCGCATTCATCCGCAGACGCGCGCCAACTATCTCGCCTCGCCGCCACTGGTCGTCGCCTACGCCATCGCCGGCTCTCTCGCCGTCGATCTGCTCAATGATCCGATTGGCACCGGCGAAGAGGGGCAGGCGGTTTACCTGCGCGACATCTGGCCGTCGAACAAGGACATCCAGGCGACGATGGATGCGGTGCTGTCTCCGGAAATGTTCCGCCGGCGGTATGCCGACGTCTTCCGTGGTGATCAGCCGTGGCAGGACCTGCAGGTACCGAAGAGCCAGACCTATGCGTGGTCGGCGCCGTCGACCTATGTTCGCCATCCGACGTTCTTCGCCGATGGCGGCGCCACCGGCTTTGCCGACATCGCCATGGCCCGGCCGCTGGCGATCCTCGGCGACTCGGTGACCACCGACCACATCTCGCCGGCTGGTTCGATCAAGAAGGACAGCCCGGCGGGCCGCTATCTGATGGACCACGGTGTCGGGCCCGTCGACTTCAACTCGTACGGCTCGCGTCGCGGCAACCATGAAGTGATGATGCGTGGCACGTTCGCCAATATCCGCATTCGCAACGAAATGGCGCCAGGCACCGAGGGCGGGGTGACCCGCCACATGCCGGCCGGAGCGGTAATGTCGATCTACGACGCATCGATGCAGTACCAAGCGGATGGCGTGCCGCTGGTGATCATCGCCGGCGCTGAGTACGGCACAGGCTCGTCGCGCGACTGGGCGGCGAAGGGAACGCGGCTGCTCGGCGTCAAGGCGGTCATCGCCGAGAGCTTCGAGCGCATCCATCGCTCCAACCTTGTCGGCATGGGCATGCTGCCGCTGCAGTTCAAGGCGGGCACGACGCGCAAGACCCTGGGGCTCGACGGCAGCGAGCTGTTTGACATCACGGGCGTCGGCGGCGAGGTTCGCCCGCTCATGGACGTCACCATGACCGTGCATCGGGCAGACGGCCGTTCGGATGTCGTTCCGCTGCTATGTCGCATCGATACGCTCGACGAAATCGAGTACTACCGGAGCGGCGGTATCCTTCAGTACGTTCTGCGCCGACTCGCGGCGGCGTAATTTCTGCGAGCAGCGATGCCAGGCGGGCGCCCAGCGCCCGCCCACTTCACCCGCGCGTGATTGGCTTCGGCGGCTCGCCGTGGTTACGTCTGCTTCATGTTCAAAAGCCTTTCCGCCCTTGCTCTTGGCTTGATTGTAGCGAGCGGCGCGCCGGCCGTTGGCGCCCAGTCTCTCACCGTCGTCGAGCTGTTTACCTCTCAGGGCTGTTCGTCCTGTCCGCCAGCCGAGGCATTTCTCGGCGAGTTGGCGAGGCGCCCCGACGTTCTGGCGATTTCCGAGCATGTCAATTATTGGGACTATCTCGGCTGGGTCGATCCGTTCGCTGACGACGCCATTACGCAACGACAGCGCAGGTATGCGCGTCGCCTAGGTCTGAACTATGTCTACACGCCGCAGATCGTCGTTCGTGGTCAGACGCAGACCACGGGGGCTGATCGCACCGGCGTTCTCAAGATGATCGCGCAGGCGGATCCGGCGATATCCACCGATTTGCGCGTCACGCGTGCCGGCGAAAATCAGCTCGTTATTGACCTGCCGGCGGCCGACGTGCGTGACGAGGTGGATGTGTGGCTGGTGGAATACGATCCCGAGCAGACGACCAGCGTTGACCGGGGCGAAAACCGGGGGCGAAGCATTCGCGGCTTCAATGTCGTTCGCAATCTTGAGCGTTTGACAACTTGGCGGGGCGAGCCACGTACGTTCTCAGTTGTCGTGGACTCGCTGTCGACCGGCGGAAAGTGCGCAATCCTGGTACAGCAAGCCGATGCTGGGCCAATCCTTGCCGCCGTGCGCGCCGACACAGCCACTCCGGCGAATTCTCCCATTGGTGAGCGAGACGGCAAGCAAAATCTACCATAGCGCTTGTTTTGGTAAAAGATCGCCGCTATACTGTGGTTATCAGATTACAGGTGCGCTGGAGAGATGTGGGAAGGTGCGCTGGACTGGCGGAAGTCGGTTATGATGTGGCAAATGGCCACGATATGCGGGCGCGTACGGGCAATAAAAAGCGAACTGGATCCGTAAAAAGGCGCGCCAAACGCGCGCGACGCGTCAGCGTATGCAGACTAGCGGATTGTCAAGGCGGGGTTACACCCGCTTGAGGAAGGGAGGCTACAGGTGCTACAGATCGCCCTCGATCGCCGCGCCGCAGGTTCAGACGTGCCTGCCATGACGCGCGCACCAAGGCCGCGGCCGCCGCGGAAAGAACTCTACGCGGAAGGCGGCATCGAACCTGCGTTGGAGGAGCTTCTGACAGATCCGCTGACCCAAGCGGTGATGCGGCGCGATGGCGTCAGTGCCGCGAGTCTGCGCAATCTGATCAGCGCCATGCGCAAGGAACTTCGTGAGAGGGCGGCATCCTGTTGATCGCGGTACTGCCGGCCGCCAGCGGCCGGCAGTACCCCTCACGCGGCTATGGCGTTGGAGGGAGTGCACGATCGCGCTGATCGTCCGGCAGCGAGTAAGCAGCCGATGCCGCAGCCTCCCGCATCGCCAATCCTCTCTCGTATGCAACCAGATCAGGTCATCAGTCGAAAGAACTGAGCGATAGGTCGACTAGGCTGGTGCAGGATCGTGCGTGCTTGGCCGCATCGTGGTGGCAAGCGAAGTAGGTAATTTATCCTACACCGTGCCGTTTCGCGGTCCCCTGTGGGCGAAGTGGATGTGCTCATTCACAGCAGGGATCGTGGCACCGGGTTCGCGCCGGAGCGCGGAGCGGTTGGGTTGCGCTCCGCACTTCCGCTTCGCTTGAGTGCTTCTCCTCGCCGCAACATCACAGCATCCGTTATGTCCCAGCGAAAGACTATATCCCGGGTGTGCCGAGTCCCTGGGTCATGATCGCCGTGAGGCGGTGCGCAAAGGCCGCCGGATCGGGGAGGGGATCTCCTTCGATAATGCGTGCCTGATCGAGCAACAGCCATGCTGCGTCACTCAGACTCGCGTTCGCGTCGTCACCGGATGCCCGCTCGGCCATGCGCGCGATCAGCGGATGGCCGGGATTGATTTCGAGAATTCGCGCGGTGATCGAGTCAGCCTCCAGCTTGCGGTGTTGCCGCAGCAGGCGCTCGAGATACATATCCATATCTCCTTCGGCCGCAACTAGGCAGACAGCGCTTTCGGTCAGTCGTGTCGACACGCGCACATCCTTTACCGCATCGGCGAGGACCGACTTCAGCACGCCGACAAGGCGATCGACATCCGCCGACGGAACGTGCGGCGCGGCCTCGGTGCCGGCGGGATCGTCCGGTGACGACAGGGAGGCGATCTTGCTGAGATCGGCATCGGCCCCGGCAGCCGATTTAAACGGCTTATCCTTGTAGGTGCGCACCATCGGGATCCAGAATTCATCGATTGGATCGGTCAGGAGCAGGACCTCCACGCCCTTTGCCTTGAAGCCCTCAAGCTGTGGGCTGCGCCGAAGGGCCTCCAATTGACCCCCGGAAATGATATAGATCGCCTCTTGCTCCGGTTTCATCCGTTCGAGGTATGCGTCGAGCGAAGTGATCGCGTCGGTGGCCGTAGAACGGAAACGCGCCAGCGATAACAGCCGATCGCGATTTTCGAAGTCTTCGTAAATTCCTTCTTTGAGAACGGCGCCGAATGCATCCCAGAACACGGCATACTCGTCCGGGGCGTCATCGGCTTTCTTCGCCAGTTCGTCGAGTACCCGTTTGACGAGGCCGCCGCGGATTTTCGCCATACGCGGGTCGTGCTGGAAGTTCTCGCGGCTGATATTGAGCGGCAGGTCCTCGGAATCGACGACGCCGCGCAGGAAGCGCAGGTAGGCCGGCACCAGTCCTTCGCAGTCGTCGGTGATGAATACGCGTTTGACGTAAAGTTTCAGGCGACCCTTGCGTTCATTATCGAATAGATCGAGCGGCGCTTCTTTGGGCACAAACAACAAGTTGATGTAGGAAATGACACCTTCGACCGAGTTATGCACGACGATCCAAGGGTCGTCGAACGCGTGACTCACGTGGTGATAGAATTCTTTATACTGATCTGGGGTGATTTCCTTTTTCGCCAGGGTCCACAGTGACGATGCCGCGTTGAGCATCTTCCGCTCATCGCCCTCGCCCATGACGATCGCAACGCCGATATGATCGGAGTAGGTCTTGATGAGCTGGCGAAGGCGGCTTTCCTCGAGAAACTCGTCGGCCTCCGCATTGAGGTGGAGTGTTACGGTCGTACCGCGCGTCACCCGCTCGGCTTCCTCAATGGTGAACGCGCCCTTGCCGTCCGAGGACCACAGCCACGCCTGCGCGTCACCCGCCTTGCGCGTCAGCACGTCGACCCGGTCCGCAACCATGTAGGCGGAGTAGAAGCCGACGCCAAACTGGCCAATCAGCGAGACGTCTTTTTTCGCATCGCCGGTTAACTTTGCGAGGAACGCTTGTGAGCCGGACCGGGCGATGGTGCCCAGCGTCTCGATCAATTCGTCACGGTCCATGCCGATCCCGCTATCGGCGACGGTCAGCGTCCGCGCGCTGCGATCGAGATCCAAGCGAATTTCCAATGCCGCATCGTCGGCCATGAGGTGTGAATTGGTCAGCGCCGCGTAGCGCAGCCGGTCACACGCGTCCGACGCGTTGGAAATCAGTTCGCGAAGGAAGATTTCCTTATGCGAATAGAGCGAATGCGCGACGATGTCGAGCAGACGGCCGACCTCGGTTTGAAATGTGAACGTTTCTTGCGCCATCGGTTCTCCCCGTTTGCCGGAACGGCACGCTCCCGGTCACGCGGGGCATGAAACGCCATTTCCGCCTGTCCGCGCGGTGCCGGTCGCCGCGTGATATGTGCGACTTGCCGATGGGGCGCAAGAGGCTTGCAAGTCAGCCGGCGGCGGGAACTCGCTCATAACGTTGACACTCGACGAAGCGGGCGCTTGGTGTTCATACTTGCCACGAAGGACGAAGGGGAATGACTGACCCTCCCGAGATGGACGCGGCCCGCGTCGCTCTCCTCGATGAAATCGTCCGTGAAGCGGCGGAGACGGCCGCGTGGACCGGACGGGCCCATCTTGCGCCGCGGGTGCTGCAGGCGATGGCCCGTGTGCCGCGACATCGCTTCGTTGCCCGGCAGCAACGGCGTTTCGCCTATGATAATCGCCCTTTGCCCATCGGCTACGGGCAGACGATCTCACAGCCCTACATTGTCGCGATGATGACGGACCTGCTCGATCTCGCGCCCATGGATCGCGTTTTGGAAATCGGCACGGGTAGTGGATACCAGAGCGCTGTCCTGGCGGAACTCGTCTTTGCTGTCTTCTCCGTCGAACAACATCCGAAGCTGGCGGCGGGTGCACGCGAACGCTTAGCCGAGCTTGGCTATGCTGGCGTCGAAGTCCGCGTCGGCGATGGCAACCGCGGCTGGCCTGAAGCTGCGCCGTTTGACGCGATTCTCGTCACCGCGGCCGCGCCGGACTTTCCGCCGGCGCTGGAAGAGCAGCTCGCGTCCGGGGGCCGCCTGGTCATTCCCGTCGGCCCCAGCGGCGGGGCACAAACGCTTTGGCGCTGCGTTCGCAATCCCGATACGACGATAAGTCGTGAACGCGTTCTGCCTGTCGCGTTCGTGCCGTTGCTGCCTGGTGTTTAGAAACCCTGCGCGTCGGCGCCTCGATACTGAGCGCCCTGCGCGTCGGCGCCTCGATACTGAGCGCCCTGCGCGTCGGCGCCTCGATACTGAGCGCCCCGCGCGACGGCGCTTTAATACTGAATGTGATCCGACCTTGGAGGCGACTGATTGCGCGGCTGTCCGGCGCTCCCCGTTTTCCTGGCGGTCATCGGCGCGGAAGCGCCCAACAACCGATGGAAAATCAGAATAATCTGCTCTGCGGCCTGGGAATCACAATCGCGGCGGATCGAAGATGACCGTTGGATTGCGTATCGCGTACCGTTTGACATCCGTGCCCAGAATCTCTTAAGGTCCTATTTGGGTTACAGCCGGGATCGGCAATAGCGGTCCTGTAATGGGGGTGAGGTTCGACCGTCAGAAGGGAACCGGCGGCGGGCCACGTCCTGCGGGGATATTCCGGGTAATAGTCGTAGGCCGCTCGAAGTGTATGGGCGGGTCGGGTTGCAGGTTTTACGTGCGCACAGATGTGCGCGCACGCCCGTGTGTGCGGATTGAATTCAAGTTGGTCGGGGGACTATTGAATGAGCGGGACAGCAACGATCGTCGGTGGCAGCGAAGTTAAGCTCTATTTGGATCCTGCGGAAATTGCGGCGGCACAAGATGCCCTCGCCAAACTCGGACAAGGCTATACCAGCGGTATCGTCCACACGGATCTTTCCGATCCGGCGGTCTCCGGAAACCTCAACGTCTATAACGTGCCCGGCGGCGGCACCATCCACCTCCCCTCGGGCGGCCAGGGTGTCGTGCTCACCGGCGGCGCGGCGACATCGTTAACCGGCGTCAGCCCCGGCGGCTCGAACCCCAGCGCGATTCTGCTCATCGGCAACGAAG
The DNA here is from genome assembly GCA_016712595.1 of Rhodospirillales bacterium. Classification (NCBI taxonomy): domain Bacteria; kingdom Pseudomonadati; phylum Pseudomonadota; class Alphaproteobacteria; order Rhodospirillales; species Rhodospirillales bacterium. The sequence continues at coordinate 994,328 of JADJQT010000002.1, forward strand.
GCAACGATACGATCGCGTTGACCGGAGCGGGATCCGTGATGTCCGGCGACGGCAGCGACTCGATCTACGCCAAAGCGCTCGGCACCGCCTCTGTCTCCGTCCTTTCCGGCAACAACCAAGATACGATTTCTCTTCTCGGAAACGGCATGGCCGATGCCGGCGACGGCAACGACTCGGTCTACGCCAAATCGCTTGGCAGCGGCACCATTGCCGTGTTCGGCGGAAACGGCAGCGATACGATCACGCTGATCGGCAGTGGAACCATCGACGGCGGCGACGGCCAAGATAGCCTGAGCCTCGTCGGCCAGGGCTCGGTAAACGCCGGCGATGGTAATGATACGGTCTATGCGAGTACGACCGGGCCGGTTTCGATCACGGTCAATGCCGGCGATGGTGCCGATTCGATCACGTTGGTCGGCAGCGGCTCAGTCTCTGCCGGCGATGGCAACGATACGATCGCGCTGCTCGGCAGTGGAACCGCCGACGGCGGTGCCGGTCGCGACTCGGTGTATGCCAAGGCGAACGGCGGCGGCTCGATTTCGGTCAATGGCGGGCTGGATAACGATACGATCACGCTGATCAACAGCGGCACGATTTCCGGCGGCGATGGCAGCGATTCGGTCAGTCTGATCGGCCACGGCTCGATTGATGCCGGCGCTGGCGGCGATTCGATCTTCGCCCAGGCCAAGGGCAGTGGCTCGATTACGGTCGACGCTGGAAGTGGCGCTGACACGCTGACGCTCGTCGGCACCGGTTCGGTTTCCGCCTTTGGTGGCGACGGGGCCGACTCCGTCTACGCCCAGCCGGCGGTCGGTGGCTTCATCGCCGTGGACGGCGGCAGCGGCAACGATACGATCACGTTGATCCGTACCGGATCCATCGCCGGCGGCATTGGTCAGGATTCGCTCGCGCTGACCGGATCGGGGACCGTCGATGGCGGTACAGGCAACGACTACCTTTATGCAAAGTCGACCAATGCCGGGACGGTTTCGGTCGTGGGCGGTGATGGTAACGATACGATCGTGGTTGGCGGAACGGCCACCGTCGACGCAGGCGCCGGCAACGACTACGTCGGAGTCATGGTGGGCTCGACGGCGCAGATCGACGTTGGCACCGGCACGGACACCGTCGTCGTCTACGGCGGCAGCGCCAGTGTCGTCAATCAGGCGGGTGCCGCGACGGTGCTCACCGCCACGGGCAATGCCAGCGTCAATTTCTCAGGGTTTGGCAACGATACGATCACCTTGGGCTCCGGTGTCGACACGGTGGTCGAGGCCGGCTCGGCAACGGTCAAGGGCAGCTCAGGCATCTCTTCGGTGCACGGCGGTAGCGGCAACCTCTACTTCACCGGGACAAGCGGCACCGATTCCGTGGTCGCCGGCACCGGCGATGCGACGCTGATCGCCGGAAGTGGCCACAGCGAGTTCTTTGTCGGCAGCGGCGATGCGACCCTGCAGGGCGGTTCCGGCTCCGGCGAGGTCACCATGCATGGCGGCAGCGGCGAAGACCAGATGTACGCGAAGACCGCCCAGGTCCTGTTCGCTTTCGACAGCGCCCAGGCTGGCGGGCAGCATCTCATCTTCGGATTTACCGACGGCACCAAGACGACCCTCGACTTTACCGGTTACGGGGACGCTTCCGACATCTTGTCGCATTCACAAGTCATCGGGGGCGATACGATCATCTCGCTCGACGGCGGCAGTACGACGATCACGCTCAAGGGCTTTACCACGCTCGACGCGTCGGAAATCAAGACGCACTGAACGTAAGGCGTATCGAGCGCGGAGGCGCGGAGGCGGAAAACACTGAGGCTGCCGGCGACGCAATCCCTTCGAGGGGCGCCCGGCAGCCGGTTTTTCGCCTATCTGCGATCTCCGCTCCTCGCTTGAGGGTGTCTCGCGTTGTTCCGCGATCAAGATTTCCATCCAATCAATGGCGACGATACCCGACCAGGCGGCCGGGATCCGTCGGGACGAGTGGTGTTGGCCGGCGGCGATGCCGAGGAGGCTGGCCACCTCCGCCGACTGCTGCTGGACGCGGCTCGCGCCATTGAGGCGGGGAATTTCGATGTGGCGATCCGATGCGCCGACCGGGCATGGCGTCTTGCTCCTTCGAGTGTCCCGGTCGTCCTCCTCTATGCGCAGCTTCTCATCAACCGGCGAGAATTTTCGGGGGCGCTGTCGAGGCTGGAAGACGCCTTCAGACTGGAGCCTCATCCCGATACGGCGGTGCTGATCGTCGACGTGCACGCGCAGCAAGGCTGCTGGGACGAAGCCGTTAATTGGACGACGGCGGCTTTGCGTCGGTTCGCCGTCGTCGCCGATGGCCCGCTGGCACGGTGCGCGAGCCGGATCGCCGCAGCGCCGGAAAGCCGAAGCCGCGGCTGGATTGGCCTTGCTCCCGACCTCGATCTCATCGGCGAAGCTCGAAGCGACAACGCCGACGCCCGCTGCGCGGTGACGAGCGGGGATGGGGCGTTGATCGACGCCTTCGATGTTGTCCGCACCGGTGGGCGGCCGCACGTTTTCAAGTCGAGCCTCCGCCCAGCCGATGACGGCGCGCCCACCACACTTCATGCGACCCTTGGGGGCGCGCGGCTGCTCGGCAGCGGCCTTGCCTGGCCACCATGCTTCGCGCTCGATGGTCGCGCATCGGCGGAAAACGGCGCCATTATCGGCTGGGTCACCTGTGGCTGGCATCCCGGTCATCCGCTCGCGCTGATCGCCGAGGACGAGCGGGGCAGCCGCGTCCATATTGACACCCAGCCCGATGAGGAATCGCCTTTGCGCCGGCGGTTCAGCGTCGATTTTGCCGGTAGCGGGCTTCGTGGGACGCGTGTGAGCATCGCAGCAGTGCTGCCCGACGGCAGCAACGAGGACTTTCCGGATTCGCCGCTGCTGTTCGATGCGGCTGTCTCGCGGTTTACCGTGCGGGCGCATGAACAGCGCGTCCCGTCTAGCCGCCGCATGGCCTCCTTTCGCAAGGTGGTCAAGGCGTCCAGGGTGCTCAAGGCACCCCCGGTACTCGCGCGTCGAAACGTCACAATCGTCGTTCCGGTCTTTCGCGGATGCGACGAGACGCTCGCCTGCCTTGATGCCCTGCGCGCGCACGCGTCGCCCGACGTGGAAATCATCGTCGTCGACGACGCGACGCCAGAACCCGCGTTGCGAAACGCCCTGGACCGGTTGGTGGCGGCGGGCTCAATCACACTTCTGCGTAATGAGACTAACTGCGGGTTTCCGGCGACGGCCAATCGCGGCCTTGCCTTGCGGCCCTATAACGATGCCGTTCTGGTCAACGCTGACGCGCGGGTCTTCGCCGGCTGGCTTGAGCGCATGCGCGAGGCGGCTTACAGCGCCCCCGACGTCGGCACGGTTACCCCCCTGAGCAACCGCGGTTCCGTTGCGAGCTTTCCCTCGCCCGACGAGATGGACGTTGAAATCGATCAGGCATCGGCGCTCGACCAATTGGTTGCTCGCGTTCATTCCGGGCAGACCGTCGCGTTACCGGTCGGGGTCGGATTCTGTCTTTACCTGCGCCGGGATTGCCTCGACGAGGTTGGAACGTTCGACGTTGAGACGTTTGCCAAAGGCTACGGCGAGGAGAACGACTTCTGCTTGCGGGCAAGCAGCTTTGGCTGGCGTCACCTGCTTGCTGCCGATGTTTTCGTTCATCACTACGGTGCCCGGTCGTTCGGGCGTCGCCGCGATGCGCTGATGGAGCGAAACCGTCGTCTGTTGAATTTGCGGCACCCGGGATATGACGCGCTGATCGACGCGTTCGTCGAGCGTGATCCGGTCGCGCCGATCCGTCGATCTCTCAACGAAGCACGTCTGGTCGACTTGCGCGAGCGGTTCGTCCTGCTGATCTCGCTCGCGTTACCGGGTGGTGTCGAGCGGTATGTCCGCGAGCGCTGTGTCCGCTTGCGGCGCGCGGGACTGCAACCGCTGGTCCTGCGACCACTCGATGTCGAACGCAAACGCTACGAACTGGCCGGCGATGACGGGTTGCCGATCCGGCTGGTTTACGACATGCCCGACGGACGTGCGCACCTGCGCGCGCTGCTCGCCCGCGTCGCCTTGCGCCATGTCGAGTTGCATCACTTTCTCGGCGTCGATGCGCGGATGATCCAGACGGTTCTCGACCTCGGCCGGCCCTACGATGTCTATATCCACGATCATAGCTGGATTTGCCCGCGCCTGTCGCTGCTCGGCGGTAATGGGCGATACTGCGGCGAGCCGCTCATCGCCGCCTGCGAGCGTTGCATCGCCGCAAACGGCTCGTCGTTGCCGGAGGCGATCTCGGTCGCGGCGCTGCGCCACCGCAGCGCCCGCTGGCTCAGCGCCGCGCGCAGGGTGATCGTGCCGTCGGACGACACCGCGCAGAGATTGGCCAAGTATTTTCCCACGATACGACCCCTGTCGCGGCCGTGGGAGCGGGGCATCGTTCCCGCGCGCGCCACGCCGCCGCGCGATGGCGTCATTCGAATCGCACTGATCGGCGCCATCGGCGCGCAGAAAGGCTATCAGGTCCTGCTCGAGTGTGCTGCCGACGCTGCCGCGCGCGCACTGTCGCTCGAGTTTGTCGTCATCGGGTTTAGCGAGGACGACGAACGCCTGTTCGCCACCGGCAAGGTGTTTGTCACCGGCCGCTACGACGAGACAGAGGTCGTGGACCTGCTGCGTCGCGAACGTCCTGACGCCGTGTTTTTTCCGTCGCTAACGCCGGAGACTTGGTGCTTTACCCTCAGTCACGCCCTGCGGAGCGGCCTTCCCATTGTCGCGTTCGCGCTCGGCGCGATAGCCGAGCGGCTGCGCTCATCCGCGTTCGCGACGTTGCTCGCACCGGAGTCGACCGCGGCCGAGATCAACCAATCGCTGATGACCATCGCCCAGGTGGCGCGCGCGCCGGCGCAAAGCGCCAAAACGGGGCATACCGACTTCACGCAGGCGCTGCGCAATCACAAAAAAAACGGCCAGGCGGAGACAGCAATGATGCCGAACGAGGTACACGATACGGCGAATTTACCGCGCGGTGCGTTCAATACGTCCGCAGAGCTGCTGACGTTACGGCAGGGGCTCTATCTATTTTCCGTGCGCTCGGCGAACCCGGCCCGCGCCGCGCTGGCCGAGGAAAAACTGACGCTGCCGGCGGTGCACGTCGGCCTCGCACCCGGCGTTTCTTCCGCCGGTGTCGAGTTCATTCCCTGGCCACGCGTAAACAGTTGCTGGCTGTGCGAGCCGGGAGACATGATCGTAGCCAAGGTCGCTGAGGGAGCGGTGACCGTTTTGATGAAATCGATTCGCGCCGCCGGCGAGCAGCCGCTAGCCATCGATATCGAACGGCTCGACCGCAGCGGCGCGAACAGCGGCATCTCGCATGCGCCAGCGCCGGTTGCGCCTCCGTCCGTAGTTCCGGCGCGCGCCGGATATCCGCTGGCGCCGCTCTTGTCCGCCGCGAACGGAGGGCTCGCCGATGGCCGCCAAGCGGCCCTCGCCCCTTCACAGCAACCGCTCGCAAAGGTGCCGCCGCAACCTCCCGCGCCTGGACAAGGGAGCGGAATTCCCCTCGAAGTTCGCGTGCACGTGCGACATACCGGTGACCTGTCGACAACGGACGGCGGCTGGGCGGGGCGGCCCGGCGATGGGCTGTGGATCGAGAACTTCTCCATTCGGCCACTCGATGCAGTTTTGATGCAGATGATTGAATATAAGGGGCTGACGATCAACGGCGCTGAAACCGCCTGGGTCGACGGCGGGCTCGCCTGCGGGACGCGTGGGATGAGCGTTCCGCTCATCGCCTTTGCCATACGAACGAAGCCAAACCTCGGTCAGGCAGGATATGACTGTGAATACACCGGCCGCTTCCGCTCGGGCGCGGTGGTCGGCCCGGTATTGAACGGCGCGCCCTGTCGCTCACCCCAGTCGGGCGATCCGCTCGAAGGCCTGAAAGTCCGTATTGTCGAGCGCAACCCGACAGTCGCTCCCCTAACGACGCGCCAGCCCATCCTCGGGCCGCGTTTCGGCAGGTTGCGGGAATCGGCAGCGGCTGCCGATCCGCGCGACGCCGGCGGGACACCAATCGCGCCGGCCACGGCGCCAGCGCCCGTGGTCGCGCCGACGGCGGAGGGAACATCGGCGATCTTCGACTCTGGTCCTGGCGCGCGCAGTGCGCGGCCAGCAGTCAGCGACGCAAGCGATGCGGCGCCGATTGTCGAAGTCGCATCCGCCGCGTCGCGATCGGCGTTGATGAAGCGAATTCTACCGTTTCTTGCGCAATGACCCGGCCTGTGCTGATCAACGCCGGATGCGGTCCGGTCGGCAGCGCGCGGTTGCCGACGATGTTCGATCAATGGCAACACGTGCGCGTCGATATCGATCCGGCGTATACGCCGGACGTCGTCGCCAGCGTTACCAACCTTTCGGCGATTCCGAGCGGAGCGGCGGATGCTGTCTGGTCGGCGCATTGCGTCGAGCACCTCTATAGCCACGAGGTTCGCGCCGCGTTGACGGAATTTTATCGCGTGCTCGCCGACGATGGCTTCATCTGTGTCATCGTTCCCGATCTGCAGGCCGTCGCCGGCTTTATCGCCGCCGATAAACTGCACGACGTGATCTACCAATCGGCGATGGGTCCGATTACTGCGCACGACATGCTCTTCGGCTTCGGAGCGGCGATAGCGAGCGGCAACATCAGCATGGCCCACCGCTGCGGCTTTACGCCGACGGCGATGCTGCAACGGATGAGCGAAGTTCCGTTCGACGAGGTCGTCATTCGCCGGCGGCAGAACCTGGAAATTGCCGTCGTCGGCCGTAAGATTCGCTCCAACTCGTCAGCGGAACGTGACGCACTGCTCGCGGCGTTGGAACTATGATCATCTTGTTCATCCATCAGAACTTTCCGGCACAGTACAGGCACCTCGCCCGCTACTTCGCCGATCGTGGCGACAATACGGTTTATTTCATTACCCAGCCGAACGACAACCACATGCGCGGCGTCACAAAGATCACCTATAAGCCGGATCACGGTACGCCACAGGCCTCGCATCCTCTCTCGGCCGACTTCGATGCGACCATCCGCACCGGCGCTGCCGTCGCCGAGGTCTGTCGTACCTTGAAGATGCGCGGCGTGCGGCCGGATATCATCGTCGGCCACAATGGCTGGGGCGAGACCCTCTTCGTCAAGGATGTCTTCGCGGACACCCCGCTGCTGTCCTACTTCGAATTCTTTTATCATCCCAATGGAATAGACGTCGGTTTTGATGCTGAATTCGCGTCGATCTTCGACGATCCGAGCCGCCTGCGGGCGAAGAACGCGATCAACTTCATGGGACTTGACGCCGCTGAATGGGGGCACACCGCGACCCGCTGGCAACGAAGCCTCTATCCGCCGGAGCTGCGCGGGCGGATCACAGCGATCCACGAAGGTGTCGATACCGACGCGATCCGCCCCAACCCGTCGGCATGGCTCAAGCTCGCCCGCTCTGGGCAGGTGCTGACACCCCGCGATGAGGTGATCACCTACGTATCGCGCAATCTCGAACCTTACCGCGGATTCCACATATTCATGCGCGCGTTGCCGACCATTCTCCGCCGTCGTCCGCGTGCCCATGTCATCATCGTCGGTGGCGACAAGGTCAGCTACGGCTATCCGGCGCCGCCGGGAACCACGTATCGCGAGATGATGTTGCGTGAGGTTGGCTCCGGTCTCGACCTCGACCGGGTGCACTTTCTGGGTCAGATCCCCTATGAGACATACACCAACGTCCTGCAGGTCTCCTCCGTTCACGTCTACCTGACCTATCCCTTCATCTTGTCGTGGTCGTTCATCGAGGCGATGGCGTGCGGCTGTCTCGTTCTCGGATCAGCGACACCACCGGTGCTCGAGGTGCTTGAGGATCGGGTTAACGGCCTTGCCGTCGATTTCTTCGCCCCCGCGACGCTCGCCGACCGTGTCGATGAAGTACTCGATCATCCGGATCGCATGCAGCAGATCCGCGAGCGCGCGCGCGAGACGGCTGTGCGTGACTTCGATCTTAAACGGCGTCAGCTGCCGCGCTGGCAGTCGCTCTTCTTGGACATCGTCAACGAGCGTCGACCCGCGCTGGTGGCTTGACCAATAAGAGGAAATGGCCGCAGAAAGAGGGTGGATGTGCGGGACGGATGGTTCCCATGATAAGAATCTGGTAATGACGAGATTTTCCGCGATACGGACCGGCCATAGACTTTGAGTGAGGAGAAAAATGGATGTCCCCATAGTTTTGTTGCAGAACACAAAGCTTTTTGTCCCGGTTATTCATCGCGATTCGCGTGGTTCGTTTTGCGAGGTTTATAGCAAGCGAACCTTGCGTGAGTTCGGAATCGATGTTGATTTTGTGCAGGACAATCAATCGTCTTCCCTCGAAGCTGGCACGGTCCGCGGATTACATTATCAGAGCCCACCGTTCGCGCAGGCGAAACTGGTTCGTGTCGTCCGTGGGCGCATCCATGACGTCGTCGTCGACGTACGACGTGGTTCACCCACATACGGGCAATGGCACAAAGTCGAGCTGTCGGCAGACGGAGGTGAGCAACTGTTCGTGCCCGAGGGTTTCCTTCACGGATTCATTACGCTCGAACCCGATACCTATGTGATCTATAAGGTGAGCAACTATTACTCGCGTGAACATGACGGTGCCGTGTTGTGGAACGATCCGGATCTTGCAATCGATTGGGGGATTGCGGCCACGAGCGTGCACCTGTCCGAAAAGGACGCGAGTGCTCAGTCATTCGGCGCGTTTTGCTCACCGTTCGTTTATGCGCGATAAAGGATGTGCGTCGCGGAGACGGGTGCGCGGTGCAGTCGGCGATTTGATAGCGGGGGAAAAACGTGAAGGTACTCGTCACAGGGGGGGCAGGTTTCATCGGGTCGGCGGTGGTCAGGCGGGCCATCGCCGAGGGCTTATCGATCGTCAACGTCGACAAGCTGACATACGCAGCCAACCTCGATAACCTGCGCGCGGTGGTCGGCAATCCGGCCTACGCCTTCGTGCACGCGGACATTTGCGATGCGCCGGCGATGCGGCGGGTTTTTGCCGAGCACCAGCCGGACGCGGTGATGCACTTGGCGGCGGAATCCCACGTCGACCGGTCGATCGATGCGCCCGCTGCCTTTGTCGAGGCGAATGTCGTTGGTACAACCGTGCTGCTCGAGGCCGCGTCCGCCTATCTCAGCGCCGCGTCGGAGGCAGTCCGCCAGCGGTTTCGTTTCCACCATATCTCGACGGACGAGGTGTTCGGCTCCCTGAGCACCGAGGGCAGCTTCAGCGAAGATAGTCCCTACAAGCCGAATTCGCCGTATTCGGCGAGCAAGGCCGCGTCCGATATGTTCGTGCGCGCCTGGGGCGAGACCTACGGGCTGCCGATCGTTATCTCCAACTGTTCCAATAATTACGGACCCTACCAGTTTCCGGAAAAGCTCATTCCGGTGGTCATTCTCAACGCCATCGCCGGCAAGCCCATTCCGGTCTACGGCACCGGGGCGAACGTACGCGACTGGCTTTACGTGGATGATCACGCCGAAGCTCTGCTGCTGATCGTTCGAGAAGGCGACATCGGTGAGACATACAATGTCGGTGGCCATACCGAGACGAGTAACCTGACGCTCGTGCGCACGCTGTGCGGAATCCTCGACGACTTGTTGTCGGAAAGCCAGCACCGGCCCCATGCCGACCTCATCCAGTTCGTTACCGATCGCCCAGGCCACGACCTCCGCTATGCCATCGACGCGACAAAACTCCAGCGCAATCTCGGTTGGGTTCCATCGGTGACGCTGGCGGAGGGACTGCGCCGCACGGTTGCATGGTACCTGGATAATGCCTGGTGGTGGCAAGCCATCCGCGATCGTGGCTTTGCCGGCGAGCGTCTCGGTCTGCGGCGGAGCGCCTGAGATGCTGACGATCATGCAGTTCGGCGCGACCGGGCAGGTCGGACGCGAACTCATCACGCGCGCCGCTGGCGCCGGTGTGGGCCTGCGCGCTTTGTCGCGTGCCGAGGCCGACCTTAGCGATGCCCAGGCGTGCGCGGCTGCGATCGAGCACGCCGGCAGAATCGATGCGGTGATCAACGCTGCGGCCTACACCGCCGTCGATCAGGCGGAAACGGACGAGGCGGTGGCGTATCGAATCAACGCCGAGGCGCCGGGCGCGATGGCGCGGGCGTGCGCCGATCGCGGCATCCCCTTTTTGCACGTCTCGACCGACTATGTCTTCGATGGCGCCCTTGGGCGCGCCTATCGCGAGAGCGATCCGTCCGCTCCTCTTGGCGCCTATGGCCGCAGCAAGCTGGCCGGTGAGGCCGCCGTTCTTGCCGCCGGAGGGTCGGCGATCATCCTGCGCACCTCGTGGGTCTTCTCGCCATTCGGTAAGAACTTTGTACGCACGATGTTGCGGCTGGCGGCCGAGCGCGAGGAAATCGCCGTCGTCGATGACCAGTTCGGTGGCCCGACTGCGGCCGGGGATATCGCCGATGCGTTATTGGCGATGGCGATCGCCTGTGCGTTGGGATGCAGCGAGCGGGGCGTATTTCACTTCGCCGGCGCTCCGCTCACGACCTGGTGCGGCTTTGCTGAGGCAATCTTCGCTGCGGCCCTGCCAGCAGGGCATCGGCCACATGTGCGGCCTATCCGCACGTGTGACTATCCGACGCCGGCGGTGCGCCCGGTCAATTCGGCACTCGACTGTCGGCGGATCGCCGCGGTTTATGGACTGCAGCAGCCGTCCTGGCGAACGTCGCTCGCCGACGTTGTCACCCGCCTTCGTGCTGCAGAGACGCGGATGGCCACGGAGTCAGCACATGCGTAGGGGGATCATTCTCGCCGGTGGTGCGGGGACCCGGCTGCACCCGTTGACGCTGGCGCTCTCCAAGCAGCTCCTGCCGGTGTATGACAAGCCGATGCTCTATTATCCGCTGTCGGTGCTGATGCTGGCCGGCCTGCGGCAGATCCTGATCATCACAACGCCGCACGACATGCCGGCATTTCAACGGCTGCTCGGTAGCGGCGCGCAATGGGGCATTGCCCTGTCCTACGTCGTTCAGCCGAGCCCGGACGGGCTCGCCCAGGCGTTCATCCTCGGCGAAGACTTTCTCGACGGTGCGCCTTCGGCAATGATCCTCGGCGATAACATTTTCTACGGCCATGGCCTCGTTGCGCAGTTGAAGGCGGCGAACGAATACACCGAGGGAGCCACCGTATTCGGCTATCACGTCTCCGATCCCGCCCGTTACGGGATCGTCGCCTTTGATGCGCACGGCCAGGTGGTCTCGATCGAGGAGAAACCCGCCCAGCCGCAATCAAACTATGCCGTGACCGGGCTTTATTTCTACGACGCCAGCGCCAGCGCCATCGCCCGGACACTGCGCCCCTCGGCGCGAGGTGAGCTTGAGATCACCGGCTTGAATCAGGTTTATCTTGAGCGCGGGGCGCTGCGGGTCGAACTGCTCGGACGCGGTTACGCCTGGCTCGATACCGGTACCCACGATTCCCTGTTGCAGGCGGGGGAGTTCGTTCAGACGCTCGAAGAACGGCAGGGTCTGAAGATCGGCTGTCCGGAAGAAATCGCCTTCGCCAACGGCTGGATCGATCGCCAGTCGCTGCTGCAGGCGGCACGACGTTTCGGCAAGTCGTCCTACGGTGATTACCTGCAGCGTATTGCCGATGAATCCCGCCAGAGAGAAACGACCGAAGTCGCAGCCCTATAATCGCGCGTCAGCAAGGCCGGGTCGACGTCGGGGGGGCGTCGCTTCCGCTGATCGCAGAGGATTGCCGCGGTAAGGCGCCGTTCTTGCAAGAAGCCGGTGTGAGTAGGGCCTGCACCGGGCTTTGCTCGCTATCAGCCATAGTCCGGTTATCGCGTGCATGGGCGATCCCAACCTTACCATTCTGATCATCGAAGAGAACGCAGTCCGCGCCGCCATCCTCGAAGAAGGAATGCGCGATGCCGGCTATTGCCATATCCAGCGTATCGCTGACATGGCAAATCTTTTGAACAAGATTTGTGCAGTTGATCCGGATGTCATTGTCATCGGCCTGGAGAATCCCAGTCGCGATACCTTGGAACAGATGTTCCAGGTCTCGCGCAGTGTTCGTCGACCGATCGCGATGTTCGTTGACATTTCCGATACCGCGACGATTGAGGCGGCCGTTGATGCCGGCGTGAGTGCTTACGTCGTCGACGGCCTGAAAAAGGAGCGGGTGCGCCCAATCCTGGATGTAACGATCAGCCGCTTTCACGTCTTCCGGCGCCTGCAGGAGGAACTGGTTCAAGCGCGCGAAGCGCTCGAAGCACGCAAGATGATCGAGCGGGCGAAGGGAATTTTGATGAAACAGCAAAATCTCGGGGAGCAGGAGGCCTACAGCCTGATGCGACGAACCGCCATGAGCCAAAAACGCAAGCTCTACGACATCGCGCAAAGCGTTGTGACCGCAGCGCAGATGTTCGGGCAGTCCTGAGCGGTGCATTGGTGATGTCCGATACCACCGTTTCCGATCACACCTGCGGTCCCTTGAGCTTGGACGAACGCTCGCTGCCGACGATCACGCTCGGCTTCATTCCGCTTACCGATTGTGCGGTGCTTGCCGTGGCCAGCGAATTGGGCTTCGCCCACCGCCAAGGAATCGTGCTGCGCCTGAGCCGCGAGGTGTCGTGGGCCAATATTCGCGACAAGGTCGCGTTCGGTCTCCTCGACGGCGCGCAGATGCTGGCAGGCATGCCGATCGCGGCCACGCTCGGCATCAATCAGCTGCGCATGCCGATGCTCGCCCCGTTCTGCCTCAGCCGTAACGGCAATGCGATTACAGTCTCGTCCGGGCTTTATCGGGAAATGGCCCTTGCAGGTGGCCTGCGTGGCAATGATGCGCCGTGCGTCGTGGGTCATGCGTTGCGCGCCGTCATCGATGAACACCGAACTCAGGGTCGACCGCCGCTGACCTTCGGTATGGTCTATCCGTTTTCCTGCCACAATTATGAGTTGCGGTATTGGATGGCTGCCTGCGGCATCGATCCCGATATCGATGTTCGCTTGGCGGTCATTCCGCCGCCGCTGATGGTTGACAGCCTGCGCGATGGCTATGTCGACGGATTTTGCGTCGGCGAGCCGTGGAACAGCCTCGCCGTCGAAGCTGGCCTCGGTCAGATCATCGTCAGCAAGGCCGAGATCTGGCGACATGGCGTCGAGAAGATGTTGTGTGTGCCCTATGCCCTGGCGGTGGAAAAGCCGGACATCCTTGCGGCGCTGATCCGGGCTCTGGACGAGGCGGCGGCGTGGGCGGACGATCCTGCGCATCGATCCGAGCTTGTGGAACTGCTGGCGATGCCTGCCTATCTCAACGCGCCGGCGGCGATTATCGAACGCGCGCTGAACGGCGCGATGGTGCCGGCGCGCCCACTTGCCGCCCGGTCCGTCCCCGATTTTCTCGTTCTGCACCGCGAGGGGGCCAACCGGCCACCTGTGGATCAGGCACTGTGGCTCTATAGCCAGATGGTGCGCTGGCAACAGTCCGCCTGCCACCGTGGTGACGCGCAACTGGTGCGGCAAATTTTTCGCCCCGACGTCTACGAAGCGGCGCTGCGCGGAGGGGCATGGCAGGCGCCGGCGCCCGGGCAGGACTGGGACGTACCGGAAAGTGCGACGGCTTTCGATCCGACTTCGTCCAGTGTTCCGCATCTTGATCCCGGCCAGATTGACATCGCCGCGGCGGTTGCTGCGATCGCAGTGGCAGACGGGGCATCGGACTGAGCGCGGGGCGTCCATTGCGCCGGTTCCTCTGCAAAAAGATCGGGCGGACCTCAATTTTTGGGCTCAATGCGCACAACTTTTAATCAAATGCGATCTTAGGCACTGCCCGGGCTCGGTGTGCAAGGCTTTGAGTTGGTGAGATAAGCGCCTTCGAGCGTTTGTGGCGCACGTTTTGCATTATCCTTTATGGCACCAACGCTGCTGCCATTGATTGCGCCTCAGAGAAGGCGCGCGACGCAAAGCCGCTGTCGCTCCCAACGATTGGGGACGCGCGGCTTTTTTGTTGGCCAAACGGCCGTGGGCGCAAACGCAAAGACGTCGTGCGCACCAGCGGCAGCGATGGAAAGGAGACGTGGTGACGATGCTATCCGATTGTGTGCCCTTCGCTTTACGTCAGGACCACAAGCGACGGCCCGCCAAAGCATGGCAAGCTGCTATCGGTGGCTGCGTTCTCGCCGTCGGCTGCCTCGCAGGGACACTGTCGGCAGTGGCGAAGCCGCTCGCCGTCGAAAAAGAAGAAATCAAACTCGGTTTCATCAAGCTCACCGACATGGCGCCGCTGGCCATCGCCTACGAAAAGCATTTTTTCGAGGACGAGGGCCTTTACGTTACGCTCGAGCCGCAGGCGAATTGGAAAATCCTCCTCGATCGGGTGATTACCGGCGAGCTGGACGGGGCGCACATGCTCGCGGGGCAACCGCTGGGCGCGACCATTGGCTTCGGCACCCAGGCGCACATCATCACCGCCTACAGCATGGATCTGAACGGCAACGGCATCACCGTTTCCGATGAAGTGTGGAAGATGATGGAACCGGGCTTGCCGAAAGCGGCGGACGGCAAGCCGCAGCATCCGATCGACGCCAAGTATCTCAAGCCGGTGATCGACAAGTTCAAGGCCGACGGTCGCGCCTTCAACATGGGCATGGTCTTCCCGGTCTCGACCCACAACTATGAATTGCGTTACTGGCTGGCGGCGGGAGGGATCAATCCCGGCTTCTATTCCCCGCAGAACATCAGCGGTCAGATCCAGGCCGACGCGTTCTTGTCGGTCACGCCGCCACCGCAGATGCCGGCGACGTTGGAAGCGGGCACCATCTCCGGTTACTGCGTCGGCGAGCCGTGGAACCAGCAGGCCGTGTTCAAAAGCATCGGCGTGCCGGTAATCACCGATTACGAGATCTGGAAGAACAACCCGGAGAAAGTCTTAGGCGTTACCGCCGAGTGGGCCGAGAAGTATCCGAACACGCTGCTTGCCATGACCAAGGCCCTCATTCGCGCTGGTCAATGGCTGGATGCGGGTGGAAACGCCAATCGCAAGGAAGCGGCGAAGATTCTCGCCAAGTCGGAGTACGTCGGTGCCGATGTCGAGGTCATCGCCAACTCGATGACCGGCACATTCGAATATGAAAAGGGCGACAAGCGCGCCGTTCCAGACTTCAATGTTTTTTACCGATACTTCGCTACCTATCCGTATTATTCGGACGCTGTCTGGTATCTTTCGCAGATGCGCCGTTGGGGGCAGATCGCCGAGGGCAAGCCCGATTCCTGGTATCAGGACGTCGCCAAGAAGGTTTATCGGCCGGACATCTACCTGAAGGCGGCGCGCCTGCTGGTCGACGAAGGCAAGGCCAAGGAAGCCGATTTTCCCTGGGATAGCGACGGCTATCGCGCGACGACCGCGGCGTTCATCGACGGCGTTTCCTACGATGGCCACAAGCCGAACGATTACCTGTCCAAGCTGAGCATCGGCCTGAAAGGCGATCAGCGCGTTGACGGCACGCGGATCGTCGGTGCGAACACCAACTGACGCCGGCCCCGGACGTTTGCGACATTCTTGAACACAATACTTATGGAAGCGCGATGAATACTGTTACCGACGCCTTGAAATCGCCGATCGGGAAATCTCCGGTCGGCGCCGACACCGGCCACCCCGATGGCCATGGCGCCAAGCGCGCTCCCGTTCGCAACGGTGGGCGCCAGCGGATAAAATCCGCGATCGACCGCGCGTCCGGCTACCTCGACATCCTCGGGCTCGCCTGGGTGGCGCCGATCGCGCGCTTGTCGACCGGCGAGAACCCGCGCGAACAGCTCAAGCAGATCTGGCGTCTTTTGGGCGTACCGCTCGCGGCGATCGTCATCTTCCTTGTCCTGTGGGGATGGATCGCGCCGACGGTGCAGACTAGCCTCGGCGCCATTCCCGGCCCGGCACAGGTGTGGTCGGAGGCGCGGGCTCTCTACGCCGACCACGTCGCCGAGAAGGCCAAGGCGGCGGCGTTCTACGAGCGGCAGGAGCAGCGCAATGCCGAGCGCCTCGCCGAGGATGCCGGCGCGAGCGTGAAGATCCGCAAGTACACCGGAAAGCCGACGTACATCGATCAGATCGTCACTAGCCTGATCACGGTCTTCACCGGCTTCGTCTTCGCCACCCTCATCGCGGTGCCGTTGGGAATCCTCTGCGGCCTCTCGCCGTTGGTCAACGCCGCGCTCAACCCGTTGATCCAGGTGTTCAAGCCGGTCTCGCCGCTGGCGTGGCTGCCAATCGTAACCATGGTCGTCAGCGCCGTTTATGCCGGCTCCGATCAGATGTTCGAGAAGTCGTTCCTGAATTCGGCGATCACGGTCACCCTGTGCTCGTTGTGGCCGACGCTGATCAACACCGCCGTCGGCGTGGCCTCGATCGACAAGGACCTGATGAACGTCGGCCGCGTCCTGCAGCTGCGCTGGTGGACGAAGGTGCGCAAGCTCGTGCTGCCGTCGGCGCTGCCATACATCTTCACCGGCCTGAGGCTGTCGCTCGGCGTCGGCTGGATGGTGCTGATCGCGGCCGAGATGCTGGCGCAGAACCCCGGCCTCGGCAAGTTCGTCTGGGACGAGTTCCAGAACGGCTCATCGGCCTCGCTCGCCCGCATTATGGTCGCGGTCTTCACCATCGGCATCATCGGCTTCCTGCTCGACCGGGTCATGCTGGCGATGCAGGCCGCCGTTACCCACAGCGCGACGCGCTAGGCGAGGGGAGGTCTTGTCAATGGCGTTCCTCGAACTTCGTGGCCTGAGCAAGTCGTATGGGACCGGCGCTTCGCGCATCGACGTGCTGAACGACATCGACCTTGCGATCGACCGGGGTGAGTTCCTTGCCATCGTGGGCTTTTCCGGCTCTGGCAAGACGACACTGGTCTCGGCGATCGCTGGCCTAATCGCGCCCGATGCCGGGCAGATTCTTGTCGAGGGCAAGCCGGTCACCGGTCCCGGACCCGACCGCGGGGTCGTCTTCCAGAACTACTCGCTGATGCCGTGGCTGAGTGTCTACGGCAACGTCGCGCTTGCCGTCGATACCGTCTTCGCGCGCTGGCCCAAGGATCGCCGCGACGCGCATATCCGTAAGTATATCGGCATGGTCGGACTGTCTCACGCCATCGACCGGCGCCCGGCCGAGCTGTCGGGCGGCATGCGCCAGAGGGTAGCGGTCGCCCGTGCGCTGGCCATGGGTCCGGAGATCCTTTTGCTCGACGAGCCGCTGTCCGCCCTTGACGCGCTCACCCGCGCCAAGCTGCAGGATGAGATCGAGGGCATCTGGGAGCGCGAGCGCAAGACCGTCGTGCTGATCACCAACGACGTCGACGAGGCCATCCTGCTCGCCGACCGGATCATCCCGCTCAATCCCGGCCCGCGGGCAACCTTGGGGCCGACCTTCCAGGTGCCGCTGGAGCGTCCACGCGACCGCACGGCGATGAACCATTCCCAAGCCTATAAGAGCTTGCGCAAGCAGATCACCGAATACCTGATGTCCGCCGGGGGCGGTCACGGGGCCAAGCACGATGAAACGCTCAAGGCCCCGAGCGTGGTGCCGATCACCGTCGGCGGTCCGCCGCCGAAGGCCTATCGCGAGCGCGCCGGTAGTCCGATCCATGCGCGCTACGTCGAGTTTCACAAGGTCGCCAAGGTCTTTCCGACACCGAAGGGGCCGCTGACCGTGGTCGAGGACTTCACTCTCGCCATGCGCAAGGGTGAGTTCGTCTCGCTGATCGGCCATTCTGGTTGCGGCAAATCCACCGTCCTGTCGATGGCGGCGGGCCTGAGCGAGGTCAGCGGCGGCGGCATCGTACTCGACGGCCGTGAGATCGATGCCGCGGGACCCGACCGCGGCGTCGTCTTCCAGGCACCCAGCCTGTTTCCCTGGCTCACCGCGGGACAAAACGTCGCGCTCGGCGTCGATCGCGTCTATCCCCACGTCGACCGGGCGGAACGCGAGGACATCGTTGCTTACTACCTCGATCGTGTCGGCCTCGGCGATTCCATGACCAAGCGCGCGTCCGAGCTTTCGAACGGCATGAAGCAACGGGTCGGCATCGCCCGCGCGTTCGCCCTGTCGCCGAAGCTCCTTTTGCTCGACGAGCCGTTCGGCATGCTCGATTCACTCACCCGCTGGGAGCTGCAGGACGTGCTGATGGAGGTGTGGTCGCGCACCCAGGTTACCGCCGTGTGCGTGACCCACGACGTCGACGAAGCGATCTTGCTGGCCGACCGGGTGGTGATGATGACCAACGGTCCGAACGCGCGGATCGGCAGCATCATGGAGGTCGACATTCCCCGGCCGCGGACGCGGAGCGCGCTCCTCGAGCACCCGGACTACTACCGGTACCGGGAGGCGCTGCTGACCTTCCTCGAGGAATACGAAACCGCGGCTCCCGCAGCCGGCGCCGGCAAGGCCGCCGCCAAGTCGCGAAAGGCGGCCTGAGCCATGGGAGCACAGAGTGTCCGGGCTTTCGGCGGCGAACAGGGCGGCGGCGTGAGCGCAGACCCGCCTTTGACGCCGGCGAACCCCGCCGTGCCGGATCTGCCGAAACAGCCGTTCATCCGCGCAACCGAAATCTGGGTGCCGAGCGGCAATGGCCGACAGCTCGAACTCGCCTCGGGACTGTACGGCCCGCTCGCCCAGTTCGAAGCGGTCAGCAGGCAGACCCGTTTCGATCACAACGAGGGCCTTCCGGGCAAGGCGTGGGCCGCGGGCTACCCGATCGTGCTGAAGGATCTGACCCACTCGTACTTCAAGCGCGGCGCGGCGGCGAGCGCCGTAGGGCTGACCTGCGCGCTCGCGGTGCCGATCTTCGCCGGCGAGATCTTGAACGCCGTGATCGTGCTGTTCTGCGGGGATGACCGAGAGCACGTCGGCGCGATCGAACTGTGGCATTCGCCGCCGGACTCGGCGGAGATGGGACTGGTCGACGGTTACTACGGCACCGCCGAAGTGTTCGAATGGCAGTCTCGCCACGTCAAGTTCACGCGCGGCTCCGGCTTGCCTGGCCAGGTCTGGGACACCGGGATGCCGGCGATCATGGAAGATCTCGGCCGGTCGCGGCGCTTCCTTCGCTGGGAGGATGCAAGGCGGACCGGCATTAATCGCGGAGTGGGGATTCCCTGCGGCCGTGATGGCGCAGGGTCGTGGGTCCTGACCTTCCTGTCCGCACTCGGCACGCCGATCGCGCGAAGATTCGAAGCCTGGGTGCCGGACACCGAGCGCGGCGTGCTGATGTTCTACGGCGGCTATTGCGAGCATGGCGCCGATCTCGCGGCGACGTACGCCGGTGCCAGCGTGCCGCGAGGCGCCGGCACCCTGGGTCTCGTCTGGTGCAGCGGACGGCCGGCCATCGCCACCGATCTGTCCGGCGAGCCGGACATCATCGGCGCGTCGACCGGTGCCGCAGGACTGACAACCATGGTCTGCCTGCCGGTGTTCGCCGAGGGGGCGCCGAGGGCGCTCGTCGCCTGGTACCTCTAGGAGCACAAGACAGCCGCGTCCGGCCGCAGACCCAGGACCCAGCGGTTTTGCAAGGGGAACGAGGAAGGTGGAGCGATTAGTTGTCATCGGTAACGGTATGGCCGGACTGCGGTTCGTCGAGGAACTGGTACTCCGCCACGCCGGCCGCTTCGCGATCACCGTTATCGGCAAGGAGAGAGAGCCCGCCTACAACCGCGTGCTGCTGTCCTCTCTGCTCGCGGGCGAGGTCACGGACGCGGACATCCGCATGCGCGAGCGGACGTGGTACGACGAGAACGCGGTCGATCTGGTCACCGGCGACGCGGTGATCGCGCTTGATGCCGGCACCCGCCGGCTCCGGCTTGAAAGTGGTCGTGAGCTCGGCTTCGAGCACGCCGTGCTGGCGACCGGATCGCAGCCGATCCGCCCGCCGATCGAGGGCAGTGATCTTCCGGGCGTCGTCACCTTCCGGGATCTCGCGGATATCGCGGCGATGCGTGCGGCTGGTCCCGGCGCCCGGGTCGTCGTCGTCGGCGGTGGGTTGCTCGGGATCGAGGCGGCTTACGGCCTCGCCCGCGCCGGGATGAAGGTGAGCCTGCTGCACCTGACCGACCGGCTGATGGAACGCCAGCTCGATGGCCGCGCGGCCGAGCTGCTGGCGGACGCCATCGAAGCCAAGGGCATCGCCGTCGTCCTGAAGGCCGAGACCGCGCGCATCGCCGGGGACGGCCGAGTTGAAGTGGTGACGCTGAAAGACGGCCGGGAGTTTGCGGCCGATATGGTCGTTTTCGCCATCGGTATCCGCCCGGAGACGGCGCTCGCGCGCATGGCCGGCCTCGCCTGCAACCGCGGGATCGTCGTCGACGACGGGCTGGCAACCTCGCTACCGGGGGCCTACGCCATCGGCGAATGTGCCGAGCATCGCGGGCAGGTCTACGGCCTGGTCGAGCCGGCCTACACTCAGGCCCGCGGCCTCGCCGAACGGCTGTGTGGCTGTGGCACGCGTTTCGAAGGCGCCGTGCTTGCCACCAATCTGAAGGTTTCCGGCGTTCACGTCTTTTCCGCCGGCGAGTTCCTCGGCGGCGCCGGCGCCGAGGACATCGTCTTCTGCGATCCCGGCCTGCAGACCTACAAGAAACTCGTCATCCGTCGCGATGAGGGCGAACAGCGTCTCGTCGGCGCGGTTCTGTTCGGCGATACCGCGGACGGGCTCTGGTACCTCGATCTCATCCGCAAGGGAACGCCGATCGCCAGCATGCGCGGCGATTTGATTTTCGGGCGTCAATTCATCGACGCCGCATGAGGAAGACCATGACGACAAGCCAGGACTTTTCGCCGGAACAAAAGCGCTACCTGGAAGGATTCGTGAGCGGCGTGCAGACGGCCCGCGCCGCGCGCGGACTGAAGCCTTTCGGCGGCCAGAACGGCAACGGCTCTGCCGCCGGCGCACCCGCGGCACTGCTCTCGGCCAGGGCCGGGGAAGGGGTAGGAAGCGAGTCGTCCGGTCCGGACGACCCTCATCACCGCGCCCGGAACCGCTTCGTCGCCGAGGGCAAGAAGCTCGTCGCCGAGGAGACGGCGAAGCGCGACGAGCATCCGTTCGATATGTACGCGCGGATGAAGCGCGCGGCGCGCGAGGGCGTGTTTCCCAAGGGCGTCGATGTCTTTCGCTGGAAGTTTCATGGCCTGTTCTACGTTGCGCCGGCTCAGGATTCGTTCATGTGCCGGCTGCGTATCCCTAACGGCATTCTTGCCGCTTGGCAGTTTCGCGGCGTCGCCGACCTCGCGGAGCGCTGTGGCGGCGGATTTGCCGACGTCACCACCCGGGCGAACCTGCAGATCCGCGAGATTCCGGCAAGCCAGGGGATCGCCGTCATCGAAACCCTGCAGGGGCTGGGCCTGACGTCGAAGGGTACGGGCGCGGACAACATCCGCAACGTCACCGGCAGTCCGCTCGCCGGTATCGATCCCGATGAGCTCCTCGATACCCGCCCGCTCGCCCGTGAGTGGCACAACCACATCCTCAACGATCGTGCCCTCTACGGGCTGCCGCGCAAGTTCAACGTCGCGTTCGACGGCGGCGGCCGGCTCGCCGTGCTGGAGGAGACCAACGACATCGGTTTTCAAGCGGTCGAAATCCGCGATGGCGCCGACGGTGTGGCGGCGGGTCTCTCGCCCGGGGTCTGGTGCCGTCTCGTCCTCGGCGGAATTACCGGGCATGGCGATCTTGCCCGCGACGTGGGTGTGGTGTTGCGAGCCGAAGAGTGCTCCGAGGTCGCCGATGCGATTGTGCGCGTGTTCATCGATCACGGCGATCGCACCAACCGCAACAAGGCGCGGCTGAAATACCTACTCGACGCCTGGGGCTTTGAGAGGTTCATGGCCGAGGTCGAGACGCGGCTCGCCCGCACCCTTGTCCGTGTGCCGCTCGAGTGCTGTGCGCCGCGCCGTCCGGTCGATCGTCTCGCCCACGTTGGTGCGCATGGACAGAAGCAGGCGGGCCTCGCCTACCTCGGCGTCGTCCTGCCGGTTGGCCGGATGACTGCGGCGCAGATGCGCGGGCTCGCTGAGGTTGCCGAGCGCTACGGTGACGGCGATCTTCGCCTGACCGTCTGGCAGAACCTGCTGATCTCGGGGATCGCCGAGGCACGATTGGCCGAGGCCGAGGCGGCGATCGAGGCCGTCGGGCTCGATTGGCGGGCCTCGAATATCCGCGCCGGGCTCGTCGCCTGCACCGGCAACGCCGGCTGCCGATTTTCCGCCTCCGATACCAAGCAGCACGCCCGCGATATCGCCGATCATCTCGACGGCCGCCTGACGGTCGATACGCCGCTCAACATTCACCTGACCGGTTGCCACCACTCGTGCGCCCAGCACTACATCGGCGATATCGGCCTGCTCGGCGCCCGGGTCGCGACCGATCCTGAAGGCGAGGAGACGATCGAGGGCTATCACGTCTATCTCGGCGGCGGCTATGCCCAGGATGCCTCGATCGGCCGCGAGGTCCGCCGCGACGTTCCGGCCGAAGAGGTGCCGGCGTTGATCGAGCGGTTGTTGCGCTTCTATCTCGCCCAGCGCGAGGGGCCGGAGGAGACCTTCAAGCATTTCACCGAACGCCTCGATATCGCTCGTCTCCAGGCATTGGCAGAGGAGAAGGTGGCATGATGTGGTCGCCGATACTTCCCGAGAATGCGCCGTTCACCCCGGAACAGCGCGCGTGGCTGAACGGCTTTTTCGCCGGGCTGCTGAGCTACGACGGCGCTGGCGATGCGCCGGCGGCGATCCAGGGCGCGCCGGCCGGCGAAAGCGCAATCGGGGCCGATCCGCCCGCCGACGGCGACGATGGCGAAGCGCCCTGGCATGACCAGACGATGGCGATGGCCGAGCGGATGACCCTCGCCGAGGGCCGGCCACTGCGCCGGCGGATGATGGCGGCGATGGCGCAGCAGGACTGCGGCCAGTGCGGCTATACCTGCGAGGACTATTCCAACGCCCTCTACCTGCGCGCGGAGTCCCGGTTGAACCTGTGCGTGCCGGGGGGCAAGGAGACTTCACGGGCGCTAAAGGCGCTCTATGCTGAAATGGTCGATCCGTCGGCATCGGCGTCGGCGCTGGGCGGCGCGGCCAAGGTGGCAGCGCCGGCGGCGCAGCCGGGCCGGTCGCGCGAAGCTCCGGTGATGGCGACATTTCTCGGTGCTCGGCTGCTCAACAAGGGGGGATCGGAAAAGGAAACGCGGCACGTCGAGTTCGACCTCGACGGCCTGGGACTGGACTACAAGCCGGGAGACAGTTTTGGTGTCGTGCCGAGCAATGATCCGGAACTGGTGGCGGCGCTCGTCGCGCGCCTCGGTGTCGATCCCGCCAGCGAGGCCGGCGACGGCAACGGCCACAGCCGCCGCCTCGATATTGCCCTGAGCCAGGATGTCGCGCTCGCGCCGGCACCGGACGCGCTGTTCGAGCTGCTGGCGACCTTGGCGACGGACGCAGACGAGCAGGCAAAGCTGCTGGCGATGGCACAAGGCGAGGACCCCGACGGCGACCTTGAAGTGCTTGACGTGCTCGCGGCCCTGGAAAAGTTTCCAGTGCTCACGCCGACCCCGCGGGCGCTGCTCGCCGCGCTCGATCCGTTGCAACCGCGGCTCTATTCGATCTCCTCGAGTCCGACGGCGACGCCCGGCAAGCTGCACCTGACGGTCGATATCGTCCGCTGGCGCTCCGGCGAGCGCGAGCGCAAGGGCGTGGCGTCGACCTTTCTCGCCGAGCGGATCGCGCCGGGTGAGCGCCTGCCGGTCTACGTGCAGGCCTCCCACGGCTTCGCCTTGCCGGCTGATCCGGCAGCGCCGATCATTATGGTCGGTCCCGGCACCGGCGTTGCTCCCTTCCGCTCGTTCCTGCACGAGCGCCGGGCGGTCGGGGCGACCGGCCGATCGTGGCTGTTCTTCGGCCACCAGCGCCGCGCGTGCGATTTCTTTTACGAAGATGAGTTCACCGAACTCGCGGCGGCGGGCACGCTGACGCGGCTGACGACGGCGTTCTCGCGCGATCAGGCGCAGAAGGTCTACGTCCAGGACCGGATGATCGAAAACGGTGGCGAACTGTTTCGCTGGCTGCAGGACGGGGCATATTTCTACGTCTGCGGCGATGCCAAGCGCATGGCAGCGGACGTCGAGCGCGCGTTGCATCAGGTACTCGCCACCCACGGCGCGATGGACGCGGACGGCGCCAAGGCCTACGTCGCCGATCTGATCAAGTCGAACCGATACCTCAAGGACGTCTATTGATGCCCGATGCGGTCTCGTCCGCGGTGCGGACGACCTGCCCCTACTGCGGCGTCGGCTGCGGGGTCGTGCCGGCCGCGGACGGCGCCGGCGGCTGGCAAGCGCGAGGTGATACCGAACATCCAGCGAACTTCGGCCGGCTCTGTTCGAAAGGCTCGGCGTTGGGCGAAACCCTCGGACTCGACGGCCGGCTCTTGCATCCGATGATCGAGGATCGGCAGGTGAGCTGGGACGAGGCGCTTGCGGCCGTCGCCGCCGGCTTTTCCCGGGTCATCGACCGGCATGGCCCGGATGCCGTCGCCTTTTACGTATCCGGCCAGCTCTTGAGCGAGGACTACTACGTCGCCAATAAGCTGATGAAGGGCTTTATCGGCTCGGCCAACATCGATACGAACTCGCGACTATGCATGGCGTCCTCGGTGGCCGGCCACAAGCGTGCTTTCGGCGCGGACGTGGTGCCCGGCTGCTACGCGGACCTCGACGCCGCCGATCTGATCGTGCTCGTCGGCTCCAACGCCGCCTGGTGCCACCCGGTGCTGTTCCAGCGGATGGTGCGCAACCGCGCGAGCCGCGGCGCGCGGATTGTCAACATCGATCCCCGGCGCACGGCGACGGGCGAGGAGGCGGACCTGCAGCTCTCGCTTCGCGGCGGTGGCGATGCGATCTTGTTCAGTGGGCTGCTCGTCGATCTGGCGCGGCGCGGGCGGATCAATAAGTCCTATGTCGATGCGCACACCGAAGGGTTCGCCGAGGCACTGGCGACGGCGCGTGCGCTCGCCCCGGACGCGGCTGCGACGGCACGCGCCTGCGGACTGGCGATCGTGGACGTGGAGCGCTTTTTCGCTTGGTTCGCCGAAACCGAGCGGGTCGTTACCTGTTATTCACAGGGCGTCAACCAGTCGGCGGGGGGAACCGACAAGGTCAATGCCATTATCAACTGCCACCTCGCCACTGGCCGGATCGGCCGTGAGGGTGCGGGGCCGTTATCGCTCACCGGTCAGCCGAATGCCATGGGTGGCCGTGAGGTAGGCGGTCTCGCCAACCAGCTCGCCGCCCACATGGGGTTCGATCCAGCCTCGATCGACCGGGTGCGCCGCTTTTGGCGGGCACCGCGCATGGCCGTCGCCGAGGGCTTCAAGGCGGTCGAGATGTTCGATGCCGTCGCCGACGGACGCATCAAGGCCCTGTGGGTGATCGCCACCAACCCGGTGGTGAGCCTGCCGCGCGCCGATCGGGTGCGCGCCGGGCTCGAACGCCTCGAAATGTTCGTCGTCTCGGACAATGTCGCGCGCGCCGATACGGTCGTGCGGGCGCCGATCCGCCTGCCGGCGTGCAGTTGGGGCGAGAAAGACGGCACCGTTACCAACTCGGAGCGCCGAATCAGCCGGCAGCGCGCCTTCCTGCCCGCACCCGGCGAGGCCAAGCCCGACTGGTGGATCGTCTGCGAGGTCGCCAAGCGCCTGGGTCATGCACACGCGTTCGACTTCCCGTCGACGGCGGAGATCTTCGCCGAACACGCGGCGCTCTCCGCCTTCGAGAACGCGGGAAGCCGTGCCTTCGATCTGGGGGCGCTGGCGGACCTGTCACCCGCTGAGTATGACGGCCTTTTTCCAGTTCAATGGCCGGTGCGGCGGAACCTGACCGCGGCCGAGCCGTCGCGGTTCTTCGCCACCGGTGGGTTTTTCACTACGAGCGGCAAGGGGCGTTTTGTCGGCGTTGGCGCGCCGGCGGAGGTGGGGGAGGCTGGGACCACGACCACCGACAGCGCCTTTCCGCTACGCCTGAATACCGGTCGCATTCGTGATCAATGGCACACGATGACCCGGTCCGGCAAAAGCCCGCGCCTCGCCCAGCACCTGTGCGAGCCGTACGTCGAGATCAGCACCGACGATGCCAGCCGCTTGTGCCTGAGCGAGGGCCGTCTCGCCCGCGTCCGCTCCGCCCACGGCGAGGCCGTCCTTCGTATCGTCGTCAGCGAGGGGCAGCGGCCCGGCACCATTTTCGTTCCGATCCACTGGAGTGATGAGAATTCCAGCAGCGGGAGGATCGGCGCTGTGGTCCATGGGACCACCGATCCAATCTCCGGCCAGCCAGACAGCAAAGCAACGCCGTGCCGGATCGAGCCGTGCGAGTTCGCCTTCTCCGGCTATGTCCTCGCCCGCCAGCAGATCTCGATGCCCGCGCCGTTCTGGGTGCAAATCCGCCTCGGGGCCGGCTGGCTCTATAAGGTCGCCTTCGATGCCGAGCCACGGCCATCCTGGCCCGAGTGGACGGCGCGCCTGTTTTCCGCCGAACCTGCGCATCTGCTGACGCTCTCGGATCCGCAAAACGCCAGTTACCGCGCTGCCTACCTGCGCAACGGCGATCTTATCGGCTGCCTGTTCGTCGCGGCGCGCGCACCGTTGCCGGCCTGGGACTGGCTTGCCGGCCTGCTGGGTCAGTCCGCCCTGGATGACGTGAGCCGACGGGCGCTTCTCGCCGGACGGACCACCTCGGGCGCCGTCGATCAGGGACCGCTGGTCTGCGCCTGTTTCGCGGTCGGACGCAATCAGATCGCCAGCGCGGTCGCCGTCGATGGCTGCTCGTCGGTGGATGCGATCGGCGCCGTGCTGCGCGCCGGGACCAACTGCGGGTCCTGCATTCCCGAGTTACGCAAAATCATCGCCAGCGAGGGTGTCTGCGATGCCGCATGATCTCGATGACAGCCGGATCGGCCCGCTGGAGTTGCTGCCGGTGTTTTTCCGCCTGCACGATCGCACGGTGATCGTCGCTGGCGACCGCGATTGCCTCATCTGGAAAACGGACGTGCTGTTGGCGGCGGGCGCACGGGTGATCTTGGCAACGACAGCGCTGGCAACGGACGACCTGCGCGCGACTGTCCAGCGTACGTCGGGCCAGTTGACCGTTCGCTCACGCGCGTGGTGCGCCCAAGACCTTGGCGGCGGTGTGGCGCTTGCCATTGGCGCCTTTGCGTTTGAGACGGACGCGCTCGCGTTCAGCGATGCGGCGCGCGGCCAAGGGATACCCGTCTGTCTCGTCGATCGGCCGCAGCTCAGCGATGTCTGCTTCGGCTCGATCGTCGCGCGCGGACCGCTCACGGTCGCCATTTCGACCGGCGGTTCCGCGCCCATCGTCGCCCAGGCTGTGCGACGCCGCATCGAAGCCCTGCTGCCGTTGCGTATCGGCGACTGGCTGCTCGCGGCGAAGGCGCTACGCGCCGCACCCGCGTTCGCCGCGCGCGCTCACGTCGTCCGGCGCCGGTTCTGGGAGTCGTTCGCCGAGCGACTGTTCGATTGCGGCGAGCGCGCCCCAAACGCGGCCGACCTCGCGATTGACCTCGGTGAACGCGTTCCTGCATCCGCCAGCCTTACGGTGATGGACGACGCCGGCGGTTCGCCCGACGATCTCACCTTGCGCGCCGTCCGCGCCCTGCAGTGCGCCGATGTCATCCTTTACGACCGGGCCGTCCCTCCCGCCATCCTGCGGCTCGCGCGGCGTGACGTCATGCGCATGCCCGCCGACGCGGCTGCCGGCGAGAGCGCCGGCCCGGACATCGGCCCGTGCGAACCATTGACTGTCGCGCGTGCCATCCGCGCCGCGGTGGCCGCGGGCAAGCGGGTGGTTCGCGTCTGGTCGTCTGCCACGCCGATGGCCCAGCGGCGGGCCGAACTTGCCGGCGTCGGACGGCAGGACGTGCGAACGATCGGCCTGCCGTCTGCCGCGCGCACGATCCGTCTCGGCCAAAATGCTGCGGCGGCGCGAAATGGCGCCTTTGGCGGCAGCCAGCCGGTTCAGCGCGCACGCCAAGGGGTTGCGCGCAAGCGCGCTGCCGGCAAGTAGCGGCGGCGTCGGGTGAGCACCAGCGATACCGTCGAGCCCGAGCGCGCCCTGCGACAAGGGCTGCTGGAGCTGATCGCATCACGGCGATCCGTGGCGCCGAAACGCCTGCGCCTCCCGGGGCCGAGCGATGGTGAAATCATCCAGATGATCGCCGCCGCGCTGACCGCGCCCGATCATGGTGCGCTGCGACCGTGGCGCTTCATCCATGTCACGGACACGGCGCGCGCGTCGCTTGCCGAGGTGTTCGTTGAAGCGAAGCGACGGCGCCTGCCCGCGGCCGGCCCCGAAGTCCTTGATCGCGAGCGCGAGAAGGCGCTGAACGGGCCGTGCCTGCTTGTCGCCTGTGCGCGCCTGACACCCGACGCTGCCGGCATTCCCGTGCATGAGCAGCTTGTGTCGGTCGGCGCGGCTGTGCAGAACCTGCTGCTGGCGGCTCATGCCCTTGGATATGGTGCCATGCTCGTCAGCGGTGAGAAGGCGCGGGACGATCTGGTGCGCGCGGCGTTCGATCTGCGAGCGGACGAGATCCTGATTGGCTTCATTGCCATCGGCGCGATCGGCTCACCCCGGCCCGGCAGGCCGCGGGCGAGCGTCGAAGAGCATCTGTCGCGCTGGACCGGCCCGAGCGCTGCGAAGGCGCCGGAGGCCTGAGTGATCCCAGAAGATCCCGGTGATGCCAGCAGCGCCGTGGCCGCCGTAGACGAGGTCACGGCGGCGGTTATTCTCGCCGGCGGCCGCGGCACGCGGTTCGGCGGCGTCGATAAGGGGCTTGTGCTCCTCGCGGGTCGTCCCCTGATCGCCCATGTCGCTGGGCGTATCCGCGGGCAGGTGGCCCGGCTGTTCATCAACGTCAACCGCCCGGATGCCGCGTATCGTCGATTTGGCGCCATCCTATGTCCCGACGCGCCACGCGCGAGGCCGGCAACCGGTCCCCTGGTTGGCCTGGTCAGCGCTTTCGCAATGATCGATGCCGAAACGGGAGAGCCGCCGTACATTCTCAGCGTGCCCGTCGATACGCCGTTCCTGCCGTCTGACCTCGCCATGCGACTGGCGAGCGCGGCGAAGAAAACCGGAGCACCGGCGGCGTTTGCTACGAGCGGTGGCCGCGATCACCCGACAATCGCCGCATGGGATCGACGGGCTCGGCGCGCTGTTCGCCGCATGCTCGACGAACAGCCTGAGATCAGCCTTCGCGCGATCATGGTGCATCTGGGCGCGGTGCCCGTTGCCTATGCCGATGATCCCATCGATCCGTTTTACAACATCAACACACCCGCCGACCTTGATGCCGCAACGTTGGCGATTCATCAAGGGAACGAAAACGCCGATCCGCGGCAACCGCCCGACGCCGTTTAATCAGCGTCGTCGGCTGCGGCATCCGCCGGTTTGTTCATCCACAGGTACGCCGGAAGGCCGGTTATCGCCGTGCCGCCAGCGACCAACACCTGCTCAGTGACAGTAATCGGTATCTCGCCGGTGATGCTTAAATCACCATCGCGGAAGCCACGTGCTGAAAGACGAGGCTCGGCGGTTGCACTGACCGGCAACGCGCCGTGTCGCAGCGATCAAGAAATCGCATCCATAAGTAGAAATATTATAGTGAAAACGGCCAGAAAACGAGTACGCCCAGTCCGGTTGCGGCAATCAACAGGGGAACGAAGAACTGGGACGTCATTTCCTTCAGAAGCTTGTTCTGAATCATGATTGGTCCTCCTCGCAGAAGCATTGACTTGCATACGCTTGCACGTCAACCGCATTCGCTAATGCCACATATACCTGCGCTCAGTCAATTTAGCAGTGATATAAATCACAGAAGTTCAACCGAAGTAAACGCAGGTGTCATGGAAGAATAAGCAAGACTCGTGCCGAAACGTTCGCGCATGCAAAATGCGCGGGGATGCTGCGTTTAACGTGCATCGTGCAATCCTTGCGGGTGGCCGACGATCGCAAATGTCAGTCGATCGGCGTCGAGTAGCTCACGGGCAAGCGCGTCGACATCGGAACGAACGACATCGTTGATCAAGTGTTCCCGGCGATTGAGGTAATCGATGCCGAGATTTTCGATCTGGATCGAAACCAGCAACGCGGCCAACCGGCCACTTCCGGCGAATCGCAAGGGAAATGATCCGGTCAGATAGGCTTTCGCGTCCGCGAGCTCGCTGTCGCTCACGCCGTCGTGTGCGATCCGAGCCCACACTCGGCGAATCACCGCCACCGTTTCGCCGGCGCTCTTGTTGGCGGTACCGGCACCGCCGAGGATCAGTGCCGAGTGATCAAGCGGCGCGAGGCCGGTGTAGACCGAATAGGCGAGCCCGCGCTTTTCGCGTACTTCGTCGAACAGACGTGAGGTGAGGCCGCTTCCGCCGAGGATCTGGTTCAGGACGTTCAGCGCGTAAAAGCGCGCGTCGTCGCGTCGCAGGCCCGCCTGTGCGAAGGCGATCGCGCTCTGGGGGACGTTCATGTCGACGACCGCAATGCGCCCGTCGGCATTGGCCGCGACATCGGCGACGCTGCCCGGCGCGGCGTGGGGCGCCAGCCCGGCGAAGGTCGAGATGAGAACGCCCCTGAGTTGCTCCGGCGTGATGTCGCCGACGACACCGACGACGAGACGATCACGGGCAAGTCGTTCGGCGACGAACTGCCGCAGGTCGGCGACGGTGATGCGCTCAAGGCTTTCGGCCGTGCCCCCTGGCGGGCGGCCGTAAGGGTGATGGGGATAGAGCATTGACCAGAGCGTCCGAGCGGCCACGGCGTTCGGGTCTTCGGCCTCCTGACGCAGTGCCGCCTGCAGCTGGTTGCGGATGCGTGCGACCGGCTCGGCGTCAAACCGCGGCTGCGTCAGCGCCAGGCGCAGCAGGTCGAAGGCGATTTCGCGGTGCTGCGTCAACGTCTGCACCGTGCCGGCGAACGTATCCTGGCCGGCATCGAAGCCCAGGCGGATGCCCTGGTCTTCCAGGCGCTGCTGAAATGCGTCGCTTTCGAGGTCGCCGGCGCCCTCATCGAGCAATCCCGCCACCATCGTCGCGCGACCGGACTGGTCGGCAGGATCGCGCGAGGCACCGGCATCGCGAAAGGCGATGCGCATGGCGATGATCGGATTGGCATGGTCTTCGACCAGCCAGGCTTCGATGCCGTCGCCGTCGATTTTCTCGATCTGCACGGCGAACGCCGGCACGGGCGAAAGCAGGACGGCAAGGGCGAGAACACCGGCGCCGCACAGCAACCGGCGCCAGAGCACCACGACCGGTCCGGAGGGTTGCATCAGCGAATCCCCGAGTTCACGGGCGCATTGATCGGCGTGGACGAAGCCGCCGGCGCTGGGTGGTTCATGGCGTCGTCCTCGGTGCCTGCGGGAGCGCTCAGGCGGGCGATGACACTCGGGCGGCCGAACACGGCGCGGGCGGCGTCATCGACCTCGGCGGGCGTCACGGCGGCAATCCGCTCCGGCCAGTCCTCGACGTCGTTGATCGAACGGCCGACGGCCAACGCCTGCCCGAGGACGCGGGACGCGGTCGTGTATGAATCACGGGCGAAGACGACGTCGATCAGCATGTGCTGCCGTGAGCGCTCGACGTCGTCGACCGGCACGCCGGTCGCAACGACGGCGCCGACGATCTCTCGGATCGCGCTCTCAAGCTGATCCAGGGAAACGCCCGGACGGGGACTGGCGGCAATATCGAAGGTCGAAGGTCCCCGGCGCAGCGGATCATACCAGGCGGACGCGGAGATGGCGACGGGTCGCTCGACGACCAGCTTGCGATAAAGCTGGCTTGTCGCGCCGCCGCCGAGCGCGTCGGCCAGCACCTGCAACGCGTAGGTATCCGCTGTGGCGCTGGTGCCGTAGCTGGCGGCCGGCCAGCTCAGGGTAAGGAGCGGCTGGCGCACCCGCGGGTCCTGAAGTTCGACGATCCGCTCGGCCCGCTGTGCAGGCTCGGTGATCATCGGGCGCTGGGGCGTCTGCCCCTTCGGTACGGCGCCATAGGTGCGGCGCGCCAGCGCCTCGACCTCGTCACGGGTCACGTCGCCGGAGATCACGACGACAGCGTTGTTCGGCGTATACCACCGTTGGTAGAAATCAATCACGTCAGCGGTGGTGAGCGCGGCGATTTCGTGCTCCCAGCCGATGATCGGTTTCCGGTAAGGGTGGTTGAGGAAGCGCACGGCCTGCGCCTCCTCGCCGAGGATCGCACCCGGATCGTTGTCGATACGCTGGCGTCGTTCCTCGAGCACCACCCGCTTTTCCGGCTCGACCTGCGCGTCGTTCAAGGTGAGATTGCGCATCCGGTCGGCTTCCATGCGCATGACCAGCTCGAGCCGATCCTTGGCGATGTTCTGGAAGTAGGCGGTAAAGTCCTGAGAGGTGAAGGCGTTTTCCTGCCCGCCGTTGCGCGTGACCGCGGCGGAGAATTCGCCTTGGGGGACGTCCGGCGTTCCCTTGAACATCAGGTGTTCGAGCAGGTGGGCGAGACCGGACCGCCCGGGCTCTTCGTCCGCGGAGCCGACCAGGTACCAAGCCATGTGGCTGACGACTGGTACGCGCGGATCGGAGATGACGACGACGCGGAGGCCGTTGTCGAGCGTGAACGCTTGCGGATCGAACACGCGCGCCGCAGCCGTGCCCGCGGTAACGCCGATAGCGGCGATGCTCACGACGGCGATCAGCGCGCGCCAGCCGCGACGGCGACGCGTACGGCTCGCCGTCGTTCTCGGAAATACCATGAACTGTCCTTTGTCGGCTCCCGCCCCGGCGCTGCCCGTGTTCGCGATAGTGCCGGTGGAACCGATCAGAAGATGCCTTCGAGCAGCGCCTTGGGCTTTCTCTTGATGGTGGGGATTTCCCCGGTGGTCAGCGGCCTGTTCAGCGCCTGGTTCTCCTGGATTCGCCGGGCTTCCTTCGCCGGGTCGACGACGTCGGCCGGCGGCGGCTCGTCAGACCAGAACATCAGCCGCTCGATCAGGCTTTGATCCGCCTCGGCGAGAATCGTCGATTCCTCGTTTACCTGCGCACGAATATCGTGTCGCGCCGTGGTGGCGCCCGTACGCTCAAGCAGGTCTTGCAGGCCGGGAGACGTGCCCGGACTTGCCGCCGGCGCAGCATTGGGCGCGGTGTTCAACACCGCCTGACGGGCCGTCTCGCGCGGGGTCGCAGCCTGGCTCGCCGCGGTCGTTCCGGCCGGTGGCCGCAATCCGAAATCCGGCGGCATGCTGAGCGGCGCGCGGGAATAGACGGAGAACTCGTCCGGTGGCCGCTTGGCGCCGATGCCGAGGTCCTGCTTGACCCCCTCACATCCGACAAGTGCAACCAGTGCGGCGGTCATCGCGACTATTCTTATGCGGTTTGTCATTCCCGGGTTTCCCTGCCGAGCCCGGATCGCCGCTCCCGGCCGGTCGACGGACCGGTCAGCGAGTCGACGATCAGGACGACTACGCCGAGCGTAATCGCCGAATCAGCGATATTGAATGCGGGCCAATGGTAACCCGCGACGTGCATGTCGAGAAAGTCGACGACCGCCCCCACGCGCAGCCGGTCGATCAGATTGCCGATGGCACCGCCGACGATGGCGCCAAGGCCATAGGCGAGGGGAAGGCGGTCGGCGCGGAACAGCCAGCCGAGGAGAAAAGCTACGATGGCAAGGGCGATGAGCGGCAGGACCCACGACGGTAGCGGATCGCCGTGATTGAACATTCCGAAGCTGACGCCGCGGTTCCAGGTGAGCACGAGATTGAAGAAGGACGTCACCTCGATCACCCGCGGCGGTGTCATTACCGCCAGCACGATCCACGCCTTGCTTGCCTGATCGAGGGCGATGATCAGGATGGCGATGGCGAGCGCGCGCGCGAGCAGCGGCGATCGCTTCATTCGGCGGCCGCCCGGTGGCGGTCGACGGCATCGACGCAACGCCGGCACAAGCTCGGGTGCCGTGCGTCGATGCCCACGTCCGGCAGGATCTGCCAGCAGCGATCGCACTTCTCGCCTTGCGCGCGCTCGATGCGAACGGCGACGCCGGGAACGTCGGCGAGAGAGAATGCGTCCGCCGGTGGCTCGCCGTCGACGAAGCTTGCCGCCGAGGTGATCGCCAGTTCCGCCCAGTCGAGTCCTTCGGACGCGGCACGATCGGTGGCATCGGCCCAGATGAGCGGATGCGTCTGCAGGCTGGAGCCGATGCGCTTTGCCGCCCGTTCGACCTCGATGGC
Source organism: Rhodospirillales bacterium (assembly GCA_016712595.1). Lineage (NCBI taxonomy): Bacteria > Pseudomonadati > Pseudomonadota > Alphaproteobacteria > Rhodospirillales > Rhodospirillales bacterium. Next base: position 1,028,671 of record JADJQT010000002.1, read on the forward strand.
GCCAGTAACGACACGACGGATCCGGCGTACGGCCGCCCAGCGCAGGGCGAGCGCGTCATCGCGCCAGTTGGCGGGGATCTGCGGAAATTGGCGCAGGTGGACGCTTTCGTCCTCGCCCGGATGGCGCGCCAGCCAAGCCTCTTCGGCGGTGAAGCACAGAAATGGCGCCATCCATGCGGTCAGGCAGTCGAACACCGCATCGAGGACGGTGCGCACGGCGCGCCGTCGCGGCGAATCCGCCGGATCGCAATAGAGCGAATCCTTGCGAACGTCGAAATAGAACGCGGAAAGATCGACGGCACAGAACGCGTGCAAATCGGCGAAGACGCCGTGAAACTGCAGATCGGCACAGGCGCGTCGCAAGGTACCGTCGAGCTGCCAGAGCCGGTGCAGAACCCAGCGCTCCAACTCGGGCATCGCGTCGGGAGTGACGCGCTCGTCCGCCACGAAGCCGTTGAGGTTGCCGAGAAGATAACGCAGCGTATTGCGCAGGCGCCGGTAGATGTCGGCGTGCTGCTTGAGGATCTCGGGACCGATGCGGAGGTCCTCGGAATAGTCGGAGCCAACGACCCACAGACGCAGAACGTCGGCGCCGTGCGTGTCGATGACGTTCTGCGGCGCGGTGATGTTGCCGAGCGATTTCGACATCTTCTGGCCGTCTTCGGCCATGACGAAGCCGTGGGTCAGCACCGCGTCGTAGGGTGCGCGGCCGCGAGTGCCGCAGGATTCGAGCAGGCTGGAATGGAACCAGCCGCGGTGCTGGTCGGAGCCTTCGAGATAAAGCGCCGCGGGCCAGCCGAGGTCGGCGCGCTCCTCGAGCACGAAGGTGTGGGTGCAGCCGGAATCGAACCAGACATCGAGGATGTCATAGACCGGCTCGTACTGCTCCGGATCGTGCTCGGGGGAGAGGAAACGGCGAGCGTCACCGGCGAACCAGGCGTCGGCGCCTTCGTCCTCGATCGCGGCGGCGATACGCTCGATCACCGCGGCATCGCGCAAGGGCTCGCCGGAGCGCTTGTCGACGAAAACGGTGATCGGGACTCCCCAGGCGCGCTGGCGGGAGACACACCAGTCGGGGCGGCTCTCGATCATGCCGCGCAGGCGGTTCTGGCCGCTTGCCGGCACGAAGCGGGTCTCGTCGATCGCCGCCAGCGCCGTGGCGCGCAGGCCGGTGCGGTCCATGCTGATGAACCACTGCGGCGTATTGCGGAAAATCAACGGCGCCTTCGAACGCCACGAGTGCGGATAGCTATGCACCAGCTTACCGCTGGCGAGCAGCGCGCGCGCGTCCTCGAGTGCCTGGAGCACCAGGGCGTTGGCGTCGCCGTCCTTGCCGGACGGCGTCAGCACGCAATGGCCGGCGAACAGCGGTACGGTCTCGCAGTAGCGCCCGTCGGGTCCGACCGTGTCCGGCACCGGTACCCCGTGCCGCACCCCCAGATCCCAGTCGTCGGTGCCGTGACCGGGGGCGATATGCACGAAGCCCGAGCCGGTCTCGAGGTCGACGAAGCCCGCCGGCAGCAGCGGGACGTCGAAGTCATAGCCGGATTCGAACAGGGGATGGCGGCAGACGGTGCCGGCGAGGTCCGCGCCGTCGATCTCGCCAAGCCGCAACCAATCGCTGATCTTCAGTTCGCCCTGCACCCGGTCGGCGAGGTCCGCACCGATGACCAGACGGTCGCCGGGGCGGACATGGCTGCCCTCGCGGACGACGGTCACCTCGAAGGTCGCGTACTCGAAGTCCGGCCCGTAGGCGATCGCCCGGTTGCCGGGGATGGTCCATGGTGTCGTCGTCCAGATCACCACCGAGGCACCGGTGAGCATCGGGTGCGAAGAATGATGGACCGGAAAGGCGACGAAGATCGTCGTCGAGGTATGATCGTGGTACTCGACCTCAGCCTCGGCGAGGGCGGTCTTTTCGACGACCGACCACATGACCGGCTTCGCGCCCTTGTAGAGCGCGCCGCTCATGAGAAACTTGCCGAGCTCGCGGACGATCTGCGCCTCGGCATGGAAGTCCATCGTCGCGTAAGGGTGCGCCCAGTCACCGATGACGCCGAGGCGCTGGAACTCGCGACGCTGGACGTCGACCCAGCGCTCGGCAAAGGCACGGCATTCGCGCCGCAGCTCGAGAATCGGGACCTCATCCTTGCTGCGGCCCTTGGCGCGGTAGCCTTCCTCAATCTTCCATTCGATCGGCAGGCCGTGGCAATCCCAGCCGGGGACGTAGTTGGAATCCCGGCCGAGCATCTGCTGCGAACGGCTGACCACGTCCTTGAGGATCTTGTTGAGGGCATGGCCGATGTGCAGGTGGCCGTTGGCGTAAGGCGGGCCGTCGTGCAGCACGAAGCGCGGCCGGCCGGCCGCATCGGCGCGCTGCCGGCGCCAGAGATCGAGACGCTCCCAGCGGGCGAGAATCTCCGGTTCACGTTTCGGCAGGCCCGCCTTCATCGGGAAGGCGGTCAACGGCAGGAAAACAGTCGACTTATAATCCACGAAACTTGGTCCGCCTCAGGCGAGTGATCAGGATCGCGCCGCTCGCAGAACGGCTGGACCGTCCTCGGCTCCTAAGGTCCGGCGCGCCCGCGTACAGTCCTCGGCGATTTGTGCCCGCAAAAGCTCAAGACCGTCAAACTTCTTTTCTTCGCGCAGGAACGCGATGAGTTCGACGCGCAGTGTCCGGCCATAAAGATCGCCGGCGAAATCGAACAGGTGGGCCTCGAGCAAGGGTTCATGACCGCCGAAGGTCGGGCGCAGGCCGAGATTGGCGACGGCTGGCCATGCGAGGGTGCCGGTCTCATCCGTAAAGCATGCGCGCACCGCGTAGACGCCGTGCGCCGGGCGGACGTATTCGCCGAGCTTGATATTGGCCGTCGGGAAGCCGAGGGTCCTCCCGCGCTGATCACCGCTGACCACCTCGCCTTCAATGGCGAAAGGTCGGCCGAGCAGGTGAGCTGCGACGTCGGGTCGCCCCATGCGCAGATACTCGCGGATGCGGGTCGAGGAGAACGGCTCGCCGTCGTCATCCTTGATTTCGGGCACGCACGTAAAGCCGAAATCGAATTCGTCACCCATCCAAAGCAGCAGCTCGGGCGTCCCCTTGCGCCCGTGGCCAAACGCGAAGTCGTGACCGCAGACGACGTGTCTTGCGCCCAGACCATGGACGAGCACGCGCTCGACGAAGGCTCGCGGCGCCGTGCGGGCGAATTCGCTGTCGAAGGGGATGACGACCAGGGCCATCGGTCCGATCTCGCCGATCAGACGGACTTTCGCCGGATAGGGCGTCAGGCGGAACGGCGGCGTGCCCGGATCGAAGATGCTCTTCGGATGCGGCTCGAGGGTGAGAACGGCCCAGGGAATCGCTGCGGCGCCGGCAATACGCCCGGCTTCGCTGATCACTTCGTGGTGGCCGCGGTGGACACCGTCGAAATTGCCGACGGCGACGGCGGCGCCGCGGATCTCGGACGGAAGGTTCTCGAAATGGCGAAAGACACGCATGCCTGATTACGAGCGAAACGGGGCTTGCGGGTCAAGAGGCAAGCGTGAGACGGCCGTATCCGCCGGGGTTGAGGGGGGAAGAGCGCTGCGAAAACGAGGATCGCCGCGGCGGTTGGCCGCGGCGATCCGGATCACACGGTCGAAACGGGACGGTACGGGCGCGCCGAGGCGTCAGATGCGCAGCAGGGCAATGATGGTGGCGATCGTTCCCAGCGCCGCGAGGCCATAGACGATCACCGCGACGATGGTATCGGCACGGATGCCGAAATCGTGCGCGCAAACCCGCAAGCGGTGGGCGGCATGCCACACCGCAAGGCCGATGATCCCCAGCAGCGCCAGCTTGACGATCCACGTGCCGACGAAGTTGCTCATCCCCTCGTAGCTGAGCGCTCCGTCGAACAGGCCGAGCGCCGGCGCGAGATTGGTGACGAACAACATCACCGGCAGGACGAACGCGGTCACCGTGCCGCCTGCGGCGAACAGGAACCAGGGAACTGCTTTTGCCGAACGCGCCATCTTATGCCACTCCCGCCAGGATGAGAACGAATATGGATACGACGCCGAGCACGGCGTAGTGCGCGCCGACGATCAGGTTTCCCGGGACGAAGTGTTCTCCCTGCTGAATTCGCATCGCCTGGGGTACCGCCTTGAACCATGACATCGTGTGGACAACGAAGAAAGCGAAGGCAACGAGCGAAAAGATGACGACGAACGGGCTTTTCACGTAGTTGATCCACGCCTGCCACGACTCCGGTCCGCCGGCAAGGCCGAACAGTCCATCGATCAGCAGCCACATATAAAGGGCGACGAAAACGGAACTGACTTCGTGCAGCATGTAGCTCTTGAACCGCGCGTGGGTCAAAAACCACGATGTCTTCGACATGTGTCGAACGTAAGGCTTGCGTCCGCTCATTTTACTTGCCTCCGATGCCGACGAGGGAGGTGAGGTAGTCGATGGCGCTGGTGAACTTCGCCTGCTGGATGGCGCCGGCCGGATCGACGTCCTTGGGGCAGACCACCGAGCATGCGCCGACGAAGCTGCATTCCCAGACGCCTTCGTGGGCGGCGAGCACGTCCTCGCGAGCTTTGCGGCCAACGTCGCGGGAATCCATGTTGTAGCGGTGGGCGAGCGCCAGGGCGGCGGGGCCGATGAACTCCTGTTCGGTCAGCCCGTACTGTGGGCAGGCCGAGTAGCAGAGCAAGCAGTTGATGCACATGGAATACTGCTTGAACGCCTTGAGCTGTGCCGGCGTCTGCAGGTATTCGCCCGCCGAGATCGGCTTTTCCTCCTTGGGGATGATGTAGGGTTTGACGCTTGCCAGCTTCTCGACGAAATCGTCGATGACGACGACGAGGTCGCGCTCGATCGGAAAGTTGTCGAGCGGCTCGACGCGGATCTTATCGCCGTAGTCGCGCAGGAACGCCTTGCACCCCAGCTTGGGCTCACCGTCGATCTTGTAGCCGCAACTGCCGCAGACGAACATGTGGCACGACCAGCGGAAGCTCAGCGTGCGGTCAATCTCGTCCTTGACGTAGTTGAGCGCGTCGAGGACGACCCATTCCTCCTCACACGGCACCGTGTAGGTCTGGAACACCGGCTCCTTGTCCTGCTCCGGCCGGTAGCGGAGCACCTCGAGCTGAATGGTGCGCTGACTCATGCCTTCTGACCTCCCGCGGCGGCGCCGTAGACGCGCTCGGCCGGCTTTGACTTGGTGATGACCACGTCGAGATAATCGATGCGCGGCGTGCCATCCGGGCTGTAATACGCCATCGAGTGCTTTAGATAGTTGACGTCGTCGCGGGCGACGAAGTCGAGCCGCTGGTGGGCACCGCGCGATTCCTTGCGCGCGATGGCCGACTGGGCGACCGTGTCCGCGCACTCGATCATCGCCCCCAGTTCGAGGGTTTGATAAAGGTCGGTATTGTAGACCGAGCTCTTGTCTTCGAGAGAGATTTCCTTATAGCGTTCACGGACTTCGGTGACGACATTACAGGTGTCGATCAGCGACTTCTCGTCGCGGTAGATGCCGCATCCCTCTTCGAGGGCGGTATTCATCATCCGCCGCAGGTTTGCGACCCGCTCCTTGCCGCCCGGGCGCTTGAACAGTTCCTTCACCCGCTCCTCGGCGTCCGCCGCCAGGGCCGTGACCGCTCCGTCGGAGGGTTTTTTCGCCGTCTTGGCATACTCGATGGCGAAGCGTCCGGCGCGGGCGCCGAACACCAGCAACTCGCCCAGCGAATTGGAGCCCAGCCGGTTGGCGCCGTTGATGCTGACGCAGGCACATTCGCCCGCGGCGTAAAGACCCGGCACCGGGGTTGCGGCGTCGATATCGGTGTGAATGCCGCCCATCATGTAGTGAACGACCGGCCGGACGGGGACCAGGTCGGTGACCGGGTCGGCGGCGACGTAGGAGATTGACAGGTCGCGAACCAGCGGCAAGCGCTCGTTGATCAGTTTCTCGCCGAGGTGACGCATATCAAGCCAGACGACGTCGCCCCACTTGGTCGGCACTGTGCGGCCCTTTTTCTGTTCCTGCCAGAACGCCTGGCTGAGCCGGTCGCGCGGCCCCAGTTCCATCGCCTTCAGCACCGGTTTCGGCGTTTCCGGGCCGAGGCCGTAGTCCTGCAGGTAGCGATAGTTATCCTTGTTCAGCATGTAGCCGCCTTCACCGCGGCAGCCTTCCGTCAGCAGGATGCCCGAGCCCGGCAGGCCCGTCGGGTGGTACTGGACGAACTCCATGTCTTTGAGCGGTACGCCGGCGCGATAAGCCATCGCCATCCCGTCGCCGGTCTTGATGGCCCCGTTGGTGGTGAACGGGAAAATCCGTCCGGCCCCGCCGGAGCAGATGATCACCGACTTGGCGCGGAACAGCCGCATCTCGCCGGTGCGCATCTCGATGGCGGTACAGCCATGGCACACGCCGTCATCGACGATGAGGTCCGTCGTGTAATACTCGTCGAAGCGCTTGATCGAGGGGTATTTCAGCGACGTCTGGAACAGCGTGTGCAGCATGTGGAAGCCGGTCTTGTCGGCGGCGTACCACGTGCGCATGATTTTCATGCCGCCGAACGGCCGCACGGCGACGTGCCCGGTGGATTCGCGGCTCCACGGGCAGCCCCAGTGCTCCAGTTGCAGGAGTTCGCTGGTGATCTCGTTGACGAATAATTCGACGGCGTCCTGATCGGTGAGCCAGTCACCGCCGCCCACGGTGTCGTCGAAATGATAGTTGAGGCTATCGTTGCTCTTGACCACGCCCGCCGCGCCGCCTTCGGCAGCACAGGTGTGGCTCCGCATCGGATAGACTTTAGACAGTAGCGCGATCGAGACGTTCGGATCGGCTTCGGCGACGGCGATCGCCGCGCGTAAGCCCGCTCCTCCCGCGCCAACGATGACGATGTCTGCATTGATGACGTGCATTGACCTCTCCCGATCCTCCTTCTTATCGTGCGCGCGGAGTATATCCCGGCTCTCTACGATTGCCAGTGCCGCCCGACTTTTGTCTCAGGGAAATCCGGCTGGTTTCTGCTCGAAGCAAGTATATTAGGGTTGAGCGAAGGATAGTCTTCAATGCGAACCGCTATTTATGTGCAGGTAAGGCGACCGGTCGCCTGTTGCGCTCGCGCATGAGGATTGTGGCGCTTCCCTCGCCGTTGCCGTACCGCTAGACTAACCGGTCACCAAGTCTGCTGGCACGGCGCCGGGAAGGACAGAACTTGACCCACAGGAAGCGCGAGAAGGCGTGGACGGACTTCCAGGCGTGGTGTACCGCTCGCGGCTTGCGCGCGCTGCCGGCCCACCCGTGGACCGTCGCGGCATACGCCAGGTGGTGTGAGGCCCGCCACCGCTACCCCATTATCCTCAATCGGGTGCGCGCCATCGCCCGGGCGCACCTGCTCGCCTGCGTCGCCTCCCCCGACCGCCATCCGACGGTGACCCGGACGTTGCGGACCCTCGAGATTCGCAACCGCAGCCGCGCCGACCGCGCGGCGCTGTTTCCCGCCGAGGAAATCGCCCCGATGCCGGTGTCGGCGAAGCCGTCGCGGCGTTCGCTGCGCGATCGTCGGCGCGAGCGCGTGCTGCGTGCCGTGCCGCGGCTCGTCTCCCGCCGCCCGAAGGGGTGACCGGCGTCCGGTCCGCTGGCGATCAGCGCTCAGACGCCTCGCCGGCGAGGCGTTTCGGCAAGATGTCGCGGCACAGCGCGCTCGCCAGGATCTCGCCGCCGAGTTTGTGTCCGTTCTCGTTCCAATGTCCGCGACAGGGCAGGGCGTTGGCGAACCCGTGCACGCAGGTCTGGTTCGCCTCCGCCCAGGCAGCGAGGTCCGGGCCCAGGGTGATGGAGGGAACGCCCGCGGCGTCGGCCATCGCCGCGAATCGGCGATCGGGATAGAAGAGGTCATCGGCCCCAACGAGTTCGGCGCTTCGCCGGCGCACCGCCGGGTCGGGGTCGACCTGCACGCCGTTGGAGAGACTCGCCAGAACGAAGAGCGCTCCATGCTCTCGCACCTCGGCGGCCATCGTGTGCACTAACGCTTCGGTGACACGCCATGCGTCCCGCCAGACGGCGGTTTGGGGGGGGCGATAGACCGCATCGAACAGGCCAAGTTCACCGCCGGTCGGCGTGTTCGCCTGGTCGGCGCGCAGCATCAGGCGAAACTGCCGGTACGCCTGCATCACCACCTGCAGCACTCGCGAGCGGTTGAGCAGCCACTCCCACCCCCCTTCGAGCCGGCCTTCGTGCATGTCTTGCGATTTCTCGACAAACACGGGATCGAGAACCAGATCGCCATTGGCATCGAAGATAAAGTAAGGCGCGCGCGATGAGCCCTTCAGGGCGCGGGAATTGTCACTGACGTCGTTGCCGGTCGTCACCGCGAGGAGGACGATGTCGGGTGCGTACTTCCACACGCGCTTGCGCAAAATGAGCAGTTCCTGGGCCGTACCGGCGCCGCCGAGGCCGAAGTTGATAACCTCGACGGGGCGTCCAGCGAGGGCGGGACACCCTTCGAGGTCGCGCTGCATCTCCGACCAGAATGTCTGACGCATCGGAACTTCGAATGCGGCTGCGTAAGAATCACCGAGCACGGCGATACGCAGGGTTCTCGCCGGCTTGTCGAGCGTGTGCGCGCGATCGCGCAGACCGTCGGTGTTGATCTCGATGTACGCATTGCCTTCGCTCGTCCACCATCCGCTCGCGTCGGGGCGGAGCGCGCGTCCAATCTCGGCATCGTCGCGAAAGAAATCGGGATAGGAGATGCCGGCGAGCCGCAGGACCCCTTCGAGCACCAGGATGCCGATGATGAGTGCGCCGGCGACGACGGCGGCACCGGCAAAGACAGACCCGCGCACTGGCCCGCTCAAAACAGGGTATAGATGAACGGGGCGATAACAGTCGCCTTGGCGAAGACGACGAGCGCGCCCATCAACAGCATCAAGATGACGATCGGCCACATCCACAGTTTGCGGCGCTCGTTGAGGAACAGCCAGAGATCCTTTACGACTTCGATCATTCAAAACGGCCTTTTCATGTGCTCGGGCGGCGCGCTCGTGCTCGCGGCGCGGTAGCTCGCCGTGGCGCGATCCAGGCGCCGGCGCATCGGATCGTGCCCGAAAAGGCGCAACAGCACGCCGGCGGGAACGAAGACACTCGCATAGATGACGGCGAGGACGATCGGATTGACGAAGCGCTGCAGAACGAGCGCGAGCCCCATCCAAAAGCGATTGAGCGGCGCGAGGCTTTGGGGCGCGGCCAGCGCCCAGGCGACGAGTGCGCCGCCGATGATCCACGGCCAGAGCGGGATGCCTAGCCCCCAGATCAGTGGCAGGACCAGGCCGAAGACGCCGGCGATCAAACCGCCGAGTTGCAGGCCGAACGATCGCAGCGCGCGGCGGTCGGGCGTGGCGGTGCGCGACTGGCTCATTGCCTTCGCCTAGTCCAGTTCGAATTCATCGCGCCAGCGGCCGTCGTCCGGATGCTGGGGCTGGTCGGCGCGGGCGAGCAGGTAATTTCCGATCGCAAGATAATCCATTTCGGTGCGCATGAAGCATCGGTATGCGTCCTCCGGCGAGCAGACGATCGGCTCACCGCGGACGTTGAACGAGGTGTTGATCAGCACGCCGCACCCGGTTCGCGCCTCGAATGCCTTGAGCAGGCGCCAGAAGCGCGGATTGGTCTCAGCGTGCACGGTCTGGATTCGCGCCGAATAGTCGACGTGGGTGACCGCCGGAATCTGCGAGCGCGGCACGTTCAGGCGCTCGAGGCCGGACAGCGCCTGCTGTTCCTCGCTCATAGCGAGACGAATTGCCTGACCGACCGGTACCGTCAGCAGCATGTAGGGGCTCGGCCGGTCGAACTCGAAGTAGTCGCCGAGGCGCTCGGCGAGGACTGCCGGGGCGAACGGGCGAAACGATTCGCGATATTTGATTTTCAGGTTCATCAGCGACTGCATCTTGGGACTGCGCGCATCACCGAGGATCGAGCGCGCGCCGAGCGCGCGCGGACCGAACTCCATACGCCCCTGCATCCAGCCGAGAACATGACCCTGATCAAGCAGAGCCGCGAGTCGCGAGAACAGCACGTCATCGTCAAGCCAGGTCCACACCGCGCCTTGACCGCTGAGTTGCGCCTCGATCTCCTCGTCGCGGAATCGTGGTCCGAGATAGCCGCCGTTCATCGCGTCAAGGGGAGCATCGTAGCCGTTGGTGCGAGTTCGCGCGTTGTCATCGTTGGCACGAGCAGGCATGTCGCCATTGGCGCGCGTACGCGCGTTGCCCAGGAACTCGTTCCACACTGACAGGGCGGCGCCGAGCGCGCCGCCGGCATCGCCGGCGGATGGCTGAATCCACATCGCCTCGAATGGCCCCTCGCGCGCCAGCCTGCCGTTGGCGACGCAATTCAGCGCGACGCCGCCCGCGAGGCAGAGATTCTTCGCTCCGGTCTCGGCGTGAACGGTGCGGCCCAGCCGCAGGACGACGTCTTCGGTGACGACCTGAATCGAGCGGGCGAGATCCATGTGGCGTTGTGTCAGTGGCGTTTCCGGCGTGCGCGGCGGGCCGCCGAATTCCTCGTGGAAACGCGCATTCGTCATCGTCAAGCCGGTGGCGTAGTTGAAATAGGCCATGTCGAGGCGAAACGTGCCGTCGTCTTTGATGTCGATCAACCGGCTGCGGATACGCTCGGCGTAGGTCGGCTCTCCGTAGGGGGCAAGCCCCATCAACTTGTATTCGCCGGAGTTGACCTTGAAGCCGCAATAGGCAGTGAAGGCGGAATAGAGGAGGCCCAGCGAATGGGGAAACTGGATTTCCCACAACGGTGTCAGGCGATTTCCCTCGCCCAGCCAGACCGAACTCGTCGCCCACTCGCCGACGCCATCGAGGCAGAGAACCGCCGCCTGGTCAAACGGGCTGGCGAAAAACGCCGAGGCGGCGTGGGAGCGATGATGCTCATTGAACAGCAGCGGTGGCAGCTTCGGCTTCTGGCCGTTTGCCGGCGCGAGGGCGGCCAGTTCATCGCGCAGCACCGTCTTCAGGTAGAGCTTTTCCTTCAGCCAGATCGGCATGGCGGTCGCAAAGGACCGCAGCCCCCGCGGCACGAAGGCGAGATAGGTTTCGAGCAGCCGCTCGAACTTTAAAAACGGCTTGTCGTAGAAGACGACGTAGTCGAGGTCGGTCACCGCCAGGTCCGCCTCGTTTAGGCACCAACGGGCGGCGTGCGCCGGGAAGGCGGCATCGAACTTCTTGCGGGTGAATCGCTCTTCCTGTGCGGCGGCGACGATCTGGCCATCACGCACCAGCGCCGCGGCGCTGTCGTGATAGTAGGCCGAAATCCCCAAGATGGTTATCGCCATCCCACGCCCTTCCCAAACCCCACGCCCAAACCGCACGAGCCAAACGCGCGATTGATTTTGCCGATATTGCCGGCCCGAAAGCGCCCGCGCGGGGCGACGTCCACATTGGCTCCGCCGGGCTGCGCATAAGGCCACGGCGATGGGACTTACCACCGCTCGACGCGTCCGTGAAGGGCTGCTGAGCGTCTGCCGCTGGTTGCGAGCCCGGTTATTCTTGCCTGCGTTGATTCCCGGGGCCGCTCGGCGGTTCAAGGCTCAGCCGCATATGCGGCAATGAAAATGGGCGCCAGCGGGCGCTTGACCGCGCAGCACGGAACCACTTTGCTGTTGGATGGCTCGGTTCCGCGTAGCCCGCAGACAGGGAAGATAATGAGAACGTCACGTGTGCCATGGGTCGCCTTTCGGCTTCGATGCGCGCTTTGGGTGTTTGCCGTGATGGTGCTGAGCGCCGGCGCTTCCGGTGGGTCGGCGCGCGCCGACGAGAGCGCCCCGGGCGTCGGCGAGGCCAAGGCGACCGTCGGTGAGCCGGCGACGCTCCGCGTATGGAACCGGACCATCGTCACCTTGCGCGCCCAGATCGGTTCGCTGACCCCGCAGACGCGCATCGAGCGCATCGGCCAGCGAATCGCCGATCTTCCGCTCGACGCCTTGACCGGCGCTGTCACTGCGGTGCCCGCAACGGTGGGCAAAATGAGCGGATACTGGATCTACGTCGGAGGGCGTACCGTCCTCGCGCTGCTGCCGGAGGACATTGATCCGGAATCGGAACTGACCCTCGATCAAGAGGCAGCGGCTGTCGCCCAACGGCTGCGCGACTCCCTGCTCGCGCGTGCCGAGCAACAGAGTGCCGCCCTCTTGCTGCGCGCGATCGCACTCAGCGCTGGCGCAACCGCGTTGTTCGGCGGCGGGCTGTGGGCGATCGCCTGGATGCGCCGGCGCGCGCTGCGCCGGCTCGCGGCCTCGGCCGTCACGCGGCCTTTGCGGGTGCGCGGCCTCAATCTCAGGCCGTTTTTTCGCACGATCGAACAGAGCGCGATCAAGCTGACGGCTCTGGCCGGCGGTCTCGCCGCCGGTTACCTGTGGCTTACGTACGTTCTTTTGCAGTTTCCCTATTCGCGTCCCTGGGGCGCGGGTCTGGGGATATGGCTGGTCGAGCTGTTGCGTGGGCTGGGCTCGGGCGCGCTGAATGCGCTGCCGGGATTTTTCACCGTCATTGTCATCTTTCTCGCCACCCGTCTGGTCGCCCAGGCCGTCGACCGGTTTTTCCGCAGCGTTGAAAGCGGCTGGTTGCGTGTGAGCTGGCTGGAGGCGGAAACGGCACGTGCCACCCGCCGCCTTGCCATCGTCCTCATCTGGATCTTTGCTCTGACCGTCGCTTATCCCTACATCCCCGGCTCTCATTCGGATGCCTTCAAGGGGATCAGCGTGCTGATCGGCCTCATGGTCTCGCTGGGCTCGGCGGGCTTCGTCAATCAGGTGATGAGTGGGCTGGTCATTGTTTATTCCCGCTCGCTGAGGTCCGGGGAGTTCGTGCAGGTCGGCGAGACTCAGGGCAGAATCACCGAAATCGGCGTTCTTGCGACCAAAATGGTCACGCCGACCCTCCAGGAAATCACCATCCCCAACGCCGCTCTCGCGGCAACCTCGATCACCAATTTTTCCCGCCTCGCCAATGCCGAGACCGGATCGATCATCGGCACCACCGCGACCATCGGCTACGATACACCGTGGCGGCAGGTGCATGCGATGCTGCTGCTCGCGGCCGAGCGAACCCCGGGCGTGCGCACGACGCCGAAGCCGCGGGTGCTCCAACGCGTACTCAGCGACTTCTATGTCGAATATCAGCTCCTGGTCAGCCTTGACGATCCCGAGGTCCAGCGTGTTGTCCTGTCTGATCTGCATGCCAACATTCAGGACGTCTTCAACGAATTCGGCGTGCAGATCATGTCGCCGCACTTCAAGGATCAGCCGGCGGAAAAGGTCTGGGTGCCGAAGTCCGAATGGTTCGCGCCCCCCGCCGTATCTCTCGATCCGTCCGATTCGTCCACGAACGCCGCGCCCACCCGCCTATGATATGGGTGCTGTAACTGGGTGCGCCGCAACGTGCGGCCGGATCAGAGTCGAGGCGACGTGACCCGTGCCCGACGGCACCAAGCCGAAAGAGCGAGGCATTGATTCCGCCCGGGTTATGGCTAGGGTGAGCCGCGGATCGGAGCGAGATGGCAGAATTTTCCGGCAGCGGACTCGATTGCGTGCGCAGCGAACGACTGGTGTTCGCCGCGTTGTCGTTCTGCCTCGATAGCGGTGGCGCGATGGTGCTTGTCGGGCGCAACGGCGCTGGTAAGTCGAGCCTGCTGCGGATGATGGCCGGGTTCCTGGCACCGGTCGCGGGCACGCTGATGTGGGACGGAGAACTGCTGGTGCGTGATCTCGAGGCTCACCGTCGCCGGGTGCGCTATGTCGGGCACGCCGATGCGATCAAGCCGCCGCTCACCGTAATTGAGAACGTGCGCACCTGGGCGGTGCTGTGGGGCGGACGCGCGGCGGCCGAGGAGCGTTGCTTCGATGCGCTTTCGGCGTTCGCCATCGACCATCTCGCCGACGTTCCCGGGCGTTATCTCTCCGCCGGGCAGCGGCGGCGCTTGGCGCTCGCCCGGCTGCTGGTGGCGCCGGCCGCATTGTGGCTTCTCGATGAGCCGCGCACCGCGCTTGACGCCGAGGCGATCGGCCTGCTCGACGAGGCGATCGCCGGGCAGCGGCGTCGCGGTGGCATGGTGGCGATGGCGCTACACGGCGGCGCCCACCCGCCGGGCGCGAGCACGCTCGATCTCGGCGGGCTCGGCGCGTTCGCTGGCAGCACGACGGAGCTTCCGGCTTGCTGACGGCGGCGGCGGCATTGGTCCGCCGCGATCTCGGCCTCGCCCTGCGCCAGGGGATGGACAGCCTTATGGCCGTTCTGTTCTTTGTCCTCGCCTGCGTGCTGTTTCCGCTGGGCGTAGGTCCCGAGCCACAGATGCTGGCGCGCATCGCCTCGGGGATCATCTGTGTCGCGGCCCTGCTCGCGGCCCTGCTGTCACTCGAGCGGCTATTCCAGGCGGATTACGAGGACGGCTCGCTCGAGCAGATCGCCTTATCACCGCTGCCGCTCGCCGTCGCCGTCCTTGCCAAGGTTCTGGCGCACTGGCTGACGACGGGCTTGCCGCTCATCGCTGTCTCACCCGTGCTGGCGGTCCTTTTGCAGCTCGATCTGCGCGCGTTGCCGGTAATGATTGCCGCCCTCGCGCTTGCCACGCCAAGTCTCAGCCTGATCGGTGCGGTGGGCGCGGCCCTCGTCCTCGGCGCCCGCCGCGGCGGCGTCCTGTTGGCGCTGCTGGTCTTGCCGCTCTATATTCCGTTACTGATCTTCGCGGTGAGTGCGATTGATGCCGCCATCTTCGGCTTCGCGGTGCGTCCGCACCTGATGCTGCTGGGCGGGGTGCTGGCCGGCGCATCGGTACTGGCACCGGTGACCGCGGCGGCGGCGGCACGCCAGGCGCTCACCTGAGCGGACCGCGGGCGCTTTCGTCGTTTATGCGGTTTAGGTCATAGACGCGACAACGGCGCGCGGTGTAGGTGTGATGCCGGTTCGCTTCTCTGGTGCGGCCGTGGGCAGTCGGAAAAAGTATGCAGAGTCTCGCCAATCCCAATCGGTTCATGCGCCTCAGCCGCCCGCTGGTGCCGTGGCTGGCCGGGGCGACCGCCGTCCTGATGGCGGTCGGCATGTACCTCGCGCTGCTTGCCTCCCCGCCGGACTACCAGCAGGGTGAGAGCGTGCGCATCATGTACGTGCATGTTCCGGCGGCATGGATGGGGCTGTTCTGTTATACCAGCATGGCCGTCGCCTCGGCGGTAGGGCTGATCTGGCGGCATCCGGTCGCCGAAATGGCAGGCAAGGCGACGGCGCCCATCGGCGCGTGTTTCACCTTTCTCGCGCTGCTCACCGGCTCGCTGTGGGGCAAGCCGATGTGGGGAGCGTGGTGGGTGTGGGACGCCCGCCTGACGTCGATGCTCGTGCTGTTCTTTCTTTATCTCGGTTACATGGCGCTGGAGGGCGCGTTCGACGATCCGGCGCGCGGTGCGCGTGCGGCCTCGATTCTCGCCATCGTCGGTTTCGTCAACGTGCCGATCATCAAGTTCTCCGTCGACTGGTGGAACACCTTGCACCAGCCGGCGAGCGTCATACGCATGGGCGGTCCCACGATCGATGCGAGCATGCTGGCGCCGCTGCTGGTCATGGCTGCGGCCTTCACGTGCTATTACTTCTGGGTGATGCTGCTGCGTCTGCATGGCGAGATCATCGCCGGGAAAATCCGCGGCGTACGGCTGCGTCAGGTCCACGGGTGAGCGTACGCGTTGAATGGACGGGCTGGAAACCTACTTCGAAATGGGCGGCTACGGCGGCTATGTCTGGCCGGCCTTCGGCATAACCATCCTCGTGCTCGCGGCGCTGCTGATCGCCAGTCTGCGTTCGCTGCGGGCGCGCAAGGCCGCGCTCGATGCGCTGGAGCGTCAGGCGGCCGAGTCGGGCGCTCCGGTAACCAGACGGCGGAGGATCGCGCGTGAAGCCTAGACACAAACGACTCGTCTTCGTCGGCGTCGGGCTTGGCATCCTCGGGCTGGCGGCGTTCCTCGTCCTCAACGCGCTTGATGACTCGGTGGTCTTCTTCCATACGCCGACGGAGATCGCCGAGCAGAAGGTGCCGCTCGATCGCCGCCTGCGGCTGGGTGGCCTGGTCGAGGAGGGCAGCGTCCTGCACGGCACCGGCGCACAGGTGCGCTTCCGGGTGACCGACCTCGCGAACGACGTTGCAGTGACCTATTCCGGCATCCTGCCTGATCTGTTCCGCGAAGGGCAGGGCGTCGTCGTCGAGGGCCGCATGCACAACGGCGTGCTCACCGCCGATCAGGTGCTCGCCAAACATGACGAGAAGTACATGCCACCTGAAGTCGCCGAAGCCCTGAAGAAGTCCGGCCAGTGGCAGGGCATCAAGCAGAGCATGCAGGACGCCGGGCAGCTTCCCGGTCTGAGCGCGGTCCAAAGGCCGGCGCAATGATCGGCGCGAGGGCGCACGGGGCGCATGGCGCGGCGGGGCAGGGGCGATGGGAGCGGGGGCGATGAGCGTCGAGATTGGCCATTTCGCCCTGATTCTGGCGCTGATCGTGGCCCTCGTCCAGGGAACGCTGCCGATGATCGGCGCGGCGCGGGCCAGGCCCGAGTGGATGGCGATCGCTCCCGCGGCAGCGCTGGCGCAGTTCATGCTGATCGCCATTTCGTTCGGCTGCCTGATGCACGCGCACATCGTCTCCGATTTCTCGGTGCTGAACGTGGCGATGAATTCGAGCGCGGCGAAGCCGATGCTCTACAAGGTCGCCGGCACCTGGGGCAATCACGAGGGCTCGATGATGCTCTGGGTGCTGATCCTTACCGTTTTCGGCGGTACGGTGGCGGCGTTCGGCGGCAACCTGCCGCCTGGGCTTCGCGCGCGGTCGCTGGCGGTGCAGTCGTGGATCGCCATTGGCTTTTACCTGTTCATCCTGCTGACGTCGAATCCGTTCGAGCGCCTCGATCCGCCGCCGATCGACGGCCAGGGCCTCAATCCGCTGCTGCAGGACCCGGGCCTCGCCTTTCATCCGCCGTTCCTCTACCTCGGCTATGTCGGCTTCTCCATGGCGTTCTCCTTCGCCGTCGCGGCGCTGATCGAGGGCCGAGTCGATGCCGGCTGGGCGCGGTGGGTGCGGCCGTGGACGCTCGCCGCCTGGGTATTTTTGACCTGCGGCATCGGTCTCGGCTCGTGGTGGGCCTACTACGAGCTTGGCTGGGGCGGCTGGTGGTTCTGGGACCCGGTGGAAAACGCCTCGTTGCTGCCGTGGCTCTCCGGCACGGCGCTGCTGCACTCGGCGATCGTCGTCGAGAAGCGTGACGCGCTGAAGGGTTGGACGGTTTTCCTCGCCATCGTCACTTTCTCGCTCAGCCTGCTCGGCACCTTCCTCGTCCGCTCCGGCGTGCTCACCTCGGTGCATGCGTTCGCCACCGATCCCACTCGCGGCGTCTTCATCCTCGCCTTGCTGATCGTCGCCATCGGCGGCTCGTTCGCGCTGTTCGCCTGGCGTGGGCCGCAACTGCCCGCGGGCGGACTGTTTCAGCCCATCTCGCGCGAGGGCGGCCTTTTGATCAACAACCTGCTGCTCAGCGCCGGCGCCGCGACGGTTCTGCTCGGCACGCTCTATCCGCTCATGCTCGAGGCGACCGGCGGCGCCAAGGTCTCGGTCGGCCCGCCCTTTTTCAACGCCGTGTTCATCCCGCTGATGGCGCCGCTGATTATCGCCATGGCCGTCGGCCCGCTGCTGCCGTGGAAGCGGGCGGATCTTGCCGCGGCACTGCGCACCTTGTGGCTGGCGGGCCTGGTGGCGGCCGGCGCCGTCGTCCTCGGCTGGGGCGGCTATGGCGGACGCAGCCTACTCGGACTCCTTGGCCTCGGGCTGGCGGGCTGGCTGTTTGCCGGCACGCTCATCGCATTTGCGCGGCGTATCGGCCTCTTTTCCGTATCGCCGCGCACGAGCCTCGGCCGGGCTGGTGGCCTGTCGCGGGCGACGTGGGGGATGACGCTGGCCCACGCCGGCCTCGCGGTCGCCATCGCCGGGATGAGCGCATCAGCGGCGTGGAAGGAAGAGCGCATCCAGGCCGTTCGGCCGGGGGATCATATCGACATCGCCGGCTATACAATCACCTTCGAGGGGGCGGACGAGAGTGAGGGGCCGAACTATCGGGCGCTTCGCGGCAACTTCGCCGTCCGCAGCGGCGGCCGTCCGGTGGCGATCATGCGACCGGAGCGCCGGTCCTACGCGCTCGAGGGACAGCAGACCACCGAGGCGGCGATCCGCCCGACCGTCCTCGGCGATCTCTACGTCGTCATCGGCGAGCCGCAGAGCAACGGCGCGTTCGTCAGCCGCATTTATTTCAATCCGCTTGTCGGCTGGATCTGGGGTGGCATCGGCCTGATGCTCGCGGGTGGCGTCATCAGCCTGTCCGACCGGCGCTTTCGCATCGGCGCGCCCGCCCGCCGCCGCGCCGCCGTGGCCGCCGGAGCGGCGGCGGAATGACCAGCACCGGCGTCGGCAGCAACGGTGGTGGTAGCCGGGCGTTCGTCCGGCGCCTGCCCTATCTGTTGCCGCTCGCCCTGTTCGGCGTTCTTGCCGCGTATTTCTGGGCGGGTCTCGGCATGGACCCGCATGCGGTTCCCTCGGTGCTGATCGACCAGAAGGTCGAGCCGTTCGATCTCGCTCCGATCGGCGGTCGCGAGCGCGGATTTTCCTCGGCGGATCTGCAGGGGCAGGTCTCGCTGGTCAACGTCTTCGGCTCCTGGTGCATCGCCTGCCAGATCGAACATCCCTATTTAACCCAACTGGCGCAGCAGGGCAGCGTGCCTATCTTCGGCATCGACTGGCGAGAAAAGGACGCCAAGGCCGGGCCGGCATGGCTGGGACAGCATGGCGATCCCTATGCGCTGGTCGGCGACGATCCGCAGAGCCGGGCAGCGATCGCCTTCGGCGTGACCGGCGCGCCGGAATCCTTCATCGTCGATGCCAAGGGCATTATCCGCTACAAGCACGTCGGCCCGATCACCCCACAGGTTTGGGAGGAAACGCTATGGCCGATCGTCCGTCGCCTGCAGCAAGGCGGCTGATCGCGGCGCTCGGCCTGCTGCTGGCGCTGATCACGCCGCCAGCGCTGGCGGTCGAGCCGCAGGAGGTGCTGAGCGATCCGGCGCTCGAGGCGCGCGCGCGCGAGATCGGCCGCGAACTGCGCTGCCTCGTCTGCCAGAACCAGTCAATCGACGACAGTGACGCCGACCTCGCCCGCGACCTGCGCCGGCTGGTGCGCGAACGGCTGAGCGCCGGCGACGACAATCAACAGGTGATCGATTACGTCGTTTCGCGCTACGGCGACTTCGTGCTGCTTCGCCCGCCGCTCAAGCCGGCAACTTATGCGTTGTGGCTGGGGCCGCCGGCGATCCTGGTCATCGGCGCCGGCGCGCTCGTGCTCTATTATCGCCGCCGGCGTGCGGCTGCCGCGCCCACGGCCCGGGCAGCGGCGATCGACGCGCCGCTCGATCAGGCCGACGAGGGCCGACTTTCCCGGCTGATGGCAGCGGCGGGCGAAAACCCGAGTTCGACGATTTCACCACCGGAGGATCGGCACGCGTGAGCCTGTTTTTCGCCCTTGCCGCGGTGCTCACGCTGATCACGCTCGCGCTGCTGCTAGTGCCCCTTTTGCGGCGCCAGCCACCGTCCGTGCCGACGCGCGCGCACTTCGACCTGCGCGTCTTTCGTGACCAGCTCGCCGAGGTCGATCGCGATCAGGGGCGGGGACTGCTCGGCGCGAGCGAGGCCGAGGCGGCGCGCAACGAGGTCAAGCGCCGGATGCTCGCGGCGGGCGACGCGATCGAACATGCGCCCCCGCCGAAGACCCCGGGCCGGGGCGGTGGCCGTCTTGTCGCCGCTGCCCTCGTCGTCGTCCTGCCGACGGCGGCAGCGCTCATCTACGCCGCCCTCGGCGCACCGGGCAACCACGATCAGCCGCTCGCGGCGCGGCAGGCGGAACTGGCGGGCACGCCGCCTTCGGGAGAAGCCCCGGTATCGATGGAGGCGGCAATCACGCAGCTTGCCCAGCGTCTGGAACAGCAGCCCGACGACGCGGGCGGCTGGTACCTTCTTGGGCGCGCCTATCTCAGTCTCGATCGCTATGACGAGGCGATCACCGCGCTGAGCCGGGCGCAGGCCCTGGCCGCGGATGTGCCCGAGGTCGTCGCCGCCCTTGCCGAGGCGCAGATCGCCGCTGCCGGCGGGCGCATCGGCGATGCGGCGCGGGCGGGGCTGCAGCACCTGCTGGCGCTTGACCCGTCCAGTCCACAGGCTCGCTTCATGCTGGCGCTGGATCGTGCGCAGCAGGGCGATCTGCGCGCCGCGGCGCAGGGAT
Source organism: Rhodospirillales bacterium (assembly GCA_016712595.1). Taxonomy (NCBI): domain Bacteria; kingdom Pseudomonadati; phylum Pseudomonadota; class Alphaproteobacteria; order Rhodospirillales; species Rhodospirillales bacterium. Next base: position 1,049,030 of record JADJQT010000002.1, read on the forward strand.
GGACCGATCTTCTGGCGATGGCGCCGCCCGACGCCCCGTGGGTGGCCGTGGTCAAGGCGCATCTCGACCAGGCGGCTGAGAAAGGTGGAATCGATCTTTCGGAGGTCAAGCCGTCGCCCGAAGCGCTGGTCTTGGGCAAGCGGATTGCCGAGGCGAACGCGTTGCCATCCGAGCCGGGCTCAGGTTCCGCGGACTCAGGTCCTGCGGGGGCGGGGCCTGAGACTCCGGGGCCCTCCGACAGCGACGTTGCCGCAGCTGCAGAGATGACGCCGCAGGCCCGCACGCAGATGATCCGCGGGATGGTCGACCGCCTCGCCGCGCGCCTCAACGACGAGCCTGACGATCTCGATGGCTGGCGCCGGCTCGCCCGTGCCTACGACGTGTTGGGCGAGACCGACAAGGCGGCACAGGCCCGCGCACGCATCGCCGAGTTGGAGCAGCGATAAACCTGGCGGGCGCGAAGCGCGCGCGTGGCACCGGCCGGCATCGAAGTGAAACATTCGTGGCATGCCGAGGCTGACGCTTGCCTTTTCGTCGGCTTCTCCCCATAAAGCGCGGATCGCAGGTTCCGAGAGCGGCAGACAATGCCGCCGCGGGCGAAAACGGACTGCCACCGGGCAAACCAGGAACGGTTATGCGGTCGCGGAAGCTCCCGGCGTTTCGCCGCTGGCCGCCTTGCGGGCTTATCGGAGCGGCATGAAGGGAGGGTTGAGCAGCCATGGCAGAGATCAGAACCATCGACGACCTCGACGTCGCCGGCAAACGAGTCCTCGTTCGCGTTGACTTCAACGTGCCGATGAAGAACGGCAAGGTCACCGATACCACGCGCATCGACCGCACCGTGCCGTCGCTGCAAGAACTCGCCGGCAAGGGCGCCAAGGTGATTATCCTCAGCCACCTCGGCCGGCCCAAGGGCAAGAAGAACCTCGAATTCACCCAGGCGCCGGTCGCCGAAGCGTTGGCGGCGGCCCTGGGCAAGCCGGTGGCGTTCGCGCCCGACTGCATCGGTCCCGAGGCCAAGGCGGTGGTCGACGCGGTAAAGCCCAGCGAATTCGCCATGCTCGAAAACGTGCGCTTCTACGCCGAGGAAGAGAAGAACGACCCGGAGTTCGCCAAGAAGCTGGCCGAGATGGGCGATATTCTCGTCTCCGACGCATTTTCCTGCTCCCACCGGGCGCATGCCTCGGTCGAGGCGCTGGCGAAGCTGATCCCGTCGTGCGCTGGCCGGCTGATGCAGGCCGAGATCGAGGCGCTGTCGGCGGCCCTGGAGGCACCGGCACACCCGGCGGCGGCGCTCGTCGGCGGCGCGAAGATTTCGACCAAGCTCGATGTTCTCGGCAATCTCGTCGCCAAGGTCGACCAGATCATCATCGGCGGCGCGATGGCAAACACCTTTCTTGCCGCTCAGGGCAAGGACGTCGGCAAGTCGCTGTGCGAGCACGAGATGCTCGATAACGCCCGGGCGATCATGGAAAAGGCGCAAAAGGCCGGATGCGAGATCGTCCTGCCGTCTGACGCCATCATCGCCGGCGAGTTCAAGGAAGGCGCTGCGTCGGATTGCGTCGGCGTCGATGCGGTTCCGGCCGACAAGATGATCCTCGACGTTGGCCCGAAGTCGATCGGCGATCTCAGTGCCCGTCTCGCCGGGCTGAAGACGCTGATGTGGAATGGTCCGCTCGGCGCCTTTGAGGTGACGCCCTTCGACAACGGCACCAACAAGGTGGCGCAAGCGGCGGCCGCTCTCACCAAGGAAGGCAAGCTGATGAGCGTCGCCGGCGGCGGCGACACCGTGGCCGCACTCGCCCATGCCGGGGTCGAGGAGGACTTCTCCTACATCTCGACCGCGGGCGGCGCGTTCCTCGAATGGCTCGAGGGCAAGACGCTTCCGGGCGTCGCTGTTCTGCGCAAGTAAGGTCCCGCAAAACCCGGGCTCCGCTCCCGTTGGGGCCCGCGGTCCGCTCCGCCCTTCCGCCGGCTGGTTCCAGCAGGCCCAGGCCGCCCCGCATCCGCTAATTGGCGGTCCAGCGCGGGGCGGTGGCGTCGGGGCACTGAAGGTCACCCGTTCTTGCGCTTGCTTCGGCGCGGCCGGATTGTCACACTTGCGGCATGACTGAAAAAGCGGGCAGAGGTCCTTCGGTCGAGGTCATTCCCGAAGGTGACAATCGCACCCGGTTGGTGTGTCCGGACTGCGGCTATATCGAATACGCCAATCCTAAGGTCATCGTCGGCGCCGTCTGCACCTGGCAGTCCTCGATCTTGTTATGCAAGCGGGCGATCGCCCCGGCGCTGGGGCTGTGGACGATCCCCGCCGGCTTCATGGAACTGGGAGAGACATCGTCGGCCGGCGCGGCGCGCGAGGTTTGGGAGGAGGCGCAGGCGCGGGTGATCGTCAAGGAGCTGCTCGGTATCTATGAGATCCCGCACATCAGCCAGGTGAACATCATCTATCGCGCGACGATGATCGCCCCGGAGTTCGCGCCGGGAGTGGAGAGCGAAGCGGTCAAGCTCGTCACCTGGCAGGATATTCCCTGGGACGAGCTCGCCTTTCCCTCGGTTCGCTGGTCGCTGGAGCGCTACCGTGCCGGCGACGGACCCGGTGTCTATGCCGCGACGGCGCCGATGCCCGCACATGTCAGCGCGCGTTGATCTGCGGGGGAGCTTTTTGACCGCGTCGACGTTGACTTGGTGTTAACACCCGTCGTGAGACCTTCGCCGTCATGATCGAGCCGATGAACACGATCGCCAACGCCGCTTCGACGCCCCGCTCGCGCGGCAAGGACAGCTACGCCACTGCGCGCGCCGCCGAAGTTCGTGCGCTTTCGACCCACTATGACCAGGACGCCGCCTCCCGCCAGGCGTTCGAGCGCCTCGACCGGCAGCTCTCGTCCGGCCAGCCGCTACGCCGCGACGTCCCGCCGGGGTACTATCTCGACGTCCGGGTCTGATCATCGGGATTAAATCGCCTCAGTCCGATTAGCCGGATCTGCACGCTTCCACCGGCGCCGCGCGATTGCTACCGGTGCTACCGGCGGCGCAAGTCCGGGCTGAGCCTGCCTCCTTTCTCATCCGCATCGTCCGATCTCGATGCCATCCGATTCATTCCACAACCAGCCGGGAGCGAAGATCGTTGTCTTCTTGCCATCGCCTTGCAGGCGGAATCCTCAGTGTTGCATCGGCGCTCGCGATTGGCGGCTGCATGGGCCCGCCGGTCCTCGAACAGCAGGTGCTGAGCTACGACGAAGTCGCCAAGACCCTCGACGAGAAGATCCTTCTGCTCAATATCGCCCGCGTCTCCCGCGGCGATACCGTTCACTTCACCTCGACGTCGAGCATCGCCGCGACCTTCGACTGGACGACGACAATGGGCGTGGGCGGCCAGATCCAGGAGCCGCGGGGCATAGATTTCCTCAGCTTCAATCTTGGCGAGAGCGCATCCGAGAACCCGACGTTCAGTATCATTCCCGTCTACGGCGAGGAGTTCACCAAGCGTGTGGTCACGCCGTTCAAGGATACCGTCTTTGAGTTCCTCGTCTTCCAGGGCGGCCGCATCGAGCAGGTCATGCGGCTGATGGGCTCGGGCATCGAGGTGCAGGCCGCCGATGGCCGCTTCGTGCGCTTCATCGAGAACAGCCCCGGGCACCCGCGTGAATACGAGGAGTTCCGCCGCATCGCCGACCATCTGCAGTGGCTGAACGACAATCGCCAGCTCTTCGTCCGCTCCTTGATCTTCGATGAAGTCCTCGTCGACGACGTCAAGACGATGCCGCGTCCGGAGGACATCAACAACGGCTACAACATGGGGCTCCGCTGGCGCCAGAAGCCGGACGGCGGCTTCGAACTCACCCGGCTGAGCGGCGGTCGCGTTCTCGTTTCCAACTTCGATCCGATGGCGCTGAGCGACCGGGAGCGATTCAAGCTGAACGAGCGCATCCGCTTAAATCCTGCCGGTTTCGCCTATGTCGAGATTCGCCCCGATGGCCCCGGCGGCGATTTTGCGCTGACGGGCGCAATCAAGCTGCGCAGCATGCTGCAGATGCTGGGCTTTCTCGCCAGCAGCCTCGGCGAGACGAGGGAGTACGAGGTCGCCCCCGATCCCCGCACCGGGCCGTTCGAGCGCGGCGCCGCCGAGATCTTGAAGATCAACGCCTCCAACGAGGCGCCGAAAAGCGATTTGCCCTCAGTTTACTTCGACGGCCGCTACTATACCGTCAACGACACTTTCTGGGACCGGACCTCGTTCAATCTGTTGAGCGTGCTGTTCCAGACCGCCGTCGGCACGATCGAGAACGTCAGCATTCCCATAACCATCGCCAAATAGGCGGCTCTCGATTCGGTTCCGCGGCGAAAGCGGCGCGTTGTGACCTTGTAACGCGCCGCCCCGGGCCGGGTTATTTTCGACAACACATTGATCTTTATGAATGGGCGTGCGCGCACACGTCGCGCACGTCATCATTTGTCGCTCATTTTGCAGTCTACACCATGCGTCATAGCTGGAACATAACAAGAACATAAGCGGGCGGAGCGCGAAAGTCAACCATTTGGCGAACACGGCGTCGGCCGGACGGGATCGGCGACGAAGGTCGTGTACGGCCCACTGCGCCGGCTCGGCGAGCGCGGCTCGGTGCTCGGCAGACGCAGCGAGTACGCCTTCTTGATCAGCCGCCAAGCGGGTCGGGAAGTCGTCATCGCCGGCGGGCAGGGTCCAGAGCGCGTGCGGGTGGTCGGGGAGGACGACAAAGGCATCGATGCGGAACGAACGTGTCCGCCGGACGGCGCGCACCGCCTCGCGCAGGACGTCGATATGCCGCACCAGCATATCCGAGCCCAAATCCGCGGCGACGACGGTGAAGAACCAGCACCCGCCGGGTATGCGCAATCGCCGATAATCCGACATGGCGCCGGATCATGCCGGGCAAAGGTTAAGATCACGTGCATGCCGTAGGGTGCCGTCCCGCGCAGCGGCACGCACCGTTTCCCACTGGCCAATGAGGTATAATCGCGGCGCGGTTCAACACCGACGCTGCCTTCAACAAAGACGCGCCATCATTGGCGGGAAATGGGATGTGATGGCTGACCCGGAAAGGAGGCGGACAATGCGCAAGCCGATCATGGCGATGGTGCAGTTGCTGGCAAGCACGGGCGCCCCGTCCGCCGCTGATACCCCGCCTTACCCGATCCGGCTGCGGACCGGGGGCAACGAGGGGCAATGGAGCGAGATGGCGTTCTTTATCAAGACGTTCAACCGGCGCGACTTTTACAGAGGCGGCGACGGCGATCAGTATGATCCGGGCGATCTCAACAAGGTATTTTACTGGATCTACTCGGCAACCGGCGACTATTCGAGCTTCGATGCCAACGCCTATGTCGCCGACTGCATCGCTCGCACCTATCAACGGGTGTTAACCAGCCGCGGCGCCAACGAGGCGGAGCTCAACGCCACCCCCGCCCGCGTGTGGAACGCCCCGATCCGCCCGTTCGCCGCGGGCAGCGTGGCCACCATCGCCGGCCACTATCACTGCGAGCCGTTGTATCGGTAAGCCCGCGGCGATGTGCGGTCGGGGTTGGACCCCCCACCACTACCGCCAAACAAAGGGATCGACGGTCGGAGTGCCCGGAGCCGGTGGAATTCGCTCCGCTCATTCCAGCCTACGGGTCATGTGGAATCAATAATGTGGGAGGGTGCACGATTGCAAAAAAATGCAACTTATGGTGAAAAGTTATCCACCAAAATGAAGTATTTTCATCTTCATTAGTCGTTACGTATCTGTAACGAAATTGGCCGCATCGCAAACCCTTAAGCGGCACGTCTACCAATATCTGTATAATATCTCTTATCGTATCGTCTTTCCAAACTGCAGATTTAAGCCAATCTGCAAAGAAAATATCTACGACATATCTGTTAGATGTTGATAAACATTCTTTCCACACGAGCGCCCTGACAATTCTACTCATTGTCGCTTTTAGTCTAAGCGGCTCGATTCGTATCGCCCATGTCTCTCCAAGGTACACTCCCCCATCTGACGTCACGGGAAGTTTTCGCAAGCCTCTCAATACTTTTTTCTTGAAGGCTACCTTTTCTGGCCGTCGAAAATTGCGAACAGTCTTCTGGAAGAGGATCTGTCCTGCATGTGTCTCACGGCCGTTAGAAAGCACGGACAACACAAAGAAAAAATATTCATCATCAAGCTGAAAACCGCTATTGCACCGACAACAACTCGGTACAGTGATTAAGTCACTTGGCCTTGGCGATGGAAACAGGCACTTTGGTGGAACGTGATCCATAGTAAGCTGTGTGTTTGTGCCGCAATAGGTGCATCTCTTCTTAACATTGCCGAGCAGGTCCACCCGTGATGCCGAAGTATCCTTCACGAACACCCCGTCGTGCTGCCGCAGGTCATGCACTTCAGGCAGGTGCCGTTGCGGACGAGGGTGAAGTTGCCGCAGTCGCCGCAGCTATCGCCCTCGTAGCCCTTGAGGCGGGCGATGCGGGCGAGGGCGGCGGAGTCGTCGAGGTCGCTGGCGGCAGGCTCGGCGATGGCGGCGTTACCGGCGAACAGGACGGTGGTCTCGCTCTGGGTGGTGGTGACGATCGCCGCCGCTTCGGCGCGCACGGCGCCGGAGACGGCCGGCGTGGCGACCGGAGTGGCGATGACCGGTGCGCCAGCCGCCGGCGCGGCGGCGCCGCGCGCGGCGCCTTCGTAGACGCGGAAGCGCGAGCGGACATAGCCCTTGGAGGCGAAGCGCTTGACGAACGGCATAGGGTCCTCGCCGTCGCGCAGGCCGCCCTCGGCGTCGCCGCGGCCGACGGTATCGGGAGTGATGTCCTGCGGCTGGTTGTGGGCGAGGTCGAAGCGGCCGAGATAGGAGACGGCGAGTTCGCGGAAGATGTAGTCGAGGATCGAGGTGGCGTTCTTGATGGTATCGTTGCCCTCGACGAGGCCGGCGGGCTCGAAGCGGGTGAAGGTGAAGGCGTCGACATATTCCTCGAGCGGCACGCCATACTGCAGGGCGATGGAAATGGCGATGGCGAAGTTGTTCATCAGCGAGCGGAAGGCGGCGCCCTCCTTGTGCATGTCGATGAAAATCTCGCCGAGGCGGCCGTCCTCGTATTCGCCGGTACGCAAGTAAACCTTGTGCCCGCCGACCTTGGCCTTCTGGGTATAGCCCTTGCGGCGGTTGGGCAGGGAGTTGCGCGCCATCTTTGTCTCGGCGCGGCCGACGAGGCGCTCGACAAGGCGCTCGCTCAGCATCTCGGCGCGCACCGGCGCCGGCTGAGCAATCGAGGCGGCGAGGGAATCGACGATCTCGTCCGCCTCCTCGTCGAGCACGGCGGCGGAGAGCGGTTGCGAGAGCTTCGAGCCGTCGCGGTAGAGCGCGGTCGCCTTCAGCCCGAGATGCCAGGCGAGCAGGTACGCCTGCGCGCAGTCGTCGATGGCGGCGGCGTGCGGCATGTTGATGGTCTTGGAGATGGCGCCGGTGATGAACGGCTGCGCCGCCGCCATCATGCGGATGTGGCTTTCGACCGAGAGGTGGCGGGTGCCGGTGCGCCCGCAGGCGCTGGCGCAGTCGAAGACCGGGAGGTGGGCGGGATCGAGGCCGGGGGCGCCCTCGACGGTCATCGCTCCGCAGACGTAGGTGTTGGCCGCGTCGATCTCGGCCTTGGAGAATCCCAGCGCCGTCAGCAGGCAGAAGCCGGGGGTATCGAGCCGGGCGGCGTCGATGCCGAGGCGCTCGACGCAGAACGCCTCGCCCAGCGTCCACTTGTTGAAGGCGAAGCGGATATCGAAGGCATCGGCGAGGGCGGCTTCGATGCGGGCGATCGCCTCGTCGCCGAAGCCCTTGGCGCGCAGCGCCGCGTGGCCGATCGCCGGCGCGCCGCGCAGAGTGGCGTGGCCGACGGCATAGCGCTCGATACCGGCGATGTCGTCATCGTCATAGCCGAGGCGGGCGAGGGCGACGCGAACGAGTTGGTTGATGATCTTGAAGTAGCCGCCGCCGGCGAGCTTCTTGAACTTGACCAGCGCGAAGTCGGGCTCGATGCCGGTGGTATCGCAGTCCATGACCAGGCCGATGGTGCCGGTTGGCGCGATCACCGTCGTCTGCGCGTTGCGAAAGCCGTGGGCCTCGCCCAGCGCCAGCGCCCGGTCCCAGGCGTCAGCGGCCGCCTCGGCCAGCGCCTCGTCGGGAACGAAGTCGGCGTTGAGCGGGACCGGCAGGACCGACAGGCCCTCATAGTCGCGCGCCTCGCCGTGGGCGGCGCGCCGATGGTTGCGCACGACGCGCAACATCGCCGCCCGGTTCTCGGCGAAGCGGGGGAAGGCGCCCAGCCCGGCGGCGAGCTCGGCCGAGGTGGCGTAGGCCTCGCCGGTCATCAGCGCGCTGACGGCGGCGCACAGGTGGCGCCCTTCGTCGGAATCATACGGCAGGCCCGCAGCCATCAGGTAACCGCCGATATTGGCGAAGCCGAGGCCGAGGGTGCGGAATTCGTAGGACAGGCGGGCGATCCGGCGCGACGGGTATTGCGCCATCATCACCGAGATCTCGAGAACGACGGTCCACAGCCGCACCGCATGGGCGAAAGCTTCGACGTCGAGGCTGCCGTCCTCGCTCTGGAAGGCGAGCAGGTTGAGCGAGGCGAGATTGCAGGCGGTATCGTCGAGGAACATGTACTCCGAGCACGGGTTCGAGGCGTTGATCCGCCCGCTTTCCGGGCAGGTGTGCCATTCGTTGATCGTGGTGTCGTACTGCACGCCGGGATCGGCGCAGGCCCAGGCGGCCTCGGCGATCCGCGCCCACAGGGCGGTGGCGCGCACCCGCTTGGCGACCGTGCCATCGGTGCGCCGGATCAGCGCCCACTCGCCGTCCTGCAGCACCTTTTCGAGAAAGGCGTTGGTCACCCGCACGCTGTTGTTGGCGTTCTGGCCGGAGACGGTCAGGTAGGCTTCCGAATCCCAGTCGATGTCGAACTCAGGAAAGTCCGCCGTGCGCCGTCCCTGGCGGGCGAGTTCGATCACCCTTTGGATCATGCTCTCGGGGATGAGCGTCTTGCGCGCCGCGCGCATCGCCGCGCGCAGGGCCGCATTGGCCGATGGATCGAAGCGCGCGCCATCACCGGCCAAGGTGCCGTCGCAGCCGTCCTCAACGCCGTCCTCGCCGTCCCAGCACGCCTGCATCACCGCCTCGAGCTGGCGGCGGGCGAGGCGCGAGCCGGTGACCAGCGCCGCCACCTTCTGCTCCTCGCGCACCTTCCAGCCGATGAACTGCTCGACGTCCGGGTGATCGACGTCGACGACCACCATCTTCGCTGCGCGACGGGTGGTGCCGCCGGACTTGATCGCACCCGCTGCCCGGTCACCGATCTTCAAAAAGCTCATCAGGCCCGACGACTTGCCGCCGCCCGACAGCCGCTCGTTCTCGGCGCGCACGCGCGAGAAGTTGGTTCCCGAGCCGGAGCCGTACTTGAACAGGCGCGCCTCGCGCACCCACAGGTCCATGATCCCGCCTTCATTGACCAGATCGTCGTCGATGCTCTGGATAAAGCAGGCGTGCGGCTGCGGGTGCTCGTAGGCCGAGGCCGAGGCTTCGACGTCACCGGTGCGGGGATCGACGTAGAAGTGGCCCTGGGCCGGACCGTCGATGCCGTAGGCCCAGTGCAGGCCGGTGTTGAACCACTGCGGCGAGTTCGGCGCCGCCTTCTGCGTCGCCAGCATGTAGCGGAGTTCGTCGTAGAAGGTGCGGGCGTCGGCCTCGGTATCGAAATAGCCGCCCTTCCAGCCCCAGTAGGTCCAGGTGCCGGCCATGCGGTCGAAGACCTCGACGGCGCTGCGCTCGCCGCGGCTGCGCTCCCCCTCCGGTACCCGCGCCAGCGCCGCCGCGTCCGCCTCGCGCCGCCACAGCCACGCCGGAATGCCCTCTTCCGCCACCGGGGCGAGCTGGCAGGGGACTCCCGCCTTGCGGAAGTACTTCTGCGCCAGCACGTCGCAGGCGACCTGCGACCACGCGGCTGGCGCCTCAACGTTGTCCTGGCGGAACACCACCGAGCCATCGGGATTGCGGATCTCGCTGCACACCTCGCGGAATTCGATGGAGGCATAGGGCGAACGGTCCGGGTGGGTGAAGAGCCGGGAAAAACGCATCTACAAGAGCCTCCGTTCTGCGTGGGCGTTCCAGCCGGGGACTGCGGCGGAGAGCGGCGGAGGGGTAATCCGCGCGTACCGCACTGTCCCCGAAAGGGAGCGAAGCCATTTTGACGGTGCGGCCTCGAGACGCTAGATGACGTGGTCGCAACCGCAGCAGCCACTATATTCAGGGGGTCTCGGAGACGCAACAAGATGTGTGACCCGGATGGCCCAATCCGAACCATATCTGGCGATGGAAGGACGGATGATGGCGCCGCCGTCGCGCCGGCCCCGCGCATGCGCCAGCGGGGCTGGACGCGCGCCGTCGCCGATGCCATAGTGCCGCCGCTTCCTGCGCAGCCACGCGCGTCTCTTGGTCTTTTTGCGAAAATAATGTCGACGATCGGAACGCTGATCTACACATGGATGTTCGGAGAGCGCGTCGGTGACGATGCGTTCGGCAACCGTTACTACCGTTCGCGCCGCCAGCGGCAGAAACTCTACGGACGCGAGCGCCGCTGGGTCGTGTTCAAGGGAATCGACGAAGCGAGCAAGGTGCCGCCGGAGTGGCACGCCTGGCTGCATCACATCAGCGCCGAGCCGCTCACCGAGCGTGCCGCGAACGCGCGCCCATGGCAGAAGCCGCACCTGCCGAATCTGACCGGCACGCCCTACGCCTACCGCCCCAAGGGGCATGAGTTGAGCGGCGGCGTGCGCGCCCGGGCGACGGGTGATTACGAGGCATGGACGCCGGATTGACGCTCACGGTGAGCAGCGCGGAGAACGTCGAGCGGATCGGTCAGGTCGAGGCGCGGGAAATCCTCGTCGGGCTTGCGGCGGCCGGAGTGTTCGCCGCCATTGTCGTACTGTCCTACCTGGGTGCGCTCGGCGACGTGTCCGGCGGCGCGGACAGCTATCGTATCTTCGCCCCGTTCAATCGCATCGATGGCCTGCACGTCGGCGACGAGGTGGAACTCGCCGGAATTCCGGTGGGGCAGGTCGACAGCCTTGAACTGGACAGCGACTTCCGGGCGCGGGTGGCGTTGCGCATCGACGACGACGTGCGCGTTCCCACCGATACTTCGGTGGCGATTCACACCGATGGACTATTCGGCCGCAAATTCGTCGTGCTCGAGCCGGGAGGGTCCGAGGACATGGTCTCCGAGGGCGGTGTGCTGATCTTCACCCAGGATTCGCTGATCGTAAGTGAGCTTCTCGATTTGATCATCGCCGAGGGTCGGGCGCGCGCCAGGGCCGCCGGCGAAGAGGACCCGCACTGATGCGCCGAAACGTCCTTGAAACCGTCATGGGCGCGGTCGTGCTGCTGGTCGCCGCCGTCTTCGTCTCGTTCGCCTATGAAATGACCCAGGCGCGCTCGACGCCGGGCTATACGCTCAACGCCACCTTCGGCAAGGTCGGCGGCCTCGCCGTCGGCAGCGACGTGCGGATCAGCGGCATCAAGGTGGGGACGGTGTCGGATCGGCGGCTGGACCCGCACACCTACGATGCGGTCGTAACCGTGAAGATCGACGAGCAGATCAAGCTGCCCGAGGATACCGTCGCCGCGATCGCCAGCGAGGGTCCCCTTGGCGGGCGCTATCTGCGGCTGCTGCCGGGGACCTCGACCCAGACCATTCCACCCGGCGGGTCGATCAAGGAGACGCGCGGCTTCCGCTCGCTGGAGGACCAGGTTGGCGAGATCATCTTCCTCGCCACCGGCAAGTCCGAGCAGCCGAAATAAGCCGGCAATGACGAGCGCGCAGCAATGGGACCCGCAGGCGTACGCGCGCAATGCGTCCTTCGTGCCCGAGCTCGGATCCCCGCTGATCGATCTGCTGGCGGTACGACCAGGCGAGCGTGTTCTCGATCTCGGTTGCGGTGACGGCGCGCTGACGGAGCGCATCGCCGCCTCGGGTGTCCAAATCATCGGCGTTGATTCCAGCGCGGCGATGGTCGACGCGGCGCGCGCGCGCGGCCTCGATGCCCGCGTCGGCGATGGACGTTCGCTCGCCTTCGTCGCGGCGTTCGATGCGGTGTTCACCAACGCCGCGATGCACTGGATGGGCGACCTCGACGCGGTTTGCCGCCGGGTGTTCCGCGCGCTCGCGCCGGGCGGCCGCTTCATCGGCGAGTTCGGTGCCGCGGGCAACGTTGCCAGCGTCGTCGCTGCGCTGGATGATGTCTTGCAGCGGCAGGGCGTTGATCTGACCGCGCTCAATCCGTGGGTCTTTCCCACCGAGGCGGAGTTCCGTGCCATCCTGCAAACTGCGGGGTTTGAAATCGATTTCGTGAAGGCTTTTCCCCGCCCGACACCGTTGCCGGGGGATATCGGTGACTGGCTGCACACGTTCGCGGGCATCTTTCTCGGCGCGGTCGCGCCCGACGCGCGCGCATCGGTCATCGATGCCGTCCGCGATTGCCTCGCGCCCAGCGCTCGATCCGACGACGGCACCTGGACGATCGATTACGTCCGCCTGCGATTTCGCGCCTTTCGGGCGGCGGGGGTGGACACAAGGAATGGGGCAGGGTGATGCGAAGAGTGCTGCTCGCGGCTCTCTCGCCGTTGCTGGCGATCGCGGCCGTCGCTCGCGCCGATCCTTATCCGGTCGCGGTCCTGCGGGCGCTCGACAAGGTGACCGCGCGGGTGACGACGCTGCGGGCGCCGGTGGGCACGCCGGTTCACTTCGGTGCGCTCGAGATAACCACGGAAGTGTGCGACAAACGGCCGCCGGAAGAGCCGCCGGAGGCGGCCGCGTTCCTCAAGATCATCGAGACTCGCGCCGAGCAGCCGGCGGTCGAGGTCTTTCACGGCTGGATGTTCGCCTCGAGCCCCGGCGTCTCGGCACTGCAGCATCCAGTCTACGATATCTGGGTGCTGGACTGCGAGAACAGTGCCGAGAATACCGAGTCCAGCGCCTCCGGCGGCGGATCGCCGTAAAAGCAGGCGCGGCGGCGCAGGGCCTCGTCAAGGACCTGAAGGTAGGTAGGCGCCGGAATCTCGACTGCGCCGAACTGTTTGAGATGATCGGTGATGAACTGGATGTCGAGCAGGGTGAATCTGCCGAGTTGCAGACGCGCGACAAGGTGGACGAGCGCCACCTTGCTGGCATCGGTCGCGTGCGAGAACATGCTCTCGCCGAAAAACGCCCCGCCCAGCGCCAGTCCATAAAGGCCGCCGACGAGGCGGCCATCCAGCCAGGTTTCGACGCTGTGGGCGTGCCCCAGCCGGTGCAGCTCACAGAACACGCGGTTGATCTCGGTATTGATCCACGTCTCCGGGTGACCCTCGCGCGGCGCGGCGCAGGCCGCGATCACCTCGGCGAAGGCCGTATTGCAGCGAACGGTGAAACGCTCCGAGCGCAGAATCCGGCGCAGCCTTCGGGCGATGTGGAACGATCCTAAAGGCAGGACTCCACGCATCGCCGGCGCGACCCAGTGCACAGTCGGATCGCCCCGGTGGCTGGCCATCGGAAAGATGCCGATCGAATACGCGCGTAGCACCGTTTCCGGTGTCAGCCGTTCGGCATCGGAAAGTCGTCTAATCGTCACCTCGCACGAAGCGCTCCAGCCAGTGAATCGTATAGTCGCCAGCGATGAAGCGTGGCGCCTGGACGAGAGTCTGGTGCAACGGAAGAGTCGTCTCAATACCGGTAATCACATATTCATCGAGTGCCCGGCGCAGGCGGCTGAGGCAGATGGCACGGTCCGGTCCGTGGACGATCAGCTTGGAGATCATGCTGTCGTAATAGGGCGGGACGGAATAGCCGGAATAGAGCGCCGAATCGACGCGCACGCCGAGGCCCCCCGGCGGATGGTAGTCGGCAATGCGGCCGGGGCACGGCGCGAATGTCCGCGGGTTCTCGGCGTTGATCCGGCATTCGATCGCATGTCCGGAAAAGCGGATGTCTTCCTGGGCAAAGCCAAGCGGCAACCCCGCGGCCACGCGCAGCATCTCGCGGACGAGGTCGATTTCGCAGACCATCTCGGTGACCGGGTGCTCGACCTGCAGTCGGGTATTCATCTCGATGAAGTAGAACGCGCCGTCCTCGTAGAGGAATTCAAAGGTGCCGACGCTGCGATAGCCGATTCGTGCCGCCGCCGCCGCCGCGATCGCGCCGATGCGGGCGCGCGCTTCGGCATTGAGCGCCGGCGACGGGGACTCCTCGAGCACCTTCTGGTGGCGGCGCTGCAATGAACAGTCGCGCTCGCCGAGGTGAACGACGGCGCCGTGCCGGTCGGCGAGGATCTGGACCTCAATGTGTCGCGGCTGGACGAGGTACTTTTCAAGATAGACGTTGCCGTTGCCGAACGCCGCCTTGGCTTCAGCGCTTGCCATCGCCAGTGCCGAGGCCAGGTCCTCCGGCGCATTGACCACCTTCATGCCACGGCCGCCTCCCCCCGCGGTCGCTTTGACCAGCACCGGATACCCGACCTCCGTGGCGGTGGCCCGCGCCTGCTCTTCGCTGGTGATCGGGCCATCGGAACCCGGCACCACGGGGATGCCGGCCTCGCGGCACAACCGCTTTGCCGCGACCTTGTCGCCCATCAGCCGGATGTGGTCGGGCGAGGGGCCGATGAAGGCGATGCCGTGCTCTTCGACCATCGCGGCGAAGTCGGCGTTCTCGGACAGGAATCCGTAACCGGGATGGATCGCCTCGGCATTGCTGATCGCCGCGGCGGTGAGGATTGCGACCGGGTTCAGGTAGCTCTCCGGCGCCGGCGGCGGGCCGATGCAGATCGATTCGTCGGCGAGGCGAACATGCATCGCGTGCGCGTCAGCAGTCGAATGCACGGCGACCGAGCGGATTCCCATTTCGCGACAGGCGCGTTGGATGCGCAGCGCGATCTCGCCACGATTGGCGATGAGGATCTTCTTGAACACGGGAGGTCAGACGATGAGCAGCAGGGGCTCGCCGTACTCGACGGGCATGCCGCTGGTCACGAAGATGCGCTCGATGCGTCCGCTGCGATGGGCCTTGATCGGGTTAAACACCTTCATCGCCTCGATCAGTAGCACGGTATCGCCGACGGCGACGACATCGCCGACCTTGATGAACGGCGGTGCCGCCGGGTCTGCTGCGGTATAAACGACGCCGACCATCGGCGATGCGAGAATCCCGGGATGGTCAGCCAGCGAATCGCCCTCGCGCGGCGCGGCGGCGTCCCCGGCGGGCGCGGACGGAGCGGGCGCAACAGACGGAGCGGCGGAGGGAACCGCGACCGTCGTCGCCATCACCGGCGCGGGCGCCTTGACCACGCGCACGCGCCAGCCGCCGGTGTCGTATTCGATCTCGGTCAGCCCGGCATCGACGAGAACGCCCGCCAATTGGCGAACGACTTCAATCTCGGGACCGAACGACTTTTTCTCATGCGTCATGGAGGTGTCCGATGACTTCAGTTGAGGGGGCGCTCGTCGATCAGGCGCGCCGCAGCATCGAGGGCCATCTCATAGCCGAAGCCGCCGAAGCCGCAAACAACGCCGTTGACGACGTCCGAGACGAACGAGTGATGGCGGAAGCTTTCCCGCTTGAAGATGTTGGAGAGGTGGACCTCGATTACCGGAATCGAAACGGCCGCGAGGGCGTCGTGTATGGCGATCGAGGTATGCGTATAGGCGGCGGCATTGATGATCAGCGCCGCGGCGGTACCGCGCGTGTGCTGGATCCAGTCGACGAGCTGGCCCTCATGGTTGCTCTGGCGGAAGTCGAGCTCAAGCCCCAGCGATGCCGCCCGGCGGCGGCACGACGCCTCGACGTCGGCCAGCGTCGCCGCGCCGTAGATTGCCGGCTCGCGGGTTCCCAGAAGGTTGAGATTGGGACCGTTGAGGATGAGAACCTTGGGCAGCATCGATCTCGGCTCACTTGATCGCGCGCGACGACCACAGAGCGACCGCTCGCCCTCGACGCCACGTCAGTGGGTCATAGCACGACCACGGGCTTGTGTAACGCGACAGGTCGAATATGTTAACCGGCACGGGACGGCGCTTCGGCGTCACGTCTTTTGTGAACAGAGCACGGAGCGTCTGCTTGCCATGCAGGTGACGGTAAACGGCGAAGCCAAGGTGATCAGCGCGCCGATGACAGTGGCGCAATTTCTCGCCGATTGTGGCCTTGACGCCCGCAAGGTGGCGGTCGAGCGTAATCTCGAAATCGTACCCCGGTCAGGGTACGACGCGCAGGCCCTCGCCGAGGGGGACCGGATCGAGATCGTTCACTTCATCGGCGGCGGCGCGCCGGACACGGTGCTTCCCATCGTGGGAGACGACGATCCGCTCATCGTCGCCGGGCGGTCCTATTGCTCGCGGCTGCTGGTCGGGACCGGCAAATATAAGGACTTCGACGAGACCGCTCGCGCGATCGAGGCCTCCGGCGCGGAGATCGTCACGGTTGCCGTGCGCCGGGTGAACGTCACCGACCGCAGTCAGCCGATGCTGGTCGATTACGTCGATCCCAAACGCTACACCTACCTGCCGAACACTGCGGGCTGCTACACCGCCGCCGACGCCGTGCGCACGCTGCGCCTCGCGCGTGAGGCGGGTGGCTGGGATCTCGTCAAGCTGGAGGTTCTAGGCGATCAGAAGACGCTGTTTCCCAACATGATCGAGACGTTGGCCGCGGCCGAGCTGTTGATCAGCGAAGGCTTCAAGGTGATGGTCTACTGCAGCGACGATCCAATCCTGGCCAAGCGTCTGGAGGATCTCGGCTGCGTTGCGATCATGCCGCTCGCCGCGCCCATCGGCTCCGGACTCGGCATTCAGAACCCGGTGAACATTCGCCTGATCATCGAGCAGTCCTCGGTCCCCGTGCTCGTCGACGCCGGTGTCGGCACCGCCTCCGATGCGACGGTGGCAATGGAGCTTGGTTGCGACGGTGTGCTGATGAATACGGCGATCGCGGAGGCGAAGGATCCGCTGCGGATGGCGCGGGCGATGAAACTGGCGATCGAGGCCGGGCGCCTCGCCTATTGCGCCGGGCGGATGGCAAAGAAGCGCTACGCCGATCCCTCCTCACCGCTCGCTGGCCTGATCTGACCGGCGATGGCGCATGCTCGGCCGGTGTCGCGCGTCCGTTGCCGAAGAGGTCGGAACGGTTGTCGCGAGCGGCGGGGCGGCAGGGAGGATTGTGACAAAAGCGATGCGTTGTTATTGCCCGCGCCGCGGTTTACGCCTACTTTGCGCCGCGACGATGCGCATCCATCTGCGGCTCCCATCGAAAACGCGGCACGCGATTAAGAGCTGAGCCAAAATTGGGGGATAGTTTAGCGGTAGAACTTCCGGCTCTGGACCGGACAGCCCTGGTTCGAATCCAGGTCCCCCAGCCAAACCGCACGCATCGTTGACATCGCGTTGCCGCCGTTCTTTCGGTGGGTGGCGTTTGTGGTATTTTCGATTAAGAAATCAAAGGGTTGATGGAAGGTCGCGGGTTCCCTGAGGAGCTTGTGATGCGCCCTTCGATTGAAGGAGACCCAAGTGCCGGCGGGTCTTTCGTGCCCGCTGGCGCGTGAGCGGGGTTTGTGGGCGCCATCGCCGTGGTGCCCGGAGGCGTAACGCCGGCGGGTTTATCGCGCGTGCGTCGAGAATTCGCCCTATAACGACGCTTTGAGGCATATCCGGGCGCGCGGGGAGGGGCGCCGAGGCGGGAGCGGTGACGGCGTATTCGGTCAAGGAGATCTATTACACGCTGCAGGGCGAAGGCGTGCAGGCCGGCCGGCCAGCGGTGTTCTGCCGGTTCGCCGGATGCAACCTGTGGAGCGGGCGCGAGGACGATCGGCCTGGGGCCACCTGCACGTTCTGCGATACCGATTTCGTCGGCGTCGACGGGCCGGGCGGCGGGCGATTCGCTTCGGTCGACGCGCTTGCCGGTGCGATCGCCGGACATTGGCCGCAGGCGGGCTCTGTTCGGCCGTTCGTGGTGCTGACCGGCGGCGAGCCGCTGCTTCAAGCGGACGGTGCGCTGATCTCGGCGCTGCATGCCCGTGGCTTTTTTGTCGCCGTCGAGACCAACGGTACGATCGCGGCGCCGGCTGGCCTCGACTGGGTGTGTGTCAGTCCGAAAGGACGGGCGCCGCTGACGTTGCGATGTGGCGACGAACTCAAGTTCGTCTTCCCGCAGGAGGGGCTCGACCCGTCGGCGTTCGAGGCGCTCGACTTCGCGCACTTCGTGCTGCAGCCGATGGACGGGCCGAAGCAGATGCGCAATATACGGCTCGCGCTCGATTACTGCCTCGCCCATCCGCGCTGGCGCCTGAGCTTGCAGACCCACAAGATCCTGAGCATCCCTTGATGACCGCGTGCATGGAAATCGCCTACGAGTTTGGCTTCGACGCCGCCCACCACTTCTTGCATCAGCCTGAAGGACACCTTTACCGGCGGATGCACGGCCATTCGTTCTTCGTCGAGGTGGCGATCGCCGGCGATCCCGATCCCGCGACCGGCTTCGTCGTTGATTTGGCCGCGCTGGAAGCGGCGAGTGACGAGCTGCGCCGGCAGCTCGACCATACGCTGCTCAACGACGTTCCCGGTCTCGAGGTCCCCAGCCTCGAGAACATCGCCATCTGGACCTGGGAGCGGCTGGCGCCGCAGTTTTCGGGCCTCGCCCGCGTGACCGTGCGTCGGCCGTCGTGCCGGCAATCGTGCGTCTACCGTGGCTACAACCAGACGCGCCGATAATCGCGGAGCGCGAATCAGGCTGATCTCCGATCCTTTGGTAGCATTTCTTGCCGCCCGTCGAACCGCGCTTTAAGGTTCGCGTCGGATTTCCGCGAAACGAGAACTAACTCCATAGGGAGAGCGCACGATGGCCGACGACTCCTATGCCCACGGCTGCTTTTGCTGGACCGATCTCGCGACGACCGACACGACGAGCGCCAAGGCGTTCTACGAAGTCCTGTTCGGCTGGAGCTTCGTCGATCAGGACATGGGCGCACAGGGATTCTATACGCTGTGTCGGCTGGATCAGGGCGACGTCGCCGGTCTCTACGCCCTGTCCGGGGAGCAGTTGCAGGAGGGATGGCCGGCGGCTTGGTCGATCTATGTCGCCGTCAACGGTGTCGACCAGGCGGCGACAGATGTCGCCGAACTTGGCGGGCAGATACTCGCCGAACCCTTCGATATTCCGCAAACGGGACGGATGGCGGTCGGTGTCGATCCGCAGGGTGCGCTGTTTTGTCTGTGGCAGCACGACAACCCGCACGCGGGATATGCCCGACTCGGTCTGCGACCCGGAATCGCGTGCTGGTACGAACTTGCCGCCCGTGACACCGAGGCGGCGGCGGCCTTCTATACCCGCCTGTTCGGTTGGAACGCGCGACAGACCCCGATGGGCAATCCGCCGTACGTCGAGTTCATCCGCGAGGATGATCCGGTCGCCGGCATGCTGCCGCTTTCAGCGATCGGCGAGGGGGTGCCGCCGCACTGGCTGATCTATTTTTGCGTCGGCGACTGCGAGACGGCTGCGGTGAAGGCGCAGGGCGCGGGCGGATCGGTGCTGTGCGAGCCGTTCGACGTGCCCGACGTCGGCCGCATCGCCGTCCTGCAGGACCCCCAAGGCGCGGTCTTTGCCATAATCGCGCTTAGGACATAAGCGCCATTG
This sequence comes from Rhodospirillales bacterium, assembly GCA_016712595.1. NCBI lineage: Bacteria > Pseudomonadati > Pseudomonadota > Alphaproteobacteria > Rhodospirillales > Rhodospirillales bacterium. Next base: position 1,068,738 of record JADJQT010000002.1, read on the forward strand.
GTGTGTTTGCCAAATGGGGGCGCCTTTGGGGGCGCCACGTGCCAAGCGCCGCGAAGGCCACGACTAATCGGCCGTCGTCGGCGAATCGTCGCTGGTCGTCGGAGAACGGCCGCAGAACAACGCCACGGCATCGAAATACGCTTGCCGTCCGACGAGCATCAGATCGTTGTGCCCGGCGCTGGGAATGCGCAGCAGTGTCTTGTTCGTCGACGGCGAGGCTTCGTGCAGCGCCTCGGCGTCCCCGATGGGGATAATCCAGTCGCGCTCACCGTGGATAATTAGGGTCGGCAGCCGGGCTGATGCGATCTTGTCAAGGTTGCCGAATCCGTCCTTGTGCTCGTAGGAATCGGCAAGCTGGAGAAAGCCGATTCGCTCGATCAGCGGAAACGTATAAGCGAAGCCGCTCTCGATGATCAGACCGGCGATGTTCGGCAGGCTGCTTTCCGTGTTCGAGGCAATGCTGTTGGCCTTTGACATTTCCGCCCGGTGAACGATTTCGAGCGCGGCCGCGCTGCCGAGCGAGCGCCCCATGACATAGAACTGGTCGGTGGTGATCCCGTTTTCGGCGAGCACGCCCTGGGCCTGGGCGTACACCGACCAGGCATCGTCGATCAGGCTGGTGCCGTTGGGCGCGCCGCCGCTGACGCCATATCCACGGTAGTCGACAACGAACAGCGTGATGCCAAGGCGGGTGTAGAACGGTGCGATGGTATCGTAGTCCGAGGCAATCTCACCGTTGCCATGAAAGTAAAGAATCACCGGCGCGCGTGCCTCGGCGACGAAGATCTTACCGCCAAGATGAACGCCGTCTTCGACCGGAATGCGCACAGAATGCACGCCGGGCGCGAGCCGCGGCACGCCGACGTCCCGGCGTGGGTAAAATAGAACACTGACGACTTCCGGCCGATCCAGCACGCGATAGATTCGTTGGCTCATCGTTCTTCCCTCGCCCTGCTTTTCGTCGCCCGATCACGTGCCATGCCGGATTTCGCGCTTTCGCGTCACGTCGGTCTAATTCTTCGCTGTTTTCTTCCGCTTTTTCACATGTGTCCAGATGTACCAGGCTGCCGCCAGCAGCAGAACACCGACGATGACCGCATCGAACTGGTGGAAGATTTCGCGAATGCGCGGATCGCTGTTCCATCGTTCGCCGAGTTTCATGCCGATGTAGGCGAGACCGTAGCACCACGGCCACGATCCGGCGAAGGTATAGAGATGAAACTTCACCTGCGGCATCCGGGCCATGCCAGCCGGAAACGCGATGAATGTGCGGACCACCGGCAGCAGGCGGGCAATGAATACCGTCGCCGACCCGTAGCGACGGAAGAAGGCTTCGGCAATGTCGAGTTCGTGGGTACCGACGAGCACGTAACCACCCCAGCGCTCGATGAAGGGCCGCCCGCCGTAGAGTCCGATGAAGTAGGCGACGGCCGAACCGATGTTGCAGCCGATGGCTCCCGCGGTGGCGACGAGGACAAGATCAAGTTTGCCAAGGGACACCAGATACCCGGCGAACGGCATGATGACTTCGGACGGCAGCGGAATGCAGGCCGACTCGATCGCCATCAGCAAGGCGATACCGACGTAACGGGTCTCGGATATCGTGCCAACGATGATTCCAGTCAGAAACGACAGGATCTGTTCAATCACTTCGGATCTGCCTCTTCAGTGACGTTGGCAAAGGGGCCAATCGCCGTTTCACAACAGTCGCCGTTTTGGGACACAATCGCGATTGCCGTGCACGGCAGCGGTCCGAGACGCCCACACCCCGGCGAACGGCGCGGCGGGGGTTCTATCAGGCCAGCCCATGGCCCGGCAAGGACGCTCGTCACATCCGCCTGCAAGACCCGCCGGGCTGCGCCTTCGTCACCAGATGCTCGCCGGCGGGCTACTCTGCGGGGGCCTGGCTCGGCGGCGGCGAAGGCGTTTGGACCTGCGCGCCCTTCTTGGCCGACCGACGCTCGCTGATCCGCTGCATGGTGATGTAGAAGACCGAGACGAACGGGATGGCGAATAGGGTCGAGGCGAGCATACCGCCAACCACGACGGTGCCAAGCGCCTGCTGGCTGGCGGCACCGGCGCCGCTCGCCGTCGCCATCGGCACGACGCCGAGGATGAAAGCGAACGAGGTCATCAGGATCGGGCGGAATCGCCTGCGCGTCGCCTCGATCGCCGATTCGACGATCGGCATGCCTTCGGCGCGCAGTTCTCTGGCGAACTCGACGATGAGAATGGCGTTCTTGGCCGCCAGCGCGATCATCAAGATCAGGCCGACCTGGGTATAGAGGTTGTTGTCGAAGCCGCGGATGATCAGTGCCAACAGCACGCCGACGAGCGCCATCGGTACTGTCAGGATCACCGCTGCTGGACTGGTCCAGCTCTCGTACTGCGCGGCAAGGACAAGGAAGACGAGGGTGAGCGACAGGGCGTAGATGAAGTAGGCCGTATTGCCGATATGCTTTTCCTGAAGCGCCGTTGCCGTCCATTCGTAATCCATGCCTGACGGCAGGGTGTTTTCCGCTACCTGTTCCATCAGCGACAGTCCCTGGCCGGAACTGAAACCGGGAGCCGAAGCGCCGAAGATCGGCGCTGCAGGATAGAGGTTGTAGCGGGTGATCAGCTCGCTGCTGAGGACGGTGCGTGCGCTCATCAGTGTGCCGAGCGGGACAACCTGGTCTTGGTTGTTGCGCACATAGAGGCTGCGGATATCGTCCGGATGCAGGCGGAATGGCGCATCGGCCTGTACGTAGACCTGGTAGACCTGGTTGAACTTGTTGAACAGGTTGACGTAGGCGGAGCCGAGATAGCCCTGCAGGGTCGCGAACACGTCGGTCGTCGAAACACCGAGGGATTCGACCTTCGTCCGGTCGATGTCGAGGAAGAGTTGCGGGCTGCGGGCGCTGTACGTCGTCGCAAGGCCGACCAGCCCGGTCTGACCGTTGCCGGCCGCAGTGAGTTCGCGCGCAACCTTGTCGAGTTCGGTCAGTCCGAGGTCGCTGCGGTCCTCGACCATCATCTGGAAGCCGCCCGACTGGCCGAGGCCGCGGATTGGTGGCGGGATCAGCACGAAGACGAACGCGTCCTCGATTGAGGCGAGCTTCTGGCGCAGGCTGGCGACGATGTGCGCTTGGCTGAGCTCCGAGCCGCGCTCGCTCCAGTCCTTGTAGGTGACGAACGTCGTCACCGCCGTCGACAGGTTGGCCCCGTCGAGGATCGACAGACCGCCGATCGTCACCCAACCGCCGACCCCGGGTTCCTTGGAGACGATGGCATTGATCTTCTCGACCACCGCCCGCGCCCGAGGTTGGGCCGCTCCGTCCGGAAGCTTGGTGGCGACGATGCAGTAGCCCTGATCTTCCGTAGGCAGGAACCCGCCCGGCTGTTGGGAGAAGCGCCAGCCGGCGATGACGATCACGGTAAAAAAGACGAGCAGCATCAATCCGGTGCGATGCGCCATCCAGGAGACGATGCCGACGTAGAAGCGCTCGATGTAGCTGTAGACGCGGTTGAAGCCGCGATAGAAGGCATTCGGGCGGTAACCTTCCTTGCGCGCGCGCAGGTAGAGCGCGCACTGCGCCGGCTTGAGCGTGACGGCGTTGAGCGCGCTAATCACCGCCGTCGCGGCGATGACGAGGGCGAACTGGCGGAAGAGCTGACCGCTGATCCCGGGCAGGAAAGCCGCCGGCAGGAACACGGAGATGAGCACCAGAGTGATGCCGATGACCGGGCCGGTCAGTTCCGACATCGCCTTGATCGCCGCGTCCTTCGGTGTCAGGCCCTTTTCGATATAATGCGAGGCATTCTCAACGATGATGATCGCGTCGTCGACGACGATGCCGATAGCGAGGATCAGTGCGAACAAGGTCATCAGGTTGATGCTGAACCCCAGCGCCGCCATTGCGGCGAAGGCGCCGATGATCGTCACCGGCACGGTGGTTGCCGGAACCAGCATCGCCCGGAAATTCTGCAAAAAGACCATGATCACGATCAGGACGAGGATCGCGGCTTCGAACAGTGTATGATAAACGGAACTGATCGCCTGCTGGACGAACTTCGTCGTATTGTAGACCGACGCGTAATGCATCCCTTCTGGGAATTTCGCCTTCATCTTCTCGACTTCGGCGAGAACGGACTTGGCGACATCCAGGTCATTGGCGCCGGGCAGCGTATAAAAGACGATGTGCGCCGCGGGCTTGCCGTAGACTTGCGAGAAGTTGGCGAACGTCTGCTGACTGAGTTCGACCCGGGCGAGATCACGGATGCGGACGATCTGCGCCGTTTCGTTGTCGCGCCTGGTTTTGACGATGATGTTCTGGAATTCTTCAATGTCCGACAGACGGCCGAGGGCGTTGACGGTGAACTGGAACGCCTGATCTTTCGGCACCGGCGGACCGCCGAGCTGGCCGGCGACGACCTCCACGTTCTGTTGCTCGATCGCCCGCTCGACGTCGAGCGTGGTCAGTCCGAAGTACTGCAGCTTGTTCGGATCGAGCCATACCCGCATGCTGTACTTGCCGGCGCCGACGACTTTGACCTGCCCGACGCCGGGAAGCCGCGCCAGCGGATACTGCATGTTGATGATGGCGTAGTTGGCGAGAAATTTTTCGTCGAACTCAGCGCTATCCGAATAAAGGTTGATAACCAACAGAATGTTGGTGCTGACCTTGCGAACGGTGATGCCCTGGGCATTTGCCCCCGCCGGCAGTTGCGCTAGAGCGGTGTTAACGTAGTTCTGTACCAGCGATAAGGCGGTATTCAGATTGCTGCCGACATCGAAGCTGATAGTCAGCGTGTAGCTGCCATCGCTGCCGCTGGTCGACGACATGTACATCGCGCCTTCGACGCCGTTGACCGCCTGTTCGATCGGCACGCCGATGGTCTTGGCGACCGTCTCGGCGCTGGCGCCCGGCATACTCGTCGAGACCTGGATGGTTGGCGGTGTGATCTCGGGGTACTGGCTGATCGGCAGGGTGGCGATACAAACAGCACCGATGATGATCGTGATGATGGCGATGACGTTGGCAAAGATCGGGTGCTCGATGAAAAACTTCGACATGCGGCTGCTCCGGGTTCGTCAGCCGCCGGCAGCGGCGGTGCCGCCGGATGCAGCCGTGGGTGTCGCCTCGCCCTGCATTTCCGGCGTGACCTGACGGCCCGGGATAGCCCTGAGAAGGCCGTTGACGATCACACGCTCGTCACCCTTCAAACCCTCCTGGATCACCCGCTCCTCGCCCAAGAGCGTCCCCGTGGTGACGGCCCGGCGCTCGACGGTGTTCTTGTCATCGACGATCAGTACGTATCGCCCGATCTGATCGGTACCAAGAGCCACCTCCGGTACGAGAATGGCGTTTGCCGTCCGTCCGACCGGCACGCGGATACGCGCGAACAGCCCGGCGAGGACAACCCGGTCGGGATTCGGAAAGACCGCCCGCAACAGCAAGGTTCCGGTCGTCGTATCGACGCTGATCGCGGCGAAGTCGATGCGGCCTTCATGGGGGTAGCCGTTTTCGTTGGCGAGCCCGAGCCAAGCCGGAATTGGTCGCTGGCGATAGTCACCGCCGCCGCCTTCCTGCTGTGCTTGGCGGACCTTCAGCAGTTCGCGCTCGTTGATCGTGAAGTAGGTATAGATCGGATCGATCTGATTGATCTCGGCTAGGGTGGTTTCCTCACCGCCAGCGCCGACGAGGTTGCCCGGATCGACAAGCCTGCGGCCCATGCGGCCGTTGAACGGCGCCGTGACCCGCGTGTACTCCATGTTGAGTTGGGCGAGATCGATCGCGGCCTGGGCGTTGGTCAGGGCCGCGCGCGCCGAATCCCGCTGGAAGCGCCAGTTGTCGACATCGGTCGCCGCCGCCGCCTTCTGCTCATAAAGCCGGGAATAGCGCTTGAATTCGGTCTCCGCGTGTTCGAGCGCGGCCTGCTCGGTCTGGAACTGCGACTGCGCTTGCTGCAACTGCGCCTTGTACTGGTCCTGCTGGATGCTGAACAGCAGATCGCCGCGCTTGACGTCGGCGCCGTCCTGGAAGTGCAGTTTTTCAAGGTAGCCTTCGACCCGCGCCCGCAGTTGCACCGTATAGATCGCCTGGGTATTGCCGGTGAATTCCAGGTAGTCCGTCACCGATTTCTGGATCGGCTTCGTTACCGTCACTTTCGGTGGCGGTGGCGCCTTGTATTCGTTCTTTTCCTCGCACGCGGTGAGGAACAGCGCCGACAGCGCGACGATCACGACGGGTGCAGCGAGCCACGGGCCGGAGCGACGTTTCGGCATGCACGCGGGAAGTCTCATCGATAAGGCCATCCTACCAGACCGGAGTGGGAGCGAAGGCGGAAGGCGGCTGCTCGCTCGCCCGCTGCACTTCCCCGGGGGTTAACAGCGTGCCCCAGTCGGTGCGCCGATCCATCGCGTCGCGAACCGCTGGTGAAATCAGCTCTCCGTCACCGCGGATTTCCCAGCCGCCGCCGAGCGCGCGATAGGTGCGGACCAGGCTCGAGGGGATGTCGCCGCGACTGACCGCCAGAGAGTCCTCTTGTGTCAGCAGATTCTGTTCCGCCGTGAGCACGGTGGTGAAATCGGTGATGCCTTCGCGATACTGAAGGACGGCAAGGTCAAGCGAGCGACGCGCCGCCGCTGAGCTTTCCTGCAGCAGATCGGTGCGTTGCCGTGCTCTGAGGAAGGCGACCAATCCGTCCTCGACCTCCTGCTGGGCGACGAGCACGGTGTTCTGATAGACGGCGAGCTGTGCCTGGAAGGCGGCGTCCTGTGCCCGCACGTTGTTGGTGATCTGCCCGTAGTTCAGGAAGTTCCACTGAATTGTCGGGCCGATCGAAAACGCCCGGCTTTTGCTCATGAAGATGTCGGTCAGATCGTAGTGGGACCAGTCGGACGACAGATATCCGAAGTTGCCGGTCAACGAGAACGCCGGATAAAGGTCGGCCTTGGCGACACCGATCTGCGCACTTTGCGATGCCGCCTGGAGTTCGGCCGCGCGCACGTCCGGGCGCCGCCGCAGCAGATCCGCCGGGATGCCGACCGAGACTTGCGCTGGCGCGACGGGAATGCCCGAGGTAAGCGACAGTTCGGAATCGAGCGGTTGGGGCGGCACGCCGAGAAGAACGCACAGCGCGTTCTTCGATTGTCGTAACGCCGCTTCGAGCTGCGGGATTGTGGCTTCGGTGGAGGCCAGTACCGTGCGCGCCTGCTCGACGTCGCGTTCGCTCGTCGTGCCGCCCTGGAAGCGGATCTCGGCGATATTAAGGCTCTCGCGCTGGACCTTGACGTTGTCGTGGGCGATTCCGAGTCTCGCTTCGAGCGTGCGGATGTTGACGTAATTGGTCGCAACGTCTGCCGTGAGTGTGACCAGGACGTCGTCGTAATCGGCGATCGAGGCGAGAAGCTGGGCGTCGGCTGCCTGCACCGCCCGGCGGAAGCGGCCCCAAAAGTCAATCTCCCATGCCGCCTGCAGGCCGATCTGGTCCTGCCAATAGGTAAGGGCGCTGGCGCTCGACTGCGTCTGGAACGGTGCCCGCTCGCTTTCCCTGTTGTAGGAGATCGAGCCGAACGCCTGTTGCGTCTGAGGATAGATGTTCCCGACGGCAATCGCGAGTTGCGCGCGCGATTGAAGGACGCGCACGCCAGCGGCCTGTAGCGACAGGTTCTGCTGATAGGCGCTCGTAACCAGGCGATTGAGCGCCTCGTCATCGAACACGGTCCACCAGGCGGCATCAATCGCGCGCGTCGCATCGACCGACGCGTCGCGCGCTTCCATCCACTGGTCGGCAATCGAAACGTCAGGCGCGGTGAAGTCGGGGCCGACCATCGTGCAGCCGGCAGTAGCAAGAACAATACCCAGCAGAGCCGCTGCTCGTCCGCTTGCACTCATGAATGCATCACTGCGATGGCCTGATTCCACCTTGGCATTCTCACCTTTAGACTGGCAGTAACCGGGAAGTCAACGGATGCGCGTCGCCGTGCCGTGCCGCTATCGGAAGGTGGATCGGCGCGGTTGATCGGGGCAGTGGTGAACTCAGCTTGCCGCTGCGCCGGACCGTGCCGTGGCGGCGAGCGCAAGGAACGCCTCGCGCAGGCTGGTGGAGTCGGTGACCGGCTGAGGGAAAGACAGGCGGGCGAAGGTGGTTGCACGGCGGACGAGGTCGCAGCCGTCCGGATCGAGCGCGACGATGCGCCAGCCACTGCCGGCCCGGCGCAGCAGTTGACGGGCGTAGAGTCCTATCGTCTCGCCGTGAGCGGTGTTCATGTGGGCGATCGCGCCCGGCTCGACCTCACCGATCGCCGCCGCCGCGGCGGCGGCCGAGAGCACGGCGGCGGACTCCAGCCAGCGGGCTTGCGCGAAGCCGCCGACCCAGTGAGCGCGCTCGATCGCCATGCGGTAGATACGGAAATCCCCGAATTCGGCGTACATCGCCGCGCCGGGGTTCAGGGCGAGAAATCGACGGCGCAGCCGCGGCTCCTCATCGGGAGCGATTCGACCGACGAGGGTCAGGCGGGGGCCTGTCTGCGGGTTCGCGCGGCGGCCCGCATCCTCGATCAGCAACGAGGCACGTGCGTCGGCGGCAAGGTTGCGCGTGTGATCGGCGAGGGTGGAGAATAGAAAGATCGGACTAGCATCGGTATCGCAGGCATAGGTGACCAGCGAGGCATAGGGCCGGCTGTCGTCGCTGGCGAGCGCCGTCGCCAGCATGCCCACTCGCCGCGAACGCGCCAGGGCCCGCGCGGCGTTCGCCGTCTCGGTTTTGTTTTCGCTTGCCGATCCGCGCTTTTGCACAGCTTCTCCCGTTGTTCGCCGACGCCAGCTTATTTGTCCGCCGCCGAGGTGCCCCGCCTACTCCGCGTGCCGCAGGACGAGGTCGCGCAGCGTGACGATACCGACCGGTGCGCGTTCGGCGTCGACGACGAGCGCGCGCGAGACGTTGAACTTGACCAGCAGCCGCACCGCATACTTCACCTGCATGTCTACCGCGACTGTCAGCACCGGCTTGGACATGACCTCGTAGACGTTGACGCGTTCGGCGGACCGATCCTTGGCGATGACCTCGCGGGCGATGTCGGTGACGACGATCAGGCCAAATTCGTCATCCGGATCGCGCCGCTCGACCGCAAGCGAGCTCACCCCCGCCTCGCGCATGGCATTGATCGCTTCCGAGACCGTCGCCATCCGGCCGATGGTGCGCACGTCGCTGCTCATCACGTCGCCGACGTGCGGAATGTGGGTCGCGCTCATATTTTTTCCGCGATCGCGGTGAGCAGCGCTGACTGCTGCGAGCTCAGGCCCACGGCATCCTCGATGGCGATCTGGCAGGCAATCCCGGCGCCCGGTTCGCTGTCGAGCCGGCCGACGCGGGCGATCGTCTCGAGAATCTCGCGCGCTTTCGGCTCGGCGACAAGAAACAGCAGCACATCGCATTGCGCCGCGAGATCGAGGCCGAAAAACGTCTTCTCCGGTTTTAGTCCCTCGCCGCGGACGTTGGTGATGACCGTAGCTCCGGTTGCGCCCGCCGCTCGGGCCGCATCAAGCACGTCCTCGCTACGATCCTCGGCAACGAACGCCATGATCAGTTTGAGCTTCATCGTTCTTCGCCCGTCTCCTCTCGTCCCCTCGAGTGCCGGCGGCGCACGCTTTGTGCGACAGTCGCGTAGGCGAGCACCGACATAATGGGACACAGACACGTAAATGCAATCAGTCCGAAGCCGTCGAGCAGCGGACTACGTCCGGGAATGGCGCTCGCAAGACCCAGGCCGAGTGCGGTCACTACCGGTACGGTTACCGTCGAGGTGGTCACGCCGCCAACGTCATAGGCGATCGGTACGATGGCGCGCGGCGCAACCGCCGTCTGCAGCGCGACGATGGCATAGGCGGCGGCGATCATCATCGGCATGGGCAATCCCGCGGCGATCCGCAACGTGCCCACCGCGACACCCAGGCCGGCACCCACCGCGACGGCAACGCGCAAGCCGGTGGCCGGAATCGTTCCGGCGGAGACCTGCTCGGCCTTGAGGGACACGGCGATCAGCGCCGGCTCGGCGATGGCGGCGGCGAAGCCCACGGCGGCGGCGAAGGCGTAGACCCAGCCATAGGCGGACCAGTTGGCGGCCCCGGCTGCGATCATCGGCGAAACCGCGGTCAACTGCTGCGCCATCGTCCGGCCGATGGGAAACAGCGCTTCTTCGAGCCCGACGAGAAACAGCGTCAGCCCGAGAACCACGGCGGCGCAGCCGACGGCGATTCGCCGGACGTTGGCGATGGGTCGGCGCAGCACCAACACCTGGAAGCCGAGCAGCACCGCGACGATCGGCGCGACATCGACGGCGGTCGCGCCCGCGATCACCAGCGTCCGATCGAGCAGGTCCATGCGCGCTCAGCCTCCGCTCGCCCGATTGGAGACGATGCCGAACACCAGGACAAAGAGGATTGGAAGAAGGCTGGCAAAGGCGATCAGGCCGAAGCCGTCGGTGAGCGCGTTGCGACCGCGCAGGCTCGAGGCGAGGCCGACGCCGAGGGCGGCGACCAGCGGCACGGTGACGGTCGAGGTCGTCACTCCGCCACAGTCGTAGGCGAGCCCGACGATTTCGACCGGGGCTAGCGGCGTGATGGCGATGACGACGGCGTAGCCGGCGATGATGATCCGATAAAGGGGCCAGCCTTTGAGAATGCGCAAAACGCCGAGCACGAGGGCGCAACCGACGGAAACGGCGACGGTGAGCCGCAGTTCCAGCGCATAGGCGGCACGACCCTCGAGAGTGGTGGCGATCTGGCCAGCATCGGCGGCCGCCGCCGCGCCTTCGGAGGCGACGGCGATCAGCGCCGGCTCGGCAATTGTGGTCGCGGCACCGAGCGCGAAGGCAAAGGAAATCAGCGCGATAACGCTGCCCTTCCGGGCGAACGCCTGAGCCATCGATTCGCCCAACGGGAACAACCCGGATTGAAGACCGATGACGAACAGGCGCAGGCCAGCGACGACGAACACAGCGCCGATGAGGACACGCTGCAAATCCGGGAACGGCCGGTCGAGCACGATGACCTGGAAGAAGGCCACGACCAGCGCCAGCGGCGCCAGGTCGCGCAGCGGCGCTGCGATCGATGCGTGAACGGATCTGAGGATTTTGCGTATCGGCCGGGTTCCTGCGCTGAACGCGGTGAAAAGTCGCAGTAAGGGATCGCGATTGTCGTTGGTTTTCGTCGCCCGATCCAGCAGCGCAATCCGGTGTCACAGGACGGCAAAGAAAATCGGCGCGCGTGCCGTCACAGCCGAAGAGCGCCAGATCGGTTATTTTGCTCCGCCGTCGTCGCGACGGACGCGATGGAGTCTTTGGAAGGAATCGGAGCATGACCGCTGGTGCGGCATGGGTGGATGAGGTTTGCCGGGACTTGCAACTCGACGATGTCTCGGACTGGTTGCCGTGGGCAACCCGCGAGCAGGGTAACGCTCTCGGGGCCGATGGCGAAGGGCACGGTGCTGCCGGCGTCTACCTGATCGGATGGGGTGAGAACGTTGATGCGATCGAGGTTCTATACATCGCCGGCACGGGCCGGGCGCGAACACGCCTGTCGCGCCTCGAGGCACAGGTGAAGTGGGGCCTGAATTACGGGTTCGAGGCCCTGCGCGCGGAAATCCAGCAACGGGGCGATCATCGGACGATGCGCCATGTCTGGGTGAAGATGATCCCCATCTCCGAAGAACCGCTGTTCGCCTCGTCGCTGCTGACGGCCAACCGCCTCAACGCGCTCGGCGGCAGGCGCCGCCAGCTCGAAATCGTTTTGCTGGCCGAGCAGTATCGGCGGTTCTGCGCGCCGGTACCGGCGAATCGCCGCACGCTTGGCCTTTTCGCGCACGAGTTCGCCGATGTGAGACCCCACCGGTCCGTGCAGCACGCCGCAGCCTGAGTGTGGGATGGGATGAGCGCGGGGCGGGGGGGGGGGCGGCTGGCCGCCCTTTCTGTCTATCGACGGCGTGGCCTGCGGGGTTTTTGGCAATGCCTTAAGGCGATGACGGGCCGGTCGCCGCGTATGGATTGCGCGAACGCCGCAGTGTCAGGCGGAGCGGGACGCCGGCGAAGCCAAATTCGTCCCGGAGCCCATTGGCGAGATAGCGCACGTAGGTTTCCGGAACCGCCTCCGGCCGGTTGGCGAAGAGCAGGAATGTCGGCGGCCGTGCCTTGGTCTGGGTTGCATAGCGGATCTTGATCGGCCGGCCGTGCATGGACGGCGGCGCCTGCCGGTCGGTCATCTGTGCCAGCCATCGGTTCAGCCGTGGCGTTGTCACCTGCCGGTTCCACACGTCGTAGATCGTCATCACTTCCGGCAGCAGCGCGTCCACGCCTTCGCCGGTCAGTGCCGAGAGCGGCACGACGCGCAGGCCGCGCACCTGTGACAGCGAATTTTCCAGGCGATGGGAAATCCCCGCCACGGCCGCGTCACGCGCGCCAAGCAGGTCCCACTTGTTGACCGCGAGGACTGGCGCGCGGCCCTCGGCGATGACCTGGTCGGCGATCGTCAGGTCCTGTTTTTCCAGTCCGGCCGTGCCGTCGATGACGATCACCACGACATGGGCGAAGCGGATCGCCCGCACGGTGTCGGCGCCGGCCCGTTCCTCGAGGCGGTCGTCGACGCGTCCGCGCCGCCGCAGTCCGGCGGTATCGAACAGGCGCAGGGCGCGACCGCGAAATGACCAGTCGATGGCGATCGCATCGCGGGTGATCCCGGCTTCCGGGCCGGTGACCAGGCGCTCGTCGCCGATCAGCCGGTTGATCAGCGTCGACTTGCCGACGTTTGGCCGGCCGACGACCGCGAGGTGCAGTGGTGCCTCGCTCGCGCCCGCCGCCGGCGGATCGCTGGCCGCCCCATCGGGCGTTGTGCTGTCGGGTGTCGCGTCTTCGGGCGTCTTGGCCTCGGCCGCATCGACGATCGGTCGCAAGGCGTCATAGAGCAGGCTCAGCCCGTCACCGTGCTCGGCCGACAGCGGGATCGGTGCCCCCAGGCCGAGGGCGAAGGTTTCGGCAAGATTGGCCTCTCCGGCGCGGCCTTCGCACTTGTTGGCGACGAGCACGGTGGGCAGGCCGGAGCGTCGCAATGTTGCGGCAAGCTCCCGGTCAAGCGGCACGAGGCCGGTGCGTGCGTCGATGACGAACAGAGCGACGGCGGCCTGTTCGATTGCCCGCTTCGTCTGCGCCTGCATGCGGCCGGCGAGATTATCGGCCCGCGCGTTCTCGAATCCGGCGGTATCGACGATGCGGAAGCTGAGATCGCCGAGGCGCCCTTCAGCCTCCCGGCGGTCACGGGTCACCCCCGGCGTATCGTCGACGATGGCCATCTTGCGCCCGGCAAGACGGTTGAACAGGGTCGACTTGCCGACATTCGGTCGGCCGACGATGGCAATGTTGACGGTCATTGATGATGCTTGACCCGAGTTCAATGACCGCCGCTAACGATAGGCGGACAAATCGCCATCGCTGGAGAGCAAAAAGACGGTGCCGTCCGCCACCACCGGTGAAACGGCGAAACCGTCGGACAATGAGCGGTTTTCCACAATCCGTCCATCAGCGGCCGAGACGGCGGCAAATCGGCCATCGCTGCTGACGACCAGCAGCCGCTCGCCGGCGAGTACGGGACCGAACCAGAGGATCGGCCGGCTGTGATCCTTTTCGTCCTCGAATTCCGCAAGCTGCGTCACCCAGGCGATGCGGCCGTTGTCGGCGTCGATGCAGACGAGAAGGTTATCGTTGGTCAGCTGATAAAGCTGATGTCCGGCGAGCCAGGGGCTTTGCGTGCCGCCGATGTCCCGGTCCCACAATCTCTGACCGCTGCGCATGTCGAAGGCGGCAAGGACACCTCCCGCGCTGATCGCATAGGCGCGCGCGCGATCGATCACCGGCCGCGCGCGGATTTGCGCCAGCGACGACAGCTCGTCGGTCCGGCGCGCGGGCGCCAGCGATTCGGACCACAGAGGCCGGCCGGTATCGGTCCTCAGCGCGACGATTTCGCCGGACGAGAACGGAGCGACGACGACGCTTCCGTCGGAAGCGGAGTTGGCGCCTCCCACCAGCCGGGCCGTCTCGGCCAGTCCCTGGTAGGGTGGCCACGCGTCGCTGCCGTCGGTCGAATTCAGCGCGCGAAGCTCGTTTTCCACGGTCACGACGAACACCAGCCCGCCTGCAACCGTTGGCGGCGCGTGCATCGGTAAACCGACGTTGCGTCGCCAGACGCGCTTGCCGGTGAACGCATCAAGGGCAATGACCTTGGAGAAGCCGGTGGCGACGTAGATCTTGCCATCATCGAAGGCGATGCCGCCGGGCTCGGCATCGTCGTCGTCTTCGTTCTCGGCGAGGTCATTGCTCCACAGGCGCTTGCCGGTCCGCGTATCGAATGCCGAGACGACGTGAAGCGCATCGATGGTGAACACTCTGCCGTCGGCGACGACGGGAGGCGGCAGGATTGGCCGGTCATCGTCGGTCCCGGTGCCGATGCTGACCTGCCATGCCGGCCGGTTCAGTCCTCCCGCCTCAACGTTCTGCATCGAATGGGTGGCGATGCCACCCGCCTGGGGCCAGGATGCGTTCAACACCGGCGCTGGCAGGACGATCGGCTCAGTACTGGCACGCGGATCGGCGGTTAACGCCCGCTGGTGCTCAAGCACCGAGATGCGTTCGCCCGGCAGCGGTGGCGCGTCGGCCTCGCCGAACCATGTATCGCATCCGCTAAGCAGCAAGGCTGCCAGCACGATTGCTTTCCACTGCCGTGCCATACGTCCGCTCCGATACTTCGATTTAAGTCCGCCGTTGCGCGCGATCAGTTCTCGCCGATCTGCGCCACTAGCTGCCGGGCGCGGGCACGCAGATCGGGCGGTGCCTGCGAATCGGCCGCCAGCGCCGCCAGGGCTGATTTCGCCTCGGCCGCGTGACCGGATCGCCAGTCGAGCAGGGCAGTCAGTTCGCGAGCGGAATAACGCCACGGATTTGAGTCCGCCGTCAGCGGTTGCAGCTTGGCGCGGACGGTGTCGGCGTCGATGGGAGAGGCCTCACTGCGCATGGCGACCATTGCGTCAAAAATGATCGCGAGATCACGATAAATTTCCGAGCCGGCCGTTTGCTGCAGCTGCTGATAGGCGCGGCGGGCTTCCTGGGGGTCGCTTTTCTCCAGCAGAGCCGCCTGCTGAAACGCGGCAAGCAGCGCATATCCGGCCGGTCCGTGCTCGGCGATGGCCTGCATCGCTTGTTCCGCCGCGTTTCGATCCTTGCCCTCGATCGCCATCGCCGCGAAAAACTCGGTGGATGCCGCGTCGCGCGCCGCGCTTTGGTGATTCTTCCACACCGTGTAACCGGCAACGGCGGCAACGAACAGCGCCGCCGCGGCGATGACGTAGCCGCCGAAGCGCTTCCACAGCTTGGCATAGCGCTCGCGACGGATGTCCTCGTCGATCTCGCGAAGCAGGCTGTCTTGCGAAAGGTCGTTCATCGTACCCGTGTCTCGGTCAATCTCGCGCGTGCTCGCGCCGCTGGCTCCAAAAGGCGCGACACCATACGCGCTCAAAGCGCGTGTGACAAACTTGCGGACGGCGGACGGCTTCGCGCCTCAGCCACCCGGCTCTCCGGCGGGGGCTTGGATCGCCGGCGAGGCGGTTCGGATATGGCGCGCGCACGCGTCGCGGAAGACGCGGGCGTCGACGGCCAGGGTTCCCGGCTCGGCGCCGTTGATGGCAACGGCGGACGTCAGCCCGGCGATGGCCGGGGCTTCCCCGGGGGCGGCGATCAGCAGTGGCGAGCCGGAATCACCGCGGGTGGCGTCGCAGTCGGTTAACAGCACACGGCCTTCGGCCAGATGCTCGAGGATGGTGCAACCGCGATGCACGGAGAGCATATGCGGGCGATCCTGGCTGTATCCGGCGCGCCATAGCGAAATGCCTTTGATCGCCTCGGCCGGGGTGAGGGGGCGGATGGCGAGAGGGCGAATGGTCAGCGGTTGCTGCAGCACGATGATCGCCCAGTCCTGGGTGATGCTCTCCGGCGTCAGGTGCAAGGCAGGTATCTCGCCGCCGGCTCGTTCGATCTTGCGGCCGATGCCGTGAGCGAAGAACTCGCCGCGGCGATAGCCGGCGAGAAAATGCAACTCTTGCGGAGCAACGATTCGCTGGGTGCGCACGTCGTAGAGACAATGCGCAGCGGTCAGGACGGCGTCTGCGGCGATGAGGGTGGCGGTGCAGTGCCCGCCGTCCTTGCGGTTGAGGCGGCCGATCGCCTGCCACGGCCAGGCCGACGAATCGACCGGCGTCCGGTCGTCGGGGCCGACGATCCCAGGCAGGAGAGGCCGTTCGGCCGCCGCGGCCATCGGCGTGCCGGCGACGACGAGTGCCATGCCGAACAGCAACGCAAACACCCAGCCGGCGGCTATCCGGCGGCTCATTGGTCGTATCGCCCGCCACGCTGGGGCAAGCCCCGCGCCGGCAGCCGATCGGGTCTCGGTTCGCGACGCATTAACCTCTGCTCAATCATCAAGGCGCAAGATCGAACAGGCGGCACCCCCGGCCGGGTTGTACGAGACGAAAGGACGCCGATGATCCCGCTCACGCACATGCGCCCCCTTCGCCGATGGTGCTCTCGCCTTGGCGGTGCAGCGATGCTGCTCGCCGTGAGCATTTCATTGAGCGGGTGTTTCGCCGCGCTCGGCGCTGGAACCGTCGTTGCCAGCAAGAAGACTCCGATCGATCATGTCGTCTCGCTGTTCACCGGCAAGGATTGCTCGATCGTGCGCAAGAATCGCGGCGATACCTACTGTGTCGAAGACGAAGTTGCCGCACCGGTCTCTGTCTACTGCTATCCAACGCTGGGAGAGGCCACCTGCTACGCGTCGCCCGACCCCTATCCCGGCGGCCAGCGCAGGCTCGGCAGCATCGCCGGCGTGGCCGCCGGCGGCTGATGCTCTCGTGTTCTGATCGCCGGCCCAGATGGCGGGGCTCCGGCTGCTGAGTACCCACGGCTCGGTCCTTGGCCCCGCCTGATCGCCCCGATCGTCGGCGCACGGCCTCGGGTTACTCCGTGTCGGGTGCGGCCGGCCGGGGCGGCGCGGACGCTGCGAGCGCGCGCTGCGAGCGCATCGATGCGGCTGGCGATACCGCCTGTGGTCGCCAGCCCGCCAGCGCTTCGGCCAATCGGTCGAACGCCTCGTCGTCTCCCGGAACACCGAACCGCAGCCATTCCTGCTGCTCGTCAAATCGCCGGACGAGAATTGCCGCACGGGCCAGCATCTCGAACAGTTCCCAGGCGCGCGTGTGCTCGATCAGCCGGAAGAGGCTGGTGCCGCCCACGGCGCGCAGGCCGGTGCGCATCAGCAGTCCGTCGAGCCGGCCGGCGGCGGCCTTGAGCCGCACCCGCGCGGCGCGTGCCCATGCGCCGTCGGCGAGGGCGACGGCGCCGACGGCGGCGGCGGGTCCGCTCACCGCCCACGGACCCAAAGCCCGGCGCAACCGGCTCGCCAAAGGCTCGCCGAGGAGGGCGAACCCCAGCCGCATGCCGGCGAGACCATAGAATTTGCCGAAGGAGCGGAGCACCACCAGATCCGGCCGGCCGGCGTGCGATGCGAGGCTGATTTCCGGCGCGACGTCGGCAAACGCCTCGTCGACGACGAGGAGGCGGCCACGGCCGAGGTGCAGCAGCCGCTGCGGATCAACCGTCCGGCCGTCGGGATTGTTGGGATTGGCGATGACGAGAATGCCGGCGTCCTCTGGCAAGCTGTCGGAGATGCCAACTTCGATGACGCGGTGTTCACCCGCCGCCCAACAGGCGCGATGCTCGCGATAAGTCGGGCCGACGATGGCGACGCACGCCGGCGGCAGCATCCGGGGTAGCCACTGGATGATCGCCTGCGATCCGGGCGCGGGCACTACATGGGCAGCGTCGGCCACGCCGTAGCACGCCGCCGCCGCCTCGCGCAGCCACGCATCGAGCGCCGCGTCCGGTAGTCGGTACCAGTACTCACGCGCGAGGTCGGGCAAGGGGTAGGCGTTGGGGTTGATGCCGGTGGACAGATCAAGCCAGCGGTCCCGCGGAATCGCGTACCGCTCCGCCACCGAATCGACTTCGCCGCCGTGTTGCAGGTCGTCCTCCGACATCACGTCACCTCCCGTGCCGTCATCGAGTCACGGGGCATCGAGTCACCGGGCGACCCGCATGTCTGGCGCGCGCCGGAACGGAGGCGGAAAGGCGATCTTACGGTCCTGATCATGTCCATCGAGGCAAGGCGATCGGCTTTTGCGCGCAGCGCAGGCGCAAGCACCGCGAACGAACAACATTGGGTGGCAGGAGAGCTGCGGCGCGGCGAAGCCAGCAGCAATGCCAATACTCTATCACGGGACTGTGCGCTTTCCATCCCTACAACCGCAGAACCCACCCATGTGTTGAATGGACCCAGCCTCTCGCTCCGTCATTCCGGCCTATCGTTCCGCTATCAATGAGAATTGGCTTTCGTGCATGCGATTGCCAGGGCCGATCGGACCAGGGTCGCGTTCGACCTTGTGCAAACTGCCGGTGGCGAAGCGAGCGAAACGGCCGAGCGCCAGCCTCAGGACCGAATGAGGCTCACCACCGCTCGCACAGTCAGTCCGGGTCGACAACCGGCCGTTCCGTTAATGGCGTCCGCTCTCAGGGAGGAGGCGACGGGTTTACCCCATCGATGAATGGGTTCGCCTCCCGACATATCGGCGTCAATCCTGCCGCGATAGACGCTCCAGGACACCCAGCACGCCACCTACGGGAATCGCCAGCCAGTCGGGACGGTTCGCCGCCTCGTAGCACACTTCGTAGAGGGCCTTTTCGAGCAGGAACAGATTGAGCAGTTCCTCGAACGCGGCGTCGTCGGCCGGCACGGACGGGCATCCATCGACTTCAGCGCGATAGCCGGCGAGGAACTGTTTGCAGGCCAATCCATGCCACGCCGCCATCTCCGTGCGTAAAACCTCGGCGACGCCGGGACGGACCTCGGGCCGGCGGTGCACCGCGGAATAGGCGGCGTAGTCGAAGGAGCGGAGCATGCCGGCCACGTCCTTCAGCGGCGATTGTTTCGCCCGCCGCTCGGCCATCGGCCGCAAGGGCTCTCCTTCGAAGTCGAGGATGTAGAAATCTTCGCGAACGACGACGACCTGGCCAAGATGAAGATCGCCGTGGACCCGTGTCTTAACGACATTATAGGTCTGGTTGCGGATACGAGCGATGGCGGTGTCGATGTCGGCGAAGCGCGATAGCAGGTCCTCGACGTCTTGATGCAATGTCTCGTTCAAGCCGGATGCGCGGGCATGCTCGAGGTCTTCACGCGCTCTGCGGGCCTGATCGAGGACCCCGTCCGTCCAGGCGATGACATCGGCGTTGCTGGTCGGCTCAGGCTGGAACGCGGGATCATCGACGGGCAGCGCGAACGCCTTGTGCATCTCGGCAATGCGCCGGCCCAAAGTCTCTGCCAGAGCGGCGTAGACGACGTGGGCATCGACTTGCTGTGTTGCCTCGTCTGCCGGCATGAATTCGAGCTGGCCAACAAGGCGATCAAGATAATCGAGGGTGAACCCCCAACCGTCGCCTTGATTGCGGACAAACTTTTGCAGAACCGCGATGGCTGTCGGCACGCCATCGGCGTCGATAAGCTCGACCGAACCCAGCAGCGCCGGAGCATTCTCAAAACCGCTCACATCCGTCAGGAACCGGCCAATTTCAACCTCGGGATGGATGCCCGGCTCGATCCGCCGGAAGGCCTTGAGGATGACATCCTCGCCGATGAGTACCGACGTGTTGCTTTGCTCGCGGCCCAGTCGCCCGGCTGCCAGCGCGTCGATGTCGTCGAACAGGGGAAATGCCTTCGTGCGTCGAAACATGAGCCGCCCGCCACGAGACGTCGGGAGTTCCTTCTGGTCCCGCGCGCCAATCAAGACGGCGCGCGCGAACTGCGGGCTCGCCATCGCGTCATGAATGGCGCCGATTCGCCCACCAATGCGGGCGCGTGCCAGTGTAAACGCCTGCAAACGGCCGAATGGATCATCTTGAGTGGTTTCCCAGGCGATCGCCAGCGGTAGGAGATAGCGTTGGCGCCGCTCTTCGCCGCCGGGAGTCGGCATTACCGCGTCGATCAGCGCGATGAGAAAATCCTCGCTGCCGGAGGCGTATTCGACGGCGTCGGCGAGATCGATCCGATCGATCCGGCTGCCTTTGGCGGCGAACCAGCGCTGGTTTGGCAGGAAGTCGGGCAGGATTGTCTGCCGCAGTAATGTGCCGTTGCCACCATCGATCACGCTTGCCCAGCTTCGGTTCATGATCAGCGTTCGAAACTCGGGAAGCGGCGCGACATGGGGTTCGTGCCACTTGGGCGCTTCCGTCTCCTCGGCGAGAAGGAACCAGTAAAAGCCGTATCCCGGCATGGTGATGAAGTAAGGCAGCGTGCCCACCGGCGGAAACGCGCTCTTGCCCAGCAACTCGACTGGCACGCGTCCGTTGAACGCCGCAAGATCGAGTTCCGCCGATTGGGGTGCCGCACTCATGTTGGCGATGCACAAGATCGTCTCCTCGCCATCGGAGCGCAGATAGGCGAGAACCTTGCGGTTATTCGGGTAGAGAAAGGACAGACTACCGCGACCCAGCGCCTTATGCTGCTTGCGTGCCGAAATCAGCCGGCGCATCCAGTTGAGAAGCGAAGCCGGCTGTCGCAATTGCGCTTCGGCATTGACCGCCTCGTAACCATAGATCGTGTCCATGATCGGCGGCAGATAAAGACGCTCCGGGTCGGCGCGCGAAAATCCGCCGTTGCGGTCGGGAGACCACTGCATCGGTGTGCGCACGCCGTTGCGATCGCCGAGGAAGATGTTGTCGCCCATGCCGATCTCGTCGCCGTAATAGATGATCGGCGTGCCCGGCATGCTCATCAGCAGGCTGTTGAGCAGTTCGATCTTGCGTCGGTCACCGGCCAACAGCGGCGCCAGCCGGCGGCGGATGCCGAGATTGATCCGCGCCCGCGTCTCGGCGGCATAGAATTGCCAGAGGTAATCGCGTTCTCGATCGGTGACCATCTCCAGCGTCAACTCGTCATGGTTGCGCAGGAACACGGCCCACTGGCAGTTGTCCGGAATGTCGGGCGTCTGGCGCATGATATCGGTGATCGGGTAGCGGTCTTCACGCGCCAACGCCATGTACATGCGCGGCATCAGCGGGAAGTGAAACGCCATGTGGCATTCGTCGCCATCGCCGAAGTAGGGCCGAACGTCTTCCGGCCACTGGTTGGCCTCGGCCAGGAACATCCGATCGGGGTAGTGGTCGTCCAGCCACTGGCGCAGGCGCTTGAGGACGAGGTGCGTTTCGGCCAGATTCTCGTTATTCGTTCCCTCGCGTTCGACCAGATACGGCACCGCGTCGAGGCGCAGCCCATCTACGCCCATGTCGAGCCAGAAGCGCATGATCCGGGTGACTTCGACGAAGACGCGGGGATTATCGAAGTTGAGGTCTGGCTGGTGCGAGAAGAAGCGGTGCCAATAGTAGGCCTTGGCGACCGGATCCCAGGTCCAGTTGGATAATTCGGTATCGCAAAAGATAATCCTGGTATCGACGTACCGCTGGTCGCTGACGCTCCAGACGTAATAGTCGCGCGCGCGCGACCCAGGGGAGGCAGTACGGGATTCTTGAAACCACGGATGCTGATCCGAGGTGTGATTGATCACGAGCTCGGTGATGACCTTCAGCCCCCGCCGGTGGGCCTCCCGGACAAACTGTCGGAAGTCGCGCAAAGTCCCGTAAGCCGGGTTGACGTTCCGGTAGTCGGCAATGTCGTAGCCGTCATCGCGCAACGGCGATGGATAAAAGGGGAGCAGCCAGATTGCCGTCACCCCCAGCTCGGTAAGGTAGTCGAGTTTCTGGGTTAAGCCGGCGAAATCGCCAATTCCGTCACCGTTGGCATCGTAAAACGCTTTGACGTGCGCCTCGTAGACAATGGCATCTTTGTACCAGAGCGGATCGCTGTTCATTTTTGCCGCTTCCCGTCCGTTCAACTCCGCACCCGCGCCCCTAAACGTTCGGCTCGCGGATGTCAATCTAACGCGCGCGCTGGCGAAAGGATGCGCTTGAGGTAGGGGCAGCGATCGCTGGCTGGCTGGCGGCTGAGGCGGAGGTGGCGCGCGCAAAAAAAGCCCCACCGCCAGAAGCGTGGGGCTTTTCTATGGGCGATTATGCCGACGTATGGAGCGCGGCCGCGTCGGATTCGCTGTAACTCGGGCGAAACCGACGCGACTTTGATTTACCGGCTCTTCTGCAGACTCGAAATAATCTGATCGAGCTTAGAACCGGTAGCCGGCGCCGAGACCGCCGTTCGGAATGCCTTGCGTCCACTCGTTCCGGAAGTCGTGGTCGTAGGCCGCCCGGGCGTAGAGGTAGAGGTTTTTGCTGACGTCGAAGTTGACGCCGAGCTCGGGACCGATCACCGCGCCGTCCTCAACACCCTTGCCGAAGATGTAGCCGGCATGGGGGCCGATGAACGGATGCCAATCGCCCAGATTCCACTGATGGGTCAGGGCGACAAGACCACGGCCGCCCCAGCCGTCGTCACTGCTGGTTCCGACGGTGTTGAACGCGGCACCATCGACTCCAACCAGCCAGTTCGGGGTGATGGCGTAATCGACGCGCACTTCCGGTCCGACCAGATTGCTGCTCTTAAGCGGGTTGCCCGGGTCCTTCTCACGAATGTTGTAGCCGTACCACGGACCCAGCGATGCCGACCATTTGGGCGCGGGCGGCGGCGGCGGCGG
Organism: Rhodospirillales bacterium; assembly: GCA_016712595.1. NCBI lineage: Bacteria > Pseudomonadati > Pseudomonadota > Alphaproteobacteria > Rhodospirillales > Rhodospirillales bacterium. The sequence goes on from JADJQT010000002.1 coordinate 1,091,514, forward strand.
GGGCGGTGCGGCGGCGACGACAGGGGCGGGCGGCGCCACCTGCGCGACCGGCTTCGGAGGCAGCGGGAAGACGATCGAGACGCGGCGGTTTTGTGGCTCGCGCACACCGTCCTTCGTCGGAACCAGCGGGTCTTCTTCGCCGCGACCGACGGTGGAGATCGCCGAGGCCGGCACCCCGAGGCGCACCAGTTCAGCCTTCACCGATTCGGCGCGCTGCACCGAGAGTTTGTAGTTGTACTGCGGCGTACCGGAAAGGTCGGTATAGCCGGTCGCAACCAGACGGGCGGCACCGGTCTGCTTGAATTCAGCTGCCGCCTTCGCGACGATCTGCCGGGCTTCGGCGGTCAGGATCGCCTTGTTCCAATCAAAGAAGACGAGATACTGCGCGTCCGAATGCGCAGCGGTCGCTGCCGGCGGCATCGCCGGCTTGCCTGACTGTTGCGCATATGCAGCCGGCGCCATCAACGCCAACACGGATACACCCAGCAAAAGTGATCTCATTCCATAGCTCCGTTGGTATTCGTGCGTTCCGATGCGCGGCCTACACGCTTCAAGAGCATTGCTGGCGGCGCACCCATCCCACGACGCGAAGGGTCGTTCCCCACGTGTGGCCCGCTAATTACCAGATAAGAGTGATACATGCGTAACAATTCGCGTCAGTCCGACTTCAAAAGTCTGTTTTTTTCGGCCATTGAGATATTTCTACCCACTTCGCCGAACATCGGGATCTGCCATACGTTCTTCCTCCCCAGTGCACGTCACCGAGACGCAAGCTCCACGTTGTCCCAACGCGCAGAGCGACCTTCCGTTCCCCGCGCTGCGGTCGATGGTGGAGAGGCGCAACGCAGCGATGCTGGCATCGCGCCCGGAGTTCGCCGCGGCCGTCATTGCGTTCTGGGCCCGATGGTTCGCATATTCGATGCAACGGTCCCGGCGGGGCGCCGTTAGGTGCTGCCTGCTTCTTCTGGGGTGCGCGTCGAAATTTCCAACGCATGAACAGTGCCGGCGAGTTCGGTGGCGAGCGCGGCGTAAACGAGCCGGTGACGCTCCAGTCGTGCTTTGCCGGTGAAGGCGGACGCAACGATATCGATGCGGAAGTGCGTTTCGCCGCCGGGCCGAGCGCCGGCATGGCCCGCGTGCCGATGGGAGTCGTCGATGACGTCGAGGCGGACGGGACTCAGCGCCTCGGTCAATTTGCGGGCGAGCGTTTCGGTCATGGCGGTCATCGGCGGTGCCCGGAAAGCAAGTGTTCAGTCCGCGTTGTGATAGGATCGGCGCGCGGGGTCAAGAGACCCGGTCCGGTCGCGTGTCAGCTCGCGTCATCAAGCCGGAGGGAGGACGATGACGGAGACGACAGCCGTGAGCTGCTCACGTGCGGACGATGGAGAAGCCCGGCGGATGCGAACCGGGCACGCGGCACTGCTTCTCGTGCTGGTCGTCGTGCTTTGGGGCGTCAACTGGCCGATGATCAAGCTGGGGCTGCAGGCGATGCCGCCGCTGTGGTTTGCCGTTGCCCGCGTCTTTATCGGCGGCGCGACCATCGCGGCGATCATGCTGGCGAGTGGTCGGTTGCGTCTGCCGGCACGCGGCGACGTGCCGGTGATTCTGTCGGTCGGCGTCTTGCAAATCGGTTTTTTTCTGGCGACGACCCATGTCGCGCTGCTGTTTGTCGAAGCCGGGCGCTCGGCGATACTCGCCTACACGACGCCGCTGTGGGTCGTGCCGCTGTCGGCGCTGCTGCTCGGTGAGCGCATCGGCGCGGCGCAGATCGGCGCCCTCGTGCTCGGCCTTGCCGGACTCGCGGTGCTCTTTAATCCGCTGGCGATCGATTACGGCAACGCCGATGTGCTGCTCGGCAACGGCCTGCTGCTTGCCGGCGCCGCCCTGTGGGCCATCACGATCATTCACGTCCGTGCCCACCACTGGCACGGAACACCGCTCGACCTGATGACGTGGCAGATGGCACTGGGCGTTGTTGCGCTGGTTCCGGTGGCGCTGATCGTCGAACCGCACCCATTCGTCCATTGGTCATGGGCGTTTGCCGCGATCCTTTTCTATAATGGCCCGATTGCCTCCGCGTTCTGCTTTTGGGCGTTCGTAACCGTCAATCGCAGTCTGCCGGCTGCGACGACGGCGCTCGGCTCGCTGGGGGTTCCGGTGGTCGGCGTGCTGTCCGCGGCGCTGGTGGTCGGCGAACCACTTACAGCGGCAACCCTGACCGGCCTCGGATTGATTGGTGCGGGTGTGGCGGTACTGGCGCTTAACCGGCGGGACGAGGGCTGATGCGATGGTCAAACGATCGGGGCGCCTTGCTTCGATTGGTGCAAACAACCATAGTACCTGCATGCGCACTCACGAGCGGTCGGCCCAGGAGTTCGGCACGGCGGCGGCCAGCAGGGCGGCGGCCGAGCGCCGTTGCTGTGAGCGCGAGGGATGCGATCGCGACGGCGTACACCGGGCGCCGCGCTCGCGCCAGAATCTGCAGGAATATGTTTGGTTCTGTCTCGATCACGTGCGCGAATATAACGCCGCGTGGAATTATTACGCCGGCATGAGCGACGCTCAGATCGAGGACGACGTCCGTCGGGATACGGTCTGGCAGCGGCCTTCCTGGCCGCTTGCGGCCGGTCTTCACGCCTGTGCCTGGAGCGCGGCGCGAATCGACGATGGCTTTGCCGGCTTCGACGGCGAGCACCCGGCCCCGCGTCGCCAGCCGAAGAGCCCGCATGAAACGGCGCTGGCAGTCCTCGACCTTCGGCCCCCGGTTACGGCCGCCGTGGTGAAGTCCCGCTACAAGGCGCTGGTCAAGCGCCACCACCCGGACGCCAATGGCGGCGACAAGGCTGCCGAAGAACGGTTCAAGCGGATTAGCGAGGCCTATCGCGCCGTCATGGATAGCTTGGCGCAATGAGTTTCGTCGCTGGAGAACGATGCCTGGCTTTGTCGATCCAAATGGATACAACCACGCAAAGAGCGAATGATGACGGCGCATGTTCCACATGAGACAGTCAAGACCGGGTGCGTGCTGAACGCGCCCGACATCACGGTGTCTGTTCGCCAGACGTTCGGCATCGACAGCGATATCGACGTACCGGCGTTCAGCATCGCCGATGACCACGTCCCGGACGTCGACGATGCCTACCGCTTCGATCACGACACGACGCTCGCCATCGTCGCTGGTTTCGCCCACAACCGGCGCGTTTTGGTGCAGGGCTATCACGGTACGGGCAAATCGACGCATATCGAACAGGTTGCGGCCCGGTTGAACTGGCCCTGCATTCGCATCAACCTCGACAGCCACATCAGTCGTATCGATCTCGTCGGCAAGGACGCGATCGTCCTGCGTGAAGGCTCGCAGGTCACCGAATTCCGCGAAGGTATCCTGCCGTGGGCGCTGCAACGTCCGACGGCGCTCGTCTTCGACGAGTACGACGCCGGCCGGCCGGATGTGATGTTCGTCATTCAGCGCATCTTGGAAGTCGAAGGCAAACTGACGCTGCTCGACCAGAACCGGGTGTTGCGTCCGCACCCGTGGTTCCGGCTGTTCGCCACCACCAACACCGTCGGCCTCGGCGATACCACCGGGCTCTACCACGGCACGCAGCAGATCAATCAGGGTCAGATGGACCGATGGAACATTGTCGCGACGTTGAATTATCTGCCGCACACGGCTGAGACGGAGATCGTGATCGCCAAGGTGCCGCACTACAACAGCCAGGACGGCCGCGAAAAAGTCTCGGCGATGGTCGAACTGGCGGCGTTGACCCGCACCGGCTTCGTGAACGGCGATATCTCCACCGTCATGTCGCCGCGCACGGTCATTACCTGGGCAGAGAACGCGCAAATTTTTGGCAGTATCGGCGTCGGCTTCCGGCTGACCTTTCTTAACAAGTGTGATGAGGTGGAGCGGCCGACGGTAGCGGAATACTATCAGCGCTGTTTCGGGGAGGACCTTCCCGAATCGGCAATGCGCTCCGTCGTTCGCTGAGCCACGTGAAAGACAAGGAAGACGCGGCGAACTTATTGAAGCGGGTCACGTCCGCAGCCTTGCGCGCCGTCGCCGGGCGGCGGGACGTCGCCATCGCCTTCGGTGGTAACGAGGCTGAGGTGCGCGGGAACCGGGCACGTCTGCCCAACCCCGCAGCGCGTTGCCAACCGACCGATGTGGCGCGGCTCCGTGGCTCCGCCGATGCGCTGGCGCTGATCCTGCGTTACCACGACAACGTGCTCCACCATCGCCGCATGCCGCAGTCTCAGCCGGGACGCAGCATCTTTGAGAGCGTTGAGCAAAGCCGGGTGCAGGCGCTCGGCGCCCGCCGCCTCGTTGGCGTCGGCGCCAATCTCGATGCGCTCCTCGAGCATACCTGCCGGAGCAAGGGATACGCCAAGGTCGAGGGCCGGGACGAGGCGCTCATCGCTGATGCGATCAGCCTGATCGTGCGCGAACGGTTGACCGGCAGCCGGACGCCGGCCATTGCCGCGCCCCTCGTCGATCCATGGCGGCCCATCGTCGCCGAGCGATGCGGCGCGCAACTCAAACGCATGGCCGAGAGCCTCGGCGATCAGGCGTCGTTCGCCGAGGCGGCGGCACAGATGATCCATGCGCTGGGTCTGATCGACGAGGATGATCCATCGTTGAGTAAGGACGACGAAAACGAAGAGCAGGACGGCTCGCAAAAGCCAAACGATGAGGAGGCATCGCGGACGCAAGGCAACGAAAACGGTTCCGAAGGCGGCATGACAGCGTCGGGCGGCTCGGCGATGGAGATCGGCGAAGCGGTTCCGGACAAGCCGTCGGGCGACGACGACATGCGCGGGGAGGGGGGAACGTCGCCGGCGGGTCCGTCCTTGCGGCGCAACCGTCAACCCGAGCCGCCAGCGTCGGAAGGCAACGCCTACCATTCGTACTCGTCGGCGTTCGATGAGATCGTCGCCGCTGACCGGCTATGCGATCATGACGAGTTGACGCGACTGCGCTTTCAGCTCGATCAGCAACTGAGCAGTCTCGAGGGGGTCGTGGCGCGCCTTGCCAACCGGTTGCAGCGCCGGTTGCTGGCGCAGCAGACACGCGCCTGGCAGTTCGATCTCGAAGAAGGGTTGCTTGACGCCGCTCGTCTGACGCGCGTCATCGTCGATCCGGTCCATCCGTTGACCTTTAAAATGGAAACGGAGACAGAGTTCCGCGATACCGTCGTGACCCTGCTGATCGATAACTCCGGCTCGATGCGAGGCCGTCCGATTTCGGTGGCGGCAATGAGTGCCGATATTCTTGCCCGCACCCTGGAGCGCTGCGGTGTCAAGGTCGAGATCCTGGGATTTACCACGCGCGCGTGGAAGGGCGGACAATCCCGCGAGCGATGGGTGAAGGAAGGGCGGCAGAAATCACCAGGGCGGCTCAACGATCTGCGGCACATCGTCTACAAGTCGGCCGACCAGCCGTGGCGGCGCGCCCGGCGCAACCTCGGCCTGATGTTGCGCGAAGGCCTTTTAAAGGAGAACATCGACGGCGAGGCGTTGCTGTGGGCGCACGGGCGGCTGGTGGGGCGCGCGGAGCATCGGAAGGTACTTATGGTGATTTCCGACGGCGCGCCGGTCGACGACGCCACATTGTCGGCGAACCCGGGTAATTTCCTTGAGCGTCATCTGCGCGACGTGATCAACTGGATCGAAACGCGCTCGCCGGTCGAGCTAACGGCCATCGGTATCGGCCATGACGTCACCCGTTACTATCGCCGTGCGGTTACGCTCGTCGATGCCGAAGAACTGGGCGGAACGATGATGCAGAACCTCGCTGATCTGTTTGACGAGGATGCGCGCAACCAGCCGGCGAAGCCGCACCGGCCGACGGGGCGCATCGCCGGCCGCCGTCGCTAGGCGAGACGGCCGACGGTACATATACCCGGCCGCCATCGCTAGGCGAGCCGCGAACACGGATCCCTGACCGGAATTGTTGCGCACAAGCAACTGTGCGACACGATCGGTACACAGCCGATTTCTCAACCTTGACGTTTAATCCATAAGACTATTATGGGATTTTAACGAACGGATCGCCGTTCGTCGCCGACGGTCGAGTCGGCCGTTAGGTGCGAACGAAGTCAGAAATACGGCCGCTCGAACGCTTTGCTAATCCGTTTCTTATGCGCGTGAGGCGGCTGCGGAGATGACAAAATGATCAAACAAACGATGACCAAGGTGGCAACAGCCGGTGTGATGGCGGTTGGCCTCGCCGCTGCCGCGCCCGCGCACGCCTACGAGCCTGGCGATTTCATGGTGCAATTGCTGGTGGAGGGGTTCTACAGCGGTGCTCAAGGGCACATCGCTCCCGGGGTCAACTATGACAGCGGCGATCTGAGCGCCAATCCGGCGCTGAACCTGAGCTACTTTTTCACCAAGAACATCGCGGTGCAGACGGTGATCGCGGTGCCGTGGGCGCGGGTCGATCTCAACGTCAATGGGGATCGTAGCAAGGCCACCGATCAGTGGGTGCTGCCGCTCAGCCTCATCGGCCAGTATCATTTCTTCAGCGACGAGATGATTTCGCCGTTCCTTGGCGCGGGCATGACCTACGCCAAGTTCTGGGAGGATCAGAGTCATCTTGCCGGCGGCTCGCACCTTGAGGTCGATGACACGTGGGGTGGGGTGATCAACTTCGGGGTCAACGTCAAGATCCCGGATTCGAACTGGGTCGCGGTCCTCGACGCCAAGAAGTGGTGGCTGGCTCCGGCCAACGTGCACGTCGGCGGCAACAAGTTCGACAACCTGACGGTCAATCCCTGGTTCTTCGGCGCCGGCATCGGCTACAACTTCTCGACGCCGCCTCTCTTTTAGGTTGAGATCTTCGCTTCTGGCGCGGCCGAAGCGTTCGTCCGTTCCTTGTGTGGAATCATATTGGTCATCGTAAAAGTAAAATCGGGCGGCGCCTTCCAGCGCCGCCCGTTTCCTTGTTCGCTTGCGAATTCGTGCGCGGTGTTCAGACGATGAACGGCACGATGACCAGCGAGACGATCGATAACAGCTTGATCAGGATGTTCATCGCCGGACCGGAGGTGTCCTTGAACGGATCGCCCACGGTATCACCGATGACCGCAGCGGCGTGCGCATCGCTGCCTTTCTTCTCACCGGTGATCTTGCCGCCTTCGATGAACTTCTTGGCGTTATCCCAGACACCGCCCGAGTTGGCCATGAACAGCGCCAGCACCACCCCGACGATCAGCGAGCCCATCAGCATTCCACCAAGCGCCTCGGGACCGATGAAAAAGCCGACGATCACCGGCGCGGTGACCGCCATCAGACCGGGTGCGATCATCTCCCGCAACGCGGCCTGGGTCGAGATGGCCACGCAGCGCGCCGTATCCGGCTTGGCCATCCCCTGGAGCAGGCCGGGGATCTCGCGGAACTGCCGGCGGATTTCGTTGACCATGTCGATCGCCGCCTTGCCGACTGAACTCATCGTCATTGATGCCGCAAGAACGACGACGATGGCGCCGACGAAGGCACCGACGACGACACGCGGATCGGTGATATCCATGTTCAGCGGCACCGGTGATTTCAGGTCGACCGCTTCCTTGTAGGCGACGAACAGGGCAAGGGCGGTGAGCGCCGCCGAGCCGATGGCGAAACCCTTGCCGGTGGCGGCGGTGGTGTTGCCGATGGCATCGAGGCCGTCGGTGATCTGACGCACCTCCTCCGGGCATTCCGACATTTCGGCGATGCCGCCGGCGTTGTCGGACACCGGGCCGCTGGCGTCGAGGGTCATGGTCATGCCCGCCGTGGCGAGCATGCCGACCGCTGAAACGGCAATCCCGTAAAGGCCCGCCGCCTGGTATCCGACGAGTGTCGCGGCGGCGATCAGCAGCAGCGGCAGAGCGCAGGACTCAAATCCAACCGCGATACCGGTGATCACGTTGGTTGCGGCACCGGTCTTCGATGCGGCGGCGACGCGCAGCACCGGCTTTGAGGCCGTATAGTATTCGGTGATGCGGCCGATCAGCACGCCGGCGACATTGCCGGAAATCACCGCGACAAAAATTCCCCAGCCGTAACCGAAGCTCAACAAAATGATCAGCGTCAGCGTGATGAAGATCGCGGCGGTGCCCATATCGGCGATGGCCAGCGAGCGCGCTGGACCGACGCCCTTCAGCAGGCGCAGGCCGAAGATGCCACACAGCGACGCTGCCAGCCCGGCGATCGCCATCAGCAGTGGCAGGGACATGAGCATTAGGTGAGCCGCGATGACCTCGCCGCCGAGCACCGGCATGACACCGATGGTCGACGCCATGTCCATCAGGCGGGCGGGAATGGCGCCACCGAACATCGATAGCACGTCGGTCGTGCCGAGGGTCGCGCCCAGCGTCATGGTCGCCACGATCGCTCCGACGTAGGATTCGTAAATGTCTGCGCCCATGCCGGCGACGTCACCGACGTTATCGCCGACGTTATCGGCAATGACGCCAGGGTTGCGCGGGTCATCCTCGGGGATACCTGCCTCGACCTTGCCCACGAGGTCCGAGCCGACATCCGCTGCCTTGGTGAAGATGCCGCCGCCAACTCGCGCGAACAAAGCGATCGATGAGGCTCCCATGGAAAAGCCCCAGATGTTGTGCACCAAGTCCGGCGTTCCGTAGAAATAGAACAGCAGGCCGACGCCGAACAGGCCGAACGACGCCACAGCCAGTCCCATGACCGCGCCGCCGTTGAACGAGACGTTCAGCGCCGCGCGCTCGCCACTGTAAAGGGCCGCCGCCGTGGTACGGACGTTGGCCCGCGTCGCTGCCTGCATGCCGACGAAACCAGCCCCGGCCGAGGTGAGCGAGCCAAAGATGAAGCATATGCTCATGTAGATGTCGTATTGGAAGGACAGCAACATCGCGACAACGACGACAAAAATCGCAATGCGAAAATACTGTTCGCGCAGATACGTCATAGCGCCGAGATGAATTTCGGCGGCGATCGCCTTCATGCGGTCCGTCCCCTCGGGCTGGCGCACGATGCTGGCGAAAATCACGGCCGCGGCGGCTATTCCGATCCCCGCCGCGACGAGTGCTAACGTACTGGTGCTTATACCCACGCTCATTCTTAGTCTCCCGTCCGGTTGGGTCTCTTCTCGGCAAGGCGGGGCGGGTTATCGTGATTTGAGAACGCCCCCTCGGAGGGCGGACCTATCAAACCGCGTGCCACTTTCTTGTTGTGGAGTGGTTACCGCAGCCCACGCGCCTAATCTGACACAGCCTTCCCCACGCGGGTTACACCATCCGATTTTGAGACTTTGTTGCCTTCTAGAGGCCAAATCGCGAACTGTCCAGTCGATCGCGATTGCGACTCATCCCGCGCACTGGTGTTGCATCGCGATGGGAAGCCGAACAGAATGGGGCGAAGAGGTCGTCGTCTACCGCATCTGGCCCTTGTCTGCGCCATCGCCCCAGGGCCGGCGCGCGGGTGCAAATGCGTAGCACCGCCGCAATGGACATCTGGGAGAATAATACATGTATTGCCGGCATTACATGGTGCGCTCAACGCCAACTGTGCTTGATACCGCGACACTCGCGGAAGCATTGGCTATTATGGTGAAGCATCACAGGCAGCAGTTACTGATTGTCAATGTTGCGGGGGAATACGTCGGCGAAGTAACCACGTTCACCTTGGCGAAGATGCTTTTGCCGGAAGACGGAAAGAGCCAGACGGTGGAAGAAGCAGAACTCGAAACGGTCGTCGACGTCGACGATCGTATAGCTCCTTATCTTGGCCGAAAGGTCGCAGAATTTGTCGAGCACGATCTGCCGATCATGTCACCTGATACGCCATTGGCGGAGGCGGTCAAACTGCTGGCCAGTGGCCGGCTTCGCTTGCCGGTTGTTGACCCGAAGACCAACAAGTTCGTCGGCGCCATTTCATCACTCACTGTGCTGCGCCGCTATCAGTTCTAAGGGGTAAGGCCTTTGCCCGGGGACGAGGTGGCCGCATTCAAACGGCTTCCCGTCCGCTCGGGTGCCCGCGGCGGGCTGCCTGATCGTGTGCGATGAGAATGCGCGCTTTCGGCCGGTAGCACTCAACGCGTGCCTGTGCTATAGGCAGCGTCGATGAAGAATCTGACCAAGAAGCGAGTGGGAAGGACGAAATGATTTTAAAAGTCATGTTGTTGCTAACCGGTGGTGGGCCGATGGTCATTCTGACGTCGTCCGAGTCGCCCACCGCGCCAGCGTTGCTCCGCAAGTTGCATTCGAAGGGCATTGACAAATTTATCGCTTACGACATTCCGATCGAATTGGCCAAGGAACGCTACGGCAATCACTTTGACGCCGTCGTTCACGATATCCACGAAACGGACCAGTTGCGGATTTTGGACTTCAGCGGCGACCGCGCCTTCAAGCTCTTCCGCTTTGAGGAACTGGGCACTCCCACTCGCTACGAAAGTCCCGCATAGCCCGGGGCGGGGCCGCGGCCTCGCTCCGCCGGTCGCGCCAGGGGCAGGCGGAGGGCGCAGGGGTGGGGTCGTACGGTCTTAAAGATTGGTGCGGAAAAAATGCTGTGTCCGCTCCCAGGCGAGTTGCGCGTCCTTTTGATCGTAACGAGCGCCTGAGGGGTTGGCGAAGGCATGATCGGCTTCGTACCAGTAAACGGTGAGCGGCCTGTCTGCCTGGCGCATCTCGGCCTCGAACGTGTCGACCATTGTTTTGGTGATCCAGGTATCGCGCGTGGCAAAGTGGCCCAGGACCGGGCCGTTAAGGCGGGCAAGGCGTTCGGCCGGCTGATCGACTTGGCCGTAATAGATCACCGTCGCATCGACGGGCGTCGCGAGCGAGGCGTTCAGCGACCAGCCACCGCCCAGGCACCAGCCGATCGTTGCGATCTTCGCCGAGGTTTTCGGGTTGTCGCGCAGCCAGTCCGCCCACGCCACCAAGGTCTCGGTCGCTTGCAACGGATCGATCGCCTGCATCAGCGGCTTCGCCGCGTCCGGTGTTGTCGCTACCCGGCCGCCATAAAGGTCGACCGCGAGGGCGACATAGCCCTCGCGGGCGAGCTCGCCGGCGACCGCCTTGATCTGATCGTTCAACCCCCACCATTCGTGGATCAGCAGCACGCCGGGCGCCGGCGTCCTTACCGGCAGGGCGAGGGCGGCGGTGATCGCCCGCCTGGACCGGGTGGTGATGGAAACGCTCTTCAGCGCCGCTGCCTCGGCGCGCGCCAAGCGGGCGTCGGCCAGGATCGTGGCGAGCGGGGCGGCGGATGCGATGCCGCAAACCACCGCACGACGGCCTACTGCGCGACGGCCAGGGGTATCGATGTTCATGGGGTACCTCCTGCCTATTTGTCGCCCGGAGCGCTTCGCAACCGGACGTTGGCGCCATGCACGAAATCTCGACAGCAGGACGCGCGGGCGAAGAGCTGGCGATGCTGAGGCGCTCCGCGAGCCAGGGTATCACTCGCAAGCGCTGCGCGCGCGCACTCTTCGCGCTTCTTGTTGCTTGTGCCTGCGGCGGTGCTGCGCCAGGGGGGCCAGCGCGGGGCGGCGTCAACGCGGACGAGATCGCGGTCGACTCGATCCCCATGCCGTTGCGGCCTTTCCATTCAACGGCGCGCCATCTCGGCCGCCTCGACTACCGCGGCGGCGTCCGGCTGTCTTCCGCCGACGCCCGTTTTGGCGGCCTGTCCGGCCTGCTCGTCTCCGGCGACGGGCGCTCGCTGATCGCCATCTCCGACCATGGCTATCGCGTCGACGCCGATCTCGTCTACGATCCGCAGGGCGATCTTGCCGGGATCGAGCGCGTCCGTCTTAGCGATCTGCGCGGGCCTAAGGGAGGCTCGCTCGCCGGGACGCGCGGCGGTGACGCCGAGGATCTCGCCCGTGCGGCGGATGAACATGCGGTTGTGATCGCCTTCGAAAGCCGGCCCCGGCTGTGGCAGTACCCGGCGGCGAATGCGCTGCCGGAGCGGCTTGCATCACCGCCGGGACTCGAGAATGCGCCGCGGAACGCTGGTATCGAAGCGCTAACCCGCCTTGCCGACGGCCGCCTGCTGGCGCTGACCGAGGGATATCGCATCGATGGTGGTACGGTCGGATGGCTCAGCCAGACACCGGACGGCTGGTCGGCGCTGACCTGGCGCAGCGGCGGCGGCTTCGAGCCGACGGGAGCGGCAACGCTGCCGGATGGCGACGTCCTGGTGCTGGAGCGGCGAACGCTGCCACCTGGCGCACGGCTGCGCGTGCTGAAAAGGGTGGATGTCGCGGCGGGCGCCGTGCTCGACGGCGAGGAAATCGCCCGCTTCGAAGGGCCGGTGACGTTCGATAATATGGAGGGCATCGATGCACGCCGCGGTGCCGACGGCGAAACGCTCATTTACCTTGTGTCGGACGACAACTACATGATGTTGCAGCGCACATTGCTGCTGATGTTCCGCTTCGTCGAATAGGGACAATCGCCCGCCGGCGGCTTGTGCATCCGTAGGCGACGTTCAGGCGCCGCCGGCCGGAGCATCATGGCCGACGCACGTCCAACCACAACCAACGACGGAACGCGATGAGAACACGATCACCGACTTCCGCCGATCCCGGTCACCGGGGAGACCTGCGGACGCTTCGCACGCTGCTGCCGTACTTGTGGCCGGCGGGTGAGCTGGGCCTGCGCGTCCGCGTGGCCGCCGCCGTCGTGTTCCTGATCGCCGCCAAGGGGATCAATGTCCTGATCCCGGTGCTCTACAAGTACGTCGTCGACGCTCTCGCTAGCGACTCGACCGGCCGGATCGCAGCGGTGCCGGTGATGCTGGTCGTCGCCTACGGCGTTGCCCGCATGGGCTCGCAGGCGATGGGTGAAGTGCGCGACGCCGTCTTCGCCAAGGTTGCACAACGGGCGATCCGGACCGCCGGCCTCAGGACGTTCGAACACCTGCATGCGCTGTCCTTGCGCTTTCACCTCGACCGGCGAACCGGAGCGGTCAGCCGGGCGATTGAGCGCGGCACCAAGGGCATTGATTTCCTGCTCAGCTTCATGCTGTTCAACATCCTGCCGACGCTGCTGGAAATCCTGCTCGTCTGCGGTATCCTCTGGTCGCTCTTTGACGTCTGGTACGCAGCCGTCACCTTCGCCTGCATCTCCGCCTACATCGCCTTCACCATCTTCGTCACCGAATGGCGGACAAAATTCCGCCGGCTGATGAATGAGACGGATTCCGACGCCAACACCAAGGCGATCGACAGCCTGCTCAATTTCGAAACGGTGAAGTACTTCGGCAACGAGGCGCACGAGGCGCGCCGCTTCGATGCGGCGCTCAGCCGCTACGAGCGCGCCGCGGTCAAGAGCAAGGTAACGCTGAGCCTGCTCAATATCGGCCAGGGCGGCATTATCGCGGTTGGATTGGTGACGTTGATGCTGATGGCGGCATCCCAGGTCGCCGCCGGTGAGATAACCGTCGGTGATTTCGTCATGATCAATTCCTACCTGATCCAGCTCTATCTGCCGCTCAACTTCCTCGGGTTCGTCTATCGCGAGATCCGCCAGTCGCTGACCGACATGGAGCAGATGTTCGCCCTGCTCGCCGTTGACGCCGAGGTCGCCGATCGCCCGGGCGCACCACCGCTAGTGCCAAACGGCGGCGGCATCGTCTTCGACGGCGTCTCCTTCGCCTATGATGCGCGCCGTGCTGTCCTGCAGGATATCTCGTTCACCGTTCCACCGGGCGCGACCGTCGCCGTCGTCGGCTCCAGCGGTTCCGGTAAGTCGACGCTCTCGCGGCTGCTGTACCGGTTCTACGACGCAACCGATGGCCGGGTGCTGATCGACGGCCAGGATTTGCGCGCGGTCACACAGACGAGCGTTCGCGCCGCGATCGGCATCGTTCCGCAAGACACCGTGCTGTTCAACGATACGATCTTCTACAATATCGCCTATGGACGCCCGGGCGCCGGGGCAGCCGAGGTCGAGGCCGCGGCACGCCTCGCCCGCATCGACGAATTCGTGCGCTCACTGCCCGACGGCTATCAGACGATGGTCGGCGAACGCGGACTGAAGCTGTCCGGAGGGGAGAAGCAACGGGTGGCGATCGCCCGCACGATCCTCAAGGCGCCGTCCATCCTCGTTTTCGACGAGGCGACGTCGGCGCTCGATACGCATACCGAAAAGGAAATCCAGACGAGCCTGCGCGACGTGTCCCGCGGACGGACGACCGTGGTCATCGCTCATCGCCTGTCGACCGTCGTCGATGCCGATCAGATCCTCGTGCTCGAAGCCGGGCGCATCGTCGAGCGCGGCACCCACGTCGCGTTACTCGCCGAAGCCGGGCGCTACGCGGCGATGTGGGCGAAGCAGCAGCAGGTCGAGGAGGCCAGGGAGGCCCTGCAACAGGCGGTCGCCGAAGAAGGCGTTCCGGCGATGGTGGACAGTTAACCGCCTTATTTATGTAAAACATCTTAAAACAGGAAAATAAGCTTCTTTTTGGCGGCTTATCCTGGTACTGTTTGTAAATTGTAGGAACAAAGACCTGTAGCGAGGTCATCTGCCATGGCTCCCTCAACGATCAGCCTCAAGGCAATGCGCCGCTTGCTGTTCGCGCATCAATGGGACGACGCTGCCGACTGGGCGCAGGCGATCTTCTCTCTTGCCGAGCTTGCCGACGACGAAATCGAACGACTGGCGCAACCTGCCGGTGCCGCCCCGGCACCGCGGCGGCAGCATCGCCGTGCCGCCATCGGCTCTGAGACTCAATCTCAATCGGAACAGGGAACGCCGGCGATTGGCCGCTCGGCCGTGATCCAGCCGCCGCCCAGGACGCGTCGCTCGCGGTAAAGAACGCACGCCTGCCCTGGGGCGATGGCCGCCTGCGGCTGGTCGAGCATGACCGTGGCATTTCCCGCGCCATCGATGCTGACGCGGGCGGGAACCGCGGCCATGGTCGAGCGCAGTTTCACTTCGACGGCCAGGTTGTCGACGGGCAGCGGCTCGGAGCCGAGCCAGTTGACCTCGCGGACGAACACCCGATCCTGCAGCAGGGCGGTGCGTGGGCCGACGACGACGCGGGCGGCGGTAGCATCAAGGCGGACGACGTAGAGCGGATGGTCAGCGGCAATGCCGATACCCCGCCGCTGGCCGACGGTGAAATGGGCGATGCCGGCGTGCCGGCCAAGAACGTTGCCATTAAGATCGACAATCTCGCCCGGGCGATGAGCCTCGGGACGCAGCCGCTCAATCAGGCGCGCGTAGTCACCGGACGGCACGAAGCAGATGTCCTGGCTGTCCTGTTTCTCGGCGACGGGCAACTGCAGGCGGCGGGCGATCGCGCGTGTTTCGTCCTTTGGCAGATCACCGAGGGGAAAGCGTAGGAAGTCGAGCTGGGCGCGGGTCGTCGCAAACAGGAAATAGCTCTGGTCCCGGCTGGCATCGGTGGCGCGGTGCAGCGATGGGCCATCGCTGCCGTGGCGGTGGATGGCGTAGTGACCGGTGGCAAGGGCGTCGGCGCCGAGATCGCGAGCCGTTTGCAGCAAATCTTCAAACTTAATCCGCTGGTTACAGCGCACGCAGGGAATCGGCGTTTCACCGGCGACGTAGCTGTCGGCGAAGTCGTCGATGACGGCGGCGCGAAATCGCTGCTCGTAGTCGAGGACGTAGTGGGGGATGCCGAGACGATCAGCGACGCGGCGGGCGTCATAAATGTCCTGACCAGCGCAGCAGCTTCCCGGACGGGCGACGGCCTGACCGTGATCATAGAGCTGCAAAGTGACGCCGATGACACTGTGGCCGGCCTCAGCCAGAAGCGCCGCAGTCACCGCGCTGTCGACACCGCCGGACATGGCGACGACGATCCGGCTCGCCGCCGGGAGCGCCTGGGGCGGAAGAGAAATCATGCCCTGACTATATCCCGCCCGCGACCGGCCGACAGCATCCACGTTTGGCCGATTTCATTTGCGCAAGCCCACATGCGAACGATCGAACCGCCATCGTGATCCGGGTCCTATCGACGGCCGCTGGCAAAAATCTGCGCGGACTGCTCTTGCGGAGGAAATCCAGGCTGCTGCAAAAAATGCCATAAACCCCTCGTTTGGGGCAGTTAAGGGGTGATATAGGACGTAGTTCCTGTTAGGTTGATCGCGTCTATGTGGACCTAGCTATTCCCGCTGGAGTTTGGAATGGGCCGATCGCGCTGCCTGGTCAAGCTTATTCTCCTCGCCATGGGGTCCTGCCTGCTTTTCGCCAGCGGATCCGGAGGTGCGGTGGAGGCAGAAAGACATGTTATAATTGTTGGAACATTAAAAAATTTCTACCCTGAGTATACAGTTGACCCAAATGGGCGATCCGACGACTTCGCGATCCAGATGATGGATGCGGTGGCGAGGCATGCCGGGCTGAGCGTGAGCTATCGCCCGTTCGAGACCTTGGCCGAGGTCTTCGCGGCGTTGGATCACGGCGACATTGACGTCATTCCCCTCGTGACGATTACCCGGGAGCGTGAACGGCGCATGCTGTTCACGCGCGCATTATTAACGTTACCCACCGCCTTGTTCGTTCGGCTCGATACCGAGAACATCCGTAGCTGGGCCGATCTCGCCGACCGAAGCATCGGCGTGATCTCGAGCGGAATTTCGGAGGAACTCCTCAAGCAGCGCGGACTCGAATCGCGCCTCGTCTCCTATCCTCGCCTGCAGGATGCGCTGTTCGGCCTTATGGCCGGAGACATCGATGCCCTCGTCTCCTTCGAAAATTCGGTGTTGAAGCTGGCTCAGCGAGCGCGAATAGACGATCGGATTAAGGTCATTGACGAGCCTCTGACTGAGGCGAGGCGTGCCATTGCCGTGCGCAAAGACCTGCCCGATCTGCAGCACCGGCTGGATCTGGCTGTCGACGATTTTATGAATACGACCGAATATCGGGAGAGTCTCACTCGATGGTATGCCGATCTACCACCGTTCTGGACACCCGCGCGGGCAACGTGGATTGCCGGGGCGTCTCTGGCTCTCCTTTTGCTCGCGATGCTGATCTGGCAGACGCTCTCCGTCGCGGCCAGGGATCGCCGATTGGACGAGGACGTGCTCGGAACGGTCCCGCTCGGTCCACCAAGCGACGAAGACATCGGTGCACGGGTGGCGCGCGGGTGCGGTCTTACGGCGCTGGCGCTTGGCGTCGTCGTGCTGCTCGGATGGGCATTCGATGCCGCCATGCTCAAGAACGTGCTGCCCGGTCTGGTGGCCATGCAGCCGTGGACCGCCACCGCCATCGCGCTCGGTGGAGCCGCACTGCTGGCGGCAACAGCTCCGGGCAAGCTTGCAGCCACGCTATTCCTGACCTTCTCGGGGGGTGTCCTGATCATCGGGTTGCACGCCCTTATCGAGTACACGACGGGGATCAACTTTGGGGCTGACATATGGCTCTTCTCTGAAAGCCTGCGCAGCCAGCCGGCACCGTACCCGTATCCCGGCAGGCCATCCCAGGCCACCAGCGTTGCCTTCATACTCCTCGGTGCGGCGCTTCTGCTCGCACATCGTCTGTCAAGCCGTCGGGGCGCGCCGATGCGCGCGGCCTTTCTGACCTTGGGCACCTTGGGACTCATGTGGACAGGAACGCCGCTCCTCGGCTATGCGATCGATATCGCCGCGCTGCTCAATGTGCCGTTTTTTCGGGAGCTCGCCCTCAACACGGCGTTAGGCCTGACCGTGCTGTTCGCGGGAGTACTGGCCTTGCGCCCGGGTGTGGGATGGATCTCAACGCTCCTTCGCGACAGACCGGGTGCCGCCTCTGCGCGCATGTTGCTGCCTGTGGTCGTCTTTGGCCCGGTGCTGCTGGCGATGCTGGTCGATGCCGGCCGGAGAGCCGAACTCTACGGCACGCAATTTTGCCTGGCGCTGTTCACCCTGTCGACCATCACGCTGCTTGCCACCAGTGTGCTGTGGAGCGCCGTACGCGTCGATCGTCTGCACCGCGCCCGGCTGGCGGCGGCCGGGGCGCTGCGCGAAAGCGAGGGCCGCCTCGCCGCGATCGTGGAATCGTCGGACGACGCCATCATCAGCAAGACACTCGAGAGCATCATCACCAGTTGGAACCCTGCCGCTGAACGACTCTTCGGCTATTCGGCCGCCGAGGCGATCGGGCAGCCGATCTTTCTGATTCTGCCGGAATTGCAGGTATCCGAAGAGGCAGAGCTCTTGGCGCGGATAAGGCGCGCGGAACACGTCGCCCATTATGAGACCAAACGTCGACGGCGTGACGGCAGCGAGGTTGACGTCTCCATTTCGTTGTCGCCGTTGCACGCTGCTGGCGGCGAGATCGTTGGCGCTGCGGCCATCATGCGCGACATCAGTGAACAAAAGCGCCGGGATGAGGATCTTCACCGCAGCAATGCCGAGCTCGAGCAGTTCGCCTATGTGGCATCTCATGACCTCCAGGAACCGCTGCGCGCGGTCGCTAACTTCACCGAACTGCTGGCACAGCGCTATCAGGGTAAGCTCGACGAGCGGGCGGACAAGTACATCCACTACGCCTGCGAGGGCGCCCGGCAGATGCAGCGGCTCATCGCCGATCTTCTGGCTTATTCCCGGGTGGGATCCGAGGCCAAGCCGCTTGAGCCGGTCTCATCCGGGTTCGTTCTCAATCGTGTGTTGAGATCGCTGCGCAGGGTGATCAGCGAGACCGGCGCCCAGATCGACCATGGACCGCTTCCGGTTGTCCTTGCCGACGAGATCCAGCTGGCTCAGCTTTTTCAGAATGTGATTGGCAATGCGATCAAGTTCCGCTCGAAGGCGCCACCGAAGGTCAACGTGAGCGCGGAGCCCAACGGAGGACACTGGCACTTCATCATCGCGGATAACGGGATCGGCATGGACATGCGCTATGCCGAGCGGATCTTTCAGATGTTCCAGCGCTTGAACGAGCGCGGCAAATTCGAGGGAAGCGGCATCGGGCTTGCCATCGCCAAGCGCATTGTCGAACGCCACGGTGGTCGGGTTTGGGTCGAGTCCGAGCTCGATGTCGGCACAACCTTCCATTTTACGCTACAGGCGGCGAGGGACGACCATGCTGAGACCGATTAACGTTCTTCTCGTCGAGGACAACGAGGCGGACGCCTTTCTAACCACGGAGACGCTCGCCATGAGCAAACTCCGAATCGATATTACGGTCCTCGCCGACGGCGCCCTGGCCCTCGCCTATCTGCTGCAAGAGCCTCCGTACGAAAACGCGGAAATACCGGAGCTGATCCTGCTTGACCTCAACCTTCCGAAAATCGACGGCGCGCATTTGCTTGCCGAGATCCGCGGGCGTGAGACGCTCCGGCGAATACCCGTGGTCGTTCTCACATCGTCGGACGCCGAGCAGGACATCATCAAGAGCTATGATCTTGGCGCGAACTGTTACGTGACCAAGCCGGTCGGTATCGAGACGTTCCAATCGATCGTCCGTTCGGTTGAGCATTTCTGGTTCACCATCGTCAGGCTCCCTTGATCCGACGCCACGTGCCTGGCGTGCGCGGGCGCTCTCAAGCGACATCCCGGAGCCACGTCCGCGAACGCCGCTCAAGGACAGATGGGCAAGGCTGAAAACCACCCAAGCCATTGGCTTAAGGCCTTAATTTCAAACGTCTGCGTCGACCCCGGCGTCGCGGCGGCGGCAGCGGTCAAAGGTGCCGCTCGGGCGCGACAGAGCGGCTATCTCCGCCGCCTTTTCCCTTTCGTCGGAACGAAGGTTGCCGGTTGCCGCCGTTTGACGTTGAATGCGTCGCGGCGTCGTCGTCCGCCTCCTGCAAGACGCAGGGGGACGATAAAGAGATGCGGACCGCATGAGACGGACGGAATCACGATAAAAAGAGGAGCGCGAATGCGACGGATCGCCATCGGCTGCCAGGGTGGGGGTACCCACACGGCGTTTACGGCCGGCGCTCTCGCCGCCCTGATCAAAGAACAACTCGCGCATCAGGATTTCGAGATCGTCGCGCTGAGTGGAACGTCGGGCGGCGCGATCGGTGCGCTCCTCGCCTGGTACGGACTTCTTCTCGACGGAGGTCCGGCTGCGATCGATCGACTGGAACACTTCTGGCAGGACGGCTTTCCGCGTGGGGGCGCGGCTCAACTGGTCGCCGACCGATTGGCGAATGCCGCGGCCGTGGCGGCGCTGCGGCTACCGACGATGACCGAGGTCAGCCCCTATACCGCCGATCGACTTCTCAGCCTGATACCGCGATCAGCGCAGGAGCCGCTGCGCGTGTGGTTCGATGCCCAGACGGGGCTGCGCACGATCATCGAGGCGTTCGTCGACTTTTCCACCATCCCGGCGCTGGTGGCGAGGGACCGGTCGCGCCGCGAGCTGCTCATCGGTGCGGCAGAAGTGCTGAGCGGCAATTTCGTCGTCTTTCGCGGCACCAATCCGGATTTCAGCGTCGATGCCGTGGTCGCCTCCGGTTCGCTGCCGGAGTTGGCGCGCGCCACGGTCATCGGCTCTGGCCGTTATGCTGGCGTCTATTGGGACGGCCTTTATTCGCAAAATCCGCCTATCAGCGATTTTTTCGACCTCGGCGAGGGGGGCGTTGAGGACAAGCCGGACGAAATCTGGCTGATCCGCATCAATCCCGAGGCGCGGGACAGCGAGCCGCGGACACTGCTCGACATCTCCGACCGGCGCAACGAAATGGGCGCCAACCAATCGTTGCAGACGGAACTCTCGCGGGCGCGCTCAATCAATCAACTCGCCGAAGCCTTCATCGCGACGGGCACGGCTCTCGGTGCGACCAGCGCCGAGGCACTGGCGCAATTCGAAACCTCGCCGCTCGCCGGCTTGTTGCGGCGCTACAAACCCGTGGTGCTGCCCGAGCCGATCGTCATGGCGCCCGCCGTCTCCGGCCGGCTGGACCACGCGTCGAAGTTCGACCGCAATCCGGCCTTCCTGCGCAAGCTTTTGACGCACGGACAGGATCAGGCGCTGGCATTCCTCGAGCGTCGGCGCCAGTCCGCGCAATGGCGGGCGACGACGGTGTAGCGACGTATTCCGCCACCATCGGCATCGGGCTTCAGCGAAAGCCGTCGAGCGGGATGCCGTGCTTCTTGATCTTGTCGTAGAGAGTCTTCTTGGGCAGGGCGAGCGCTTCGCTCGCCGCGGTGACGTTGCCCTGGTCGCGGCGAAGCTGCTCGACGAGTAGCATGCGCTCGAATGCGTCGACCTGATCGGCCAGGCTTCGCGGTGGCTCGATTTCGTCATCGCCGGCGAATGGCCGGCCAAGGACGCCAAGAACGTAGCGGTCGGCGACGTTGCGCAACTCGCGGATGTTTCCCGGCCAGGGGTGGGCGATCAGCTTTCGCGTCATTTCGGATGAAACGACTGGGGCTTGGCGGCAGTAGCGCGTGGCCGCCTGCAGCACGAAATGCTCGAACAGCAGTGGAATGTCGTCTCGCCGTTCGCGCAGCGGCGGCAGATCGATCCGCACGACGTTGACGCGGTAATAAAGATCGCGGCGAAACCTGCCGTCGTCGCTCAACTCTTCGAGATCGACTTTGGTTGCGGCGATAAAGCGGACGTCGACGTCGATGACGACGTTGGAGCCGAGGCGCTCGACGCTGCGTTCCTGGATCGCGCGAAGCATCTTGACCTGAATCACCAGGGGCATGGATTCGATCTCGTCGAGAAAGACGGTCCCTCCGGCGGCATGCTCCATCTTACCGACACGCCGCTTGACCGCGCCGGTGAAAGCGCCGACCTCGTGGCCGAACAGCTCGCTGTCGATCGTCGTCTCCGGCAGGCCGCCGCAGTTCAGCGCGACGAAATTTGCGTCGCGGCGGCGGGAAAAGCGGTGAAGGCACTGCGCGACGAGTTCCTTGCCGCTCCCGGTCTCGCCACAGATCAATACATCCGGGACCGCTTCGGCCAGCCCCAGGATCGTCCGCCGGATGCGCTCCATTTCCGGCGAGGCGCCGACCAGCACACTGCCGATCCCCTCCCGGTCGTCGAGCTTGCGTCGCAGATCTTGCACCTCGAAAGTCAGCGAGCGTTTCTCCAGCGCACGCTGGACGGTGCTGACCAGGCGCTCGGAGGCAAACGGTTTCTCGAGAAAGTCGTAAGCCCCCCGCCGCATCGCCTGAACCGCCATCGCGATATCGCCGTGTCCGGTGACAAGGATGACCGGCAAGTCGGCGTCGATCGCGATCGCGCGGTCAAGCAATTCGAGCCCGCTCATGCCGCGCATGCGCACGTCCGAGACGATCACGCCCGGCAGGTGCGGGTGGATATGCGGGAAGGCCGCATCGGCGGACTCGAACTGCTCGACGGTAAGATCCGCGAGTTCGAGCGCCTGCACGACGCCAAAGCGTACAGCCGGATCGTCCTCGATGAGGATGACTCTAAGCGGGTTGTTCAATGCTCGCCTCTTCCCGGACGGTCTCGGCGAGTTCGATGACGACGCGCGCGCCACCGGATGGGCGGTTCTCGGCCAAAAGGCTGCCGCCGCACTGGCGGACGATTCCTTCCGAAATGGTCAGGCCGAGACCGAGGCCGACGCCGGCGGCCTTGGTGGTGAAAAAAGGCTCGAACAATCGGGGCAGGACGGCGGCGGGAATGCCGGGACCATTATCGCTGACCGCGATGGTGATCCGGTGGTTGCCGTCTTGTCGGGTCTCGGCCTTCGCCTCGGCTCGCGTCACGGTAATCTCTATTCGGCCGCGTGGCGTCTCCCCCAGCGCATCCAGGGCATTGGTCAAAAGGTTGACCAGAACCTGCTCCAGCCGGCCAGGATCGCACAGCACCATTACCGCGGACGGAATCGCATCGCAGACGACCTCGATCTGCTGGCGAGACAGACGATTTTCGACCAGAGCAAGAGCATGTTCGAGGCAAACGCCGATGGCAGCGAGACCGGGGCGGCCTTCGCCCTTGCGGGCAAATCCCTTGAGCTGACCGGTGATCTTGGCCATGCGCTCGACGGTCCGGACGATCATCTCGAGATTGGCGCGAACGGACTGGGGTTTGTTACGCTCGAGCAGGAGCAAGGCGTTATCGGCCAGAGTGCGCAGGGCCGCCACCGGTTGATTGAGTTCGTGGGTCATGCCCGCCGCCATCTGACCGATCACGGCAAGCTTGCCGGCATGGACCAATTCGTCCTGCGTCTCGCGCAGGACCTGTTCCGCCCGCTCGCGTTCGGCAACCTCGTCGCGAAGGCGCACGTTCACGCAGGTCAGGTCGCGCGTGCGCTCCAGAACCTTGCGCTCGAGTTCCTGGTTCGCGCGCTCCAACGCTTCCTTGGCGGCGAGGCGGATGCGGATTGCACGGCGTCGTGCCGAGAGATAGAGGCTTCCCAGTAGCAGCGAGCCGAGGCCGAGCGCGGTGACTGCCTGTGCCGCGCGGGTCAGCAGCCGGACATCGGTCAGCTCGGAGAGAACGACGATCTTCCAGTCCGAGTGGCCAAGGCTGGCCTCCTGCGCCAGCATGCGCAGGCGGTGGCCGCCGGACTCTTCAGGAAGCGAGATGACGTCGATTCCGTCGGCGACTGGCTGTTCGACCCTGAGCCCGAGGGGATGGAGCTCGACGTGCGCATATTTGCGGTTCGCCCGCACGACGGCGAGGACGTCAGGCGCGAGTTCATGCAAGGTGTGGAACTGCCAACCGGGCACGGAAGAGAGAATAACGACGCCATATTCGTCGACAACCATCGCCGGGTCCGTACCCCAGCCGAAGGGATTTTTCACCCCGTCGAGCGCCACCTTGACGACGGCGACGCCGAGCCGGACGCCGTCGGCGTCGATCGCACGGGCGAAATAGTAGCCAGCCTCGCCGCTGGTGGTGCCGACGCCGTAGAATTCGGCGGCGCCGGCCTGCAGCCCGTCGCGGACGTACGGCCGATAGGAAAGATCGATTCCGACGAAGCTGGTCGGTTTCGCCCAGTTGCTGGCGGCAAGGACCTGGCCACGCTGGTCGACGAGGTAGAGCGCCGCCGAGCCCGCCGCGTCGTTGACCGCATCGAGGTAACGGTTGACGCGATCGACTTGGCCCGGGACAGGCGGCGAGCGCATGAGCGCGAGGACCTGCGGATTGAGCTGAACGATCTCCGGCAGGTAATTGTACTTCGAAAGTTCCCCGTTAAGCAGGCGCGCGTAGTGTTCGGTGCGGGCAGCGCCATCGTCAGTGAGCTGGCCGATTTGGGCGCTTTCCACCAGCCGTCCGGCGAGGAGCACGGCAATGACGAGCAGAGCAGCGCTGGCAATCCACAGGATCGATTGACGATAAGAAAACGAACGAGAAAATGACGGCCCCATCAGCAGCGCACCAATATCCTCCGAGCGCGGTCTCGCTCCGGTTGAGAGTAACGCGGGGAAGTTTCGCTGACCACAGACGGGATGTGCGCGAGGAGCGAAAAGCATCGGATCTCCAAGGAAAAAACTGCCGCCGGCTTGGGGGGCCGGCGGCAGATCGACACCTCGATCGACAGGGGAAGGGGACTGCCGGCGAGATGTGTTGCGGAAAGAGGCTGCCCGCCGCCGCGTCGACCTGTACGTTTGACGGTTTCGCGGCGGCGGCTACTCAGACTCCTGACTCTTTAATCGCCGCATGAACCAATTCGGGCTGGTTCGCTTCCGCCGTGGTTTCATGATCGAGGAGACGGCGCATGCGGTCGCTGTCGAGGGCATTTTCCCATTTGGCGACGACGATGGTGGCGATGCCGTTGCCGACAAGGTTGGTTAAGGCGCGAGCTTCCGACATGAAGCGGTCGACGCCGAGGATCAGCGCGATGCTGGCGACCGGGATATGGCCGACGGCGGCGAGCGTCGAGGCGAGGACGATGAAACCCGAACCGGTGACGCCGGCGGCGCCCTTCGACGTCAGCAGCAGGATGCCGATGATCGCCAGCTCCTGACCCAGGGAAAGATCGATGTTGGTCGCCTGGGCGAGGAACATTGCCGCCATGGTCAGGTAGATGCAGGTTCCGTCGAGGTTGAAGGAATAGCCGGTGGGGATGACGAGGCCGGATACCGAGCGGCTGACGCCGAGGTTTTCCATCTTCGCCATCATCCGCGGCAGCACCGATTCCGACGACGAGGTACCGAGCACGATCAGCAGCTCTTCTTTGATGTAGCGAATGAACTTGAAGATGCTGAAGCCGCAGATCCGGGCGATCGTTCCGAGCACGACGAAGATGAAGATCAGGCAGGTGGTATAGAACGCAGCCATCAGCTCGCCGAGCGAGACGAGGGTGCCGATCCCGTACTTGCCAATGGTGAATGCCATCGCGCCAAACGCGCCGATTGGCGCCACGCGCATGATGATGCCGACGATGGCGAACATGATGTTCGAAAGGTTGTCGATCAGCGTGAGAACCGGCTTGCCGCGCTCGCCCAGCATGTGCAAAGCAAACGCGAACAGCACGGAAAACAGCAGGACTTGAAGGATTTCGCCCTCGGCGAAGGCACCGATCACGGTACTCGGTATGATGTGCAGGAAGAAATCGACGGTGGATTGCTGGCTGGCCTTGGCGGTGTAGGCGGCGATCGCCTGGGTGTCGAGCGACGCGGGATCGACATTCATTCCGGTGCCTGGCTGCCAGACGTTGATGACGATGAGGCCGACGATCAACGCCAGGGTGGTCAACACCTCGAAGTAAATAAGTGCCTTGAAGCCGACGCGTCCGACCTTCTTCATGTCTTCCATGCTGGCAATGCCATGCACGACGGTCAGAAAGATAATCGGCGCGATGACCATTTTGATGAGCTTAATGAACGCATCGCCAAACGGTTTCATCTTAGCGCCGATCTCCGGGTAAAAGTGACCCAGAAGTACGCCAAGCATGATTGCGCAGATGACTTGGAAATAAAGGCTTTTGTAGAGGCGCGGTTTATTTTCCGGCGTTGGCCGGGCGGCGGGCACTGTGGTCATGACGTCTCCCTTAATGTGATCGATTACCTGCGTTCGACCTTTGGCCGGCGGCACGATCTGTTTTCGAATAGATAAACGCACGACGCGTGCCATGACCGCGGTAGTGTCCAAAAAACCGTAACAATCTGAATACACTTAAGAATACCGCTGCGGTCGGTCGTTCAAACCGCAGCCGTGCGCGAAAGTTCGCACGCTCGCCCGTTGGGTCGTGCGGGTTTCCGCACGCGACCGCCGGCGCCCGCGCCCAGCCGGTCGTCCTCGGTCAGAGCGGGTCGCCGCGGTCGACGTGAAGAGGAATGGCGCTCTTGATGTGGAGATCGCGCTGGGGAAACGGCATCTCGATACCGTGCTTGCGCAGGGCATTGTAGATGGCGAGGCAGTACGCGGCACGGGCGCCGGCCGGCCGATGGATACCCTCGGTCGTCAACCAGACGACGAGTTCGAACTCAAGCCGGTATTCGCCGAATTTCACCAGCCAGAGCAGGAGCTTGCGGTTGTCGTCGCCCTGAAGTGTGAATGGAACCTGCTCGGCCGCCTCGAACACGACGGCACGGACAGTCTCTACGTCGATGCCGTAGGCGACGCCGAAGGGCACGTGGATGCGCGCGTGGGCGTCGAGCATCGTCCAGTTGGTCACCCGGCCGTTGACGAATTCGGAGTTTGGCACGGCGACGTCGATGTTGTCGGGGGTGGTGATGATGGTGTTGCGCACGCTGATCTTGCGGACGGTGCCGGCGAGATGGCCGTGATCAAGGTCGACGAAGTCACCGACCTTGAGACTCCGCTCGGACAGCAAGATCAGGCCGGCGACGAAATTGTTGAAGATCGCCTGCAGGCCGAAACCGATTCCGACGCCGAGGGCCCCGGTAAATACGGCAAGCGCGGTCAAATCGATGCCGATCGTGCCGAGCGCGATGAACACCGCGCCGATGATCAGCATCACCTTGATCAACCGGGCGAAGAGCACCTGTGTCGAGGCGGCGAGTCCGGAGATCGATAATAAGCGGTCTTCAATCTGCCGCGCCGACCATGAGGCGAGCCAGAGCAGTCCCGCCAGCCAGACAAGTCCAGTGACGATGGTGATCGGGGAAAGATGCAGGCTGCCGATGGTGAAGGAAATCCGCCCAAGCGTGTCGAACGTATCACCCAGCAAGCCGAAGATATTGAGGGCGGCGAGCACCCACACGACGCCGGCGATCAGGCGTTCTCGCATCCGGTCGCGCAGGACGCTCGATGTCAGCCGGATCACCACCCACGCGCCCAAGAGGCTGGTTGCGAGGTTGAGATGCTGTGCCGGCCAGCCGGCGGTGCGGGCGGTGGCGAGCGCTGCCGCGAGCAGCGGCAGCATGAGGATCGGAACGATCAACGGGATGAGCGCGATGGTCAGGCGGCGGACGACGACGTTCGTCTTCTGGCCGAGGCGGCTATCGCTGTCGAACCGCCGGTGCCATGTCCGGATCCAGCCGCGGACACGAGGGGCGGCGAGCAGGGCGACAATCACCGCAAGGGCGATGATGGCCATCTGCACCAGCGCGCCGGTTGTTGCGACCTGGGCGAGAAACCACCCGCGCGCCGTCGCGAATCCCGCCTCGAATGTGGGCTGATCGAACGGCGTGGTCACGCGTGCCTCCATCAACCGCGACGCGCCTGGGGGCGCGGCAGTGCCCGCGCGCGCAGCGATCAGAAGCTTACAGTGTCTGCCGTCGAGCGCAAATCGCCGCACGGCAAAACCCGCCGCGCCACGAACGATCGGGGGGCGGCTTCGCTGAGGATGACGTCGGCGAAAAGGTTATCCGCCCGGAACTCAGCTTGCGTCGGCTTGCAATGCCGCTCGGGCGCGCGTTTGCGGGCGACTTTTGCACGCCGCGTGGACAGGTGGCCTACGTGCGTTCGTCGAGCCACGCCATCTGGATGGATTCGAGGATCTTTTCGTTGGAGCGCAGCGGATCGTCATCGAAATCGGAAAGGTTCTGGATCCACTGCCAAAGATCGGTAAAGCGCAGATTGACCACGTCGGCGTCAGGGTGCTCCTCCTCCAACGCGATTGCGATATCGTTCACGTCGGACCAGCGCAGGCGCATGTGGGCGTCTCCTCTCCGGCGGCGAAAGATTAGCGGTCGACCATCATATTGCGGGTTGCGGACGGCAGGGTGACCGTCAGTCCGTCCAGTTCCGTCGTCATGCGGATCTGACAGCCGAGGCGGGACGTATGGGTCAACCCGAAGGCAAGATCGAGCATGTCCTCCTCCTCCTCGCTCGGCTCGCCAAGACGATCGTACCAATCGGGATCGACGATGACGTGACAGGTAGAGCAGGCGAGCGACCCCTCGCAGGCGCCTTCGAGATCAATGTCGTTGCGATGAGCGATCTCCAGCACCGAAAGGCCGAGTGGGGCCTCGACCTCGCTGCGTGTCTTGCCATCGGCCGATACGAAAACCATCTTCGGCATGCACAGTCTTCCCTCGTTTAAGACCCTCAGGGCTGCCCGCCGATGTTTCGGTCGTCATTGGCAGCCTGATCAAATTCCCGCACGTCGCGGCCACTGAGTGCCGCGCGAATTCCCCTATCCATCCGCCGCTCGGCGAACGGGTGGGTCGCCGCATCCAGTTCCGCAACCGCGGCACTTATTGCATCGCGATCCATGCCATCGACGGCGATCTCGACCGCCTGCATCGCGCTGCCGATGACACGTTGCTCTTCGTCCGTCAAGAGATCGCCGTCTGCGGTGAGCGCTGACGCCACCGCCGCCACCACCCGCCGGGCATCGACACGGGACTCGGCGAGAAGCCGGCGCTGCATATCGTCGGCACCGTGCCGCAGAGCTTCATAAAGCATCGCGGCCATTTCGTCCTCGTCAAGTCCGTAGGACGGCTTCACCGCGACCTCCTGTTCGACCCGCGTGGTCTGTTCGCGAGCCGAGACGGTGAGCAGGCCATCGGCATCGACGGTAAACATCACCCGGATGCGCGCCGCTCCCGCGGTCATCGGCGGGATTCCCCGCAGTTCGAACCGGGCCAGCGAACGGCACTCGTCGACAAGCTCGCGCTCACCTTGGACGACGTGCACCGCCATCGCCTGCTGGCCGTCCTGATAGGTGGTGAACTCCTGCGCCTTGGCGACGGGAATGGGGGTATTGCGCGGGATGATCTTCTCGACGATCCCGCCCATCGTCTCGATTCCGAGCGACAGTGGCGTGACGTCGAGCAGCAAGGTGTCCGATCCGCGGGTCAGGGCGTTCGCCTGCAACGCCGCGCCCACGGCCACCACCTCGTCGGGATTGATATGGGCGAGCGGCTCGCGGCCAAACATCTCGGCGATGCGACGGCGGACGAGCGGCACCCGCGTGGAGCCGCCGACCAGCACAACACCGCAGACATCTTCGGGAAGTACCCCGGCGTCGTCGAGCACATGGCCGCAGATATCGATCGTCCGCTCGACCAGAGGAGAGATGATCCGCTCCAGCGCCTCGCGGTCGAGCTTGTGCAAACTGTGGGCATCGTTCACCTCGAGCGCCCACTCTCCCCATTTCTGGCTACTGAGGCATTCCTTGGCGATGCGTCCGGTCATCAATGCCTGCTTGACCGCCGACGAGGACAGGTGATCGTCGGCGAAGCGGGCACGACGCTCGGCAAGGAAATGTTCGGCAACCGCATGATCGAAGTCATCGCCACCGAGGGCCGAATCGCCCCCGGTCGCCAGCACCTGAAAGACGCCCTTTTGCATGTTGAGCAAGGAAACGTCGAAGGTTCCGCCCCCGAGGTCGTAGACGGCGTAGACGCCTTCGGCGTGGTTGTCGAGGCCGTAGGCGAGGGCGGCCGCCGTCGGCTCGTTGACCAGGCGGAGCACCTCAAGGCCGGCGAGGCGCGCTGCATCGCGCGTCGCGGAGCGCGCCGCGTCGTCGAAGTACGCCGGCACGGTCACGACGGCCTGCTTGACCTCGGCGCCGAGGATGTCCTCCGCCCGCTGCTTGAGGGCGCGCAGGATGTCGGCGGAGATTTCAACCGGGGTCAACGTGTTGCCGGCGACGAGGACGCGGACCATCCGGGCGGACTCATCGCCCGAGTCGGTGCTGCCCGGAGCGATTTCGTAGGGCAGGGACCCGGCGAGGGTCTTCAGGTCAGCGGCGCCCCGGCCCATCAGGCGCTTGATCGAACTCACCACGACCTCGGGCCGGTCGAGGATCAGGCGCCGGGCGATCTCACCGACGATGGCCGAACCGTCGGCCGCATAGGCCACGATCGAGGGCAGCAGCGCCGTGCCGTCCTCGTCCCGCAGAACCCGGGTGTCGCCATCGACGGTGGTCGCGATGACGGAATTGGTCGTTCCAAGGTCGATGCCGACGGCGATCGACCCGCCCTCGTCGTCCGGTCGCGGTGTCGCGCCAGGCTCGTAGATGTTCAGAAGCTGGATCATCGTTCATGCCGGATGTTCGAGGCCACGCGCGCGGACCTCAAGGCCGTTGACGCGAAAGGCAGAGGAAGGAAAGCCGCAGAGGGGAACGCCCGATCGCAGCCGATCGTCAGAAGAGCGCGGTGTTGCGGCGAAGGCATCGTCCGCGCATCGCCGTTCTAGCGCCCCGCGCGTCTTTGCAGGCGCGCCCGGCAGTCGTCGGTGAGTTTGTGAAGGTAGGTCAGCCGGGTGGTCAGCCGGGCTGCTTCGTCGAAGTCGCTGCGGGCGAAGGCGTCGGCGACGTTGGCGACGCACCGCTCGATATCGACGCGAGCGCTCTGGGCCAAAGCGCGAACCGCTTCGGGCGTGCCCGCGTCTTCTAACGCCTCGCGCAGCTCCATGGCTTCGAGCAGCAGGTCAGGATCGTTGGCGTGCGTCACACCGGCGCTCCCGTCCGCGGCATGCCGCGTCTGCAGCAGATATCCCGCACGACGCAGGGGGTCCTTCAGCGTTTCGTATGCTTCGTTGATCGCTGTCGCCTGGCTTTGAGACAGGGCCCGCTCGCGCGGGCTCCGGGTGGCGAAACGGTCGGGATGAAGCTGACGCTGCTGCTCGAAATAGCGCCGCTCGATAAGCGCGGGATCGATGGCAAACGCCGCGTCCAGACCCAATCGGGAGAAATGGTCGATCTGCCCGGGCGGCTGAACCGCACCACAGGTCCGGCAGAACATCTCCCGAACGCTGGCGGGGCCGCGACAGGACCAGCATGCGAGCATTGGCGTGTCGGGCGATTCCGCCCCCATCGTAGGTGCGCCAATGAGGCCAATCCGCTCACCCATGGTGCGTTCAGAGCCGTCCATTTCCATCGCCTTCCCGCAAAAGCGTTTGTCCTCTCGCCAAGGTTCGACCGAACGCCGGCCGATCAAACGTGGAAGGATTCGCCACAGCCGCAGCGGCCCTTCTCATTCGGATTTCGAAACACGAAGCCGGACTCCATCTTGTCTTCGACGAAGTCCATCTCCGTGCCGAGGATGAACATCGTCGCCTTGGGGTCGATCAGGATGGTCACACCCTCTGTCTCCACCACCTCATCGAACGCGGAGCGTTCGTCGGCGAACTCGAGCGTATACGACATCCCGGAACAGCCGCGGGCCCGGATGCCGATGCGAACGCCGACCGATGGTTTGCCGCGGCTGGCGAGCAGGGCTTTGACGCGATCGACCGCCGCCGGCGTCACGCTGATAGGTTGCTGGTTTTCCGCCATAATTATTTCTGCCGTTCTCCGGTTAGGTCTGCGGTTCAGGCGACCTGTTCGTCCTCGCTGGTTTTGCTCGTGGTCATCGAACGCTTGCGCTTGTAATCGGCGATCGCCGCCTTGATCGCGTCCTCGGCCAGCACCGAACAGTGGATCTTGACCGGAGGCAACGCCAAGTGGTTGGCGATTTCCGTGTTCTTGATCGATTCGGCTTCATCCAGCGACTTGCCCTTAACCCACTCGGTGACCAGCGACGATGAGGCGATCGCCGATCCGCATCCGAAGGTCTTGAACTTGGCGTCCTCGATGATGCCCTCGGCGCTCACCTTGATTTGCAGCTTCATAACGTCACCGCACGCCGGCGCGCCGACGAGACCGGTTCCCACCTCGGTGGCGTCCTTGTCCATCGCGCCGACATTACGCGGGTTTTCGTAGTGATCGACTACCTTGTTACTATAAGCCATCGTGTTTCTCCTTCCTGTGCGTCGAGACGGTTTTGTCCGCTGTTGATCCCGCGTGTCAGGCCGTTGTGCCTCAGTGTTCCGCCCATTTGATTGACTTGATGTCAATTCCCTCCTGGGCCATTTCCCACAGGGGACTGATGCTGCGCAGCCGTTCGACTTCGCCGACGATACGCTCGACGGCACGGTCAACCTCGGCCTGCGTGGTGAATCGCCCGAGGCCGAGACGCAGGCTGGTATGCGCGAGTTCCTCCTCGACACCGAGCGCGCGTAGGACGTACGACGGCTCAAGCGAGGCCGACGTACACGCCGAGCCGGACGAAACCGCCAGTTCCTTGATCCCCATCATCAGGCCCTCGCCTTCGACGAAGGCGAAGCTGATGTTGAGATTGCCAGGAATGCGGTGGTCGAGATCGCCGTTCAGGTAGACCTGCGGCAGCCGGCTGGTGATCGCGTCGAGCATCCGGTCGCGCAGGGCACGCAGGCGTTCGGCCTCCGCGGCCATTTCCTCGCCGGCAATCCGGCAAGCTTCGCCGAGACCGACGCACAGCGGCGTTGCCAGCGTACCGGAGCGCATGCCGCGTTCCTGCCCGCCACCGCTGATGATCGCTTCGAGCCGCACCCGCGGCCGGCGGCGAACGTAAAGCGCGCCGATCCCCTTCGGGCCGTAGATCTTGTGGCCGGAGATGCTCATCAGATCGATGTTCATCGCCTCGACATCGAGTGGGATCTTGCCCACCGCCTGCGCTGCGTCGGTATGGAAGAACACCTTCTTCTCGCGGCAGAGGCGGCCGATTTCGGCCAGCGGCTGGATGACGCCGATCTCGTTGTTCACCGCCATGATCGAGACGAGCACTGTGTCGTCGGAAATCGCCTCGCGCAGTTGAGCGAGGTCGACCAGACCGTTGTGCTGTACCGGCAGGTAGGTGACGCGAAACCCTTCCAACTCAAGATGGCGGCAGCTGTCGAGCACGCACTTGTGCTCGGTCACCTCGGTGATGATGTGGCGCTTCTTGTCCTTGTAGAAGCGAGCAACCCCTTTGATCGCAAGGTTATTCGATTCGGTCGCGCCGGAGGTGAAGACGATCTCCTTTTCGTTGGCGCCGATGATCGCCGCCACCTGGGCGCGCGCGGTCTCGACGGCCTCTTCCGCTTGCCAGCCGAACGAATGGTTGCGCGAATGCGGATTGCCAAAGACCTCGGTGAAGTAGGGCAGCATCTTCTCGACCACGCGCGGGTCCGTCGGCGTCGTTGCCTGATAGTCGAGATAGATCGCCGCCTGAGCGTTCGAGGGGCGACTCTTTGGCGTCGCAAAACTGGCGAGTTCGTTCATTCTGTCACCTTTCCGACACGATCCCAATCCAGCGCAGCGGTTGCCGCAGACCCAGCCGAAACGCTCTCCCGACGGCTCACTTGCGCGTAAATGCTCGTCCAGACCTGGCAAAACCGATCGACGTCGTCTGCAACCGTGGTCCAGCCGGTGCTCACTCGCAGCGCGCTCCTTGCAAGATCCTCGCCAACACCCATGGCTCGCAGCACATGGCTGGCGCCGACCTTTCCCGACGCGCACGCCGCGCCGGCGCTGACCGATATGCCGGCGAGATCGAAGGCGATGACCTGAGTTTCAGCCGGCACGCCCGGCATCGTCAGGCAGGTAGTATTGGGCAAGCGCGGCACGCCTTGAGCGAAGACGCGTGACGATGGGCACACACCGCGAATTCGCCGCTCGATGGCTTCGCGCAGACCGGCGAGACGCGCGTCGTCCTGGCTGCCGGCGGCAGTCTCGGTCGCCGCGGCAAATCCGACAATTCCGATCAGGTTTTCACTTCCAGCACGGCGTCCACGCTCCTGGCCACCGCCCCGCAGCATCGCTGCGACCGGAATACCCGGCGCAATCGCGAGCGCGCCGATGCCGGCGGGGCCGCCGAGCTTGTGCGCCGACCAGGACAGAAGGTCGATGCCCATCACGCGCATGTCGATGGCGATCTTCCCGGCCGCCTGCGCCGCGTCGCAGTGGAATAGCGCTCCATAGCGATGCGCGATATCGCCAACGGCTGCGACCGGTTGCACCGCACCCGTCTCGTTGTTGGCAAGCATGACCGAAACCACTGCCGGCTCGGTGCTTTCCGCCAGGATAGCGTCGAGCGCGACAAGATCGACAATCCCGTCGTCGTCGACGGGAACGATCACCGGGCTATCGCCGGCGCTAAGCACCGAGGCGTGCTCGATCGCCGTGACGACGAGGCGCCGCCGACCGCTCGCGCACAGAGCCAGCGCATTCGATTCGGTGCCGCCGCTGGTGAACACGACATCGGCCGGTTCTGCTCCAACGCTGCCCGCGATCGTAGCGCGGGCGTCTTCGATCAGCCGGCGGGCGTTGCGGCCATGGCGATGCACCGAAGACGGATTGCCGAGCATTTCCATCGCCGCGCGCATCGCCACGGCCGCCTCGCAGCGGAGCGGCGTCGTCGCGTTGTGATCGAGGTAAATGCCAAAGCTCATCTCGGTGCGAAACTCCACTTGTGTCCGGTCTATCGTGCCGCCGCAGCGGAGAGTTCCGTGCGCACGCCGCCGCTGAAAACCATCCGGCTGCTGCCCAAGACCCGCCGTTCGCAGACGTCGGCGAGGGTGACCGAACTCAAGAACAGATAAATCTGATTGCCGAGCTCCTCCCACAGATCATGGGTCAGGCACCGGCCCTTATGCGAATGGCAGCCCGAGGGCGAACCGGGGGTACACCGCGTCGCCTTGATCGGCTCATCGACGGCAAGAATGATGTCGGCGATACGCATCTCCGAGGGCTCGCGCGCCAGCATGTAGCCGCCGCCGGGTCCGCGCACGCTCGATACCAGGCCACCGCGCCGCAATCGCCCGAAAAGCTGCTCAAGATAGGACAGGGAAATCTCCTGGCGATCGGCGACTTCCGCGAGTGCGACCGGCCTGCCGTTGCTGTGGTGGGCGAGATCGGCCATCGCCATCACCGCGTACCGACCCTTCGTGCTCAATTTCACCGTCGGCCTCCTCTTGCTACCCTCAGCTTGATCAATGACGCAGCCCTTCGCCATCCGCCTGCTTGGCACCCTCGATGTGTGTCTCCGCTCCGCCGTCGGTTCCGTCGGATGGCGGGCTGGCGGGATCGGAACGTCCATCGGTGCGCGCTTGCATCGCATCGAGACGTTGGGTGAGCGCCATGACCTGAGCGGTGAGAACGTCGATCGTCGCCTGCATCGGGTCCGGACAGCCGCCGGCAAGGGTGCCATAGGCGGAAAACCGCTCGACGACATCGCGATCGCGCGGGGCGACGACATGTGCGGGAATGCCGACCGCGGTTACGCCGGCGGCCACGTCGCGCGTGACGACCGAGTTGGCTCCCACGCGTGCGCCCTCGCCGATGACGATCGGCCCGAGAATCTGGGCCCCTGATCCGATGATCACGCCGGCTTGCAGCGTCGGGTGCCGCTTGACCGCCACCTGCGCACGCGAATCAACCGACGGAGAGATGCCGCCGAGTGTGACACCCTGATAGAGCGTCACGTCATTTCCGATCTCGGCAGTTTCGCCGATGACCACGCCCGTGCCATGATCGATCACGAGCCGTCGCCCGACCGTCGCCCCCGGATGAATCTCAATTCCCGTGGCCAGCCGCCCGAGGTGAGAAACCATACGTGCCAGAAGGAACATACGCCGACGCCAAAGGAACCGGGCGACCCGGAAAACGACGATCGCTTGGAATCCCGGATAGCAAAGGACGATCTCGATTCGAGAGCGCGCCGCCGGATCCCGCGCCATGAAGGCGTCGATGTCCTCGTTAAACCTCTTGAAAACCATGGGTCCTTCGATATTTTCAGGCCTCCCTTGCCCCGATCGAGCGGCAAGCGTGGCCGTGGCCAACCCTCCTATACGCAAAATCGTATATAGGATGCCTGAGTGATTTGGTCAAGATTGTCGAGTATGTGCAGACTTGCGGGCAGCATTATTCACCTACTACAGCATTAGGAAATTAAACGACAAGCAGGGGGGTCAGCAGCATGGGAATCGCATGCCCGAGGTAATATTCAACGGCACTGAGGGACGGCTCGAGGGGCGCTATCACCACTCGAAGCGGGCGAACGCTCCGATCGCCCTGATGCTGCACCCCCATCCGCTTCACGGCGGCACGATGAATAATCGCGTCGTTTTCGCACTCTTCCAGGCCTTCCAGAAGCGGGGCTTTTCGGTCCTGCGCTTCAATTTTCGTGGAGTCGGGCGCTCGCAGGGTCGGTTTGACGCCGGCCCCGGCGAATTGGGCGATGCCGCGTCGGCGCTCGACTGGATGCAGAACATCAATCCGAACGCATCGGGCTGCTGGATCGGGGGATATTCGTTCGGCGCGTGGATCGGCATGCAGTTGTTGATGCGCCGTCCCGAGATCGATGGGTTTATTTCGGTCGCGCCGCCCGCCGGCAGCCTCGACTTTTCCTTTCTCGCGCCGTGTCCCGCCTCGGGCCTGATTCTGCACGGCGACCGTGACGACGTCGTGCCGGCCGAAGCGGCGGAGAAGCTGGCGAAGAAGCTGGCGCACCAGAAGAACGTCGTTGTTGAATTCAAGGCGATCGCCGGTGCCGATCACATTTTCGCGGCACACATGCCGGAACTGGCGAAAGCGATCGACGCCTACCTCGACAAGTCGCTGCCGGCGCGCGCGTAAACCCGGCTGTTGCCGTCGTCAGCCGTGTGGCGGCGAGGCGGCCGCTGGCTCACCGCAGGCGGCAAAGGGTCGATTGCCGCGTCGGGTCTTGCCGGCCCCGTGACTTAGCACCCAGCGCCCCGCCGCCCGGAATCGCCCAGCCGGGAACCTTGCCCGCGACCCGCCGTTCCCGACATGCACCGCGAGGGAGATCGGCCATGAAATCCGTCATATTGTGGGCACTGGGTGTGCCGCTCGGCATCGTCATCCTGTTGAACGTGTTTCACGTCCTTTAGCCTTTAGGCCTTTGGCTTGTGCCATCGGGTGACGGGTGATGCAGCCGGCCGCCGGTGAGTGCGCGCGGCGTGCCGGTAGTCGAGGGCAGGCTCAAGGGCTGCCCGCGCAGCGAGCGGACGGCGAGAAAGGCAAACGCCTCCGCCTCAATGGCATCCCCGCGCCAGCCGACGGCTTCGACCGGCTCAACCGGTGCGCCGGCGATATCGGCGATCATCTGCATGAGTGTCGGGTTGTGGCGGCCGCCGCCGCATACCAGCCACCGACGCGGCGAATCCGGCAACAGCGGCAGGGCAAGGGCGAGAGCGCGGGCCGAAAAAGCGGTCAGGGTCGCCGCGCCGCTTTCCGTGCTCATCCCGGCGATGGCGCCAAGGACAAAGTCGAAGGCATTGCGATCCAGTGATTTCGGCGGCGGGCGGCGGAACCAGTCATGGCGTAGCCACTGCATGACGCGCGCGCCGTCGATTCGTCCGGCGGCTGCGGCGCGACCGCCTTCATCGCAGGCGGTACCC
The DNA here is from genome assembly GCA_016712595.1 of Rhodospirillales bacterium. Lineage (NCBI taxonomy): Bacteria > Pseudomonadati > Pseudomonadota > Alphaproteobacteria > Rhodospirillales > Rhodospirillales bacterium. The sequence goes on from JADJQT010000002.1 coordinate 1,128,914, forward strand.
GTGCGCGCCTGCATCCAGTCGTCGAGCAGCGCGTTGGCGGGGCCGGTATCAAAGGCGAGCACGTGAGGATCGGACCTCGACGGTCCAACGGGCGTTCCGATGTAGGTAATATTGGCGACGCCGCCGAGATTGAGCACGGCGACGGGCTTTTCCAGCGCTTCCGCCAGGGCGGCATGATAGAGCGGAGCGAGCGGCGCGCCTTCGCCGCCGGCCGCGACGTCCGCCGCGCGAAAGTCGTTGACGACGGGAATGCCGAGCAGGCGGGCGAGCCGGGCGCCGTCGCCGATCTGCAGCGTTTGCTGGCGCTCCGGGCGGTGCCAGATCGTCTGACCGTGAAAACCGACGACGCCAATCTCGCTGGCGCCAATGCCCGCTTCGGCGAGCAAGGTTACGACCGCGTCTGCGTGCCGATCGGTCAGTTCGTCAATGATCGGCTGCCAGGACGGCTGCGGCTCGCCGCCGAGAAGCGCGTGCAGCCGGCAGCGAAAGTCCTCGGGGTAAGGGGCGGTAAGGGCGTGCCCGTGCGCCAGCACCCGCTCGCCGTCGGTGGTGATCATCGCCGCGTCGATCCCGTCGAGAGACGTGCCGCTCATCAGGCCGATCGCGAGGATGCGCGCGCTTGGAGGTGCTGCGCCCGATCCCGAAGCGCTGAACCCGGCTTCACCCAAGCCCGTTGCGTTCATCGGCCGTTCCTCCCCGGCGTTGTTCGCCGCCGTCGCGTGTGATACCTACGCCGCCGCCCGCATCCGTTCGCCTTGAACTTGTCACCTAGCACGAGGCCCATGTCTAATCCTCGCTCGGATTTTCTTCGCACCGTCGTCGATCGCGGTTATCTGCACCAGTGCACCGACCTCGAGGGGCTGGACGCGCTCGCCTGCGAGCACGCGATCACCGCCTATATCGGGTTCGACTGCACCGCGCCGAGCCTGCACGTCGGTAGCCTCGTTTCGATCATGCTCTTGCGGCATTTGCAACGCGCGGGCCACAAGCCGGTGGTGCTGATGGGCGGTGGGACAACGCGGATCGGCGATCCTTCCGGACGGGATGAATCCCGCAAGCTGCTGACCGACGGCGAAATCGCCACCAACATGGCGGGCATTCACCGCATCTTCGAGCGGTTCCTCGTCTTTGGCGACGGACCCGCCGATGCGGTGATGCTGAACAATGCGACGTGGCTTGATCCCCTGGCATACATCCCGTTCCTGCGGGACTATGGACGGCATTTTTCGGTAAATCGCATGCTCACGTTCGAATCGGTGCGCATGCGCCTTGACCGCGAGCAGCCGCTGTCGTTTCTCGAATTCAACTACATGATCTTGCAGGCGTACGATTTTCTCGAACTTGCCCGGCGCGCCGGCTGCGTGCTGCAGATGGGCGGCTCGGACCAGTGGGGCAACATCGTCGCCGGCGTCGAATTGGCCCGGCGAATCGACGGGCGCGGGCTGTTCGGCCTGACGACGCCGCTGATCACCACCGCCTCTGGCGCCAAGATGGGCAAGACCGCGGCGGGCGCCGTGTGGCTGTCCGCCGAGATGCTTTCGCCCTACGACTATTGGCAATTCTGGCGCAACACCGATGATGCCGATGTCGGTCGCTTCCTGCGATTGTTCACCGAGCTGCCAGAGCCGGAGATCATTCGGCTGGAGCGGCTGGTCGGCGCGGAAATCAACCAGGCGAAGGTCGTTCTCGCCGACGAGGCGACGCGGCTGTGCCACGGCGAGGATTTGCGGGCGGCAGCGGCGGAAACCGCCCGGCGGACTTTCGCGGAGGGCGACGCCGGCGACGAGTTGCCGACCGTGGACGTCGCGCGGGGCGAAGTCGCCGCCGGAGTACCCGCGTTCGAACTATTCCGCCGGGCCGGCCTCGCCGCATCGAACGGCGAAGCCCGGCGGCTAATCAAGGGCGGCGGCGCACGGCTCAACAATGAGCCTATCAGCGAGGAGACCCGCCCGGTGACGCTGGACGACTTCGACGAGCGGGGGCTGCTCAAGTTGTCCGCCGGCAGGAAGCGCCACGCGCTCGTACGCGCGCTCTGACCGATCCGGAGTCCGATCCGCACAGCGGCATAAGGCGTTCGTCTTACACGTTTGGCGATCGGCGGCCTCGGCCACCGCGGCGGCGCTCAAGGACGAGGATGAAGGCGCAGACACCGGCGATGCAAACACCCGCCGCTGCTGCGAGCACGCCCAGCAGTCCCGTCCGTGAAAGGATCGCCGTCGGCAGACGGTGTTGCGAGGTCAACGCTTGCGCCGCCTGTTTCGCTTCGAACGCGGCGATCAGCCTATTACCTTGGTCGACGGAAACGTCGAGCGCGGTTTGCGCGCTTATGGTTCCGGCGAAAAATGACCGCAACTGCTCTTCGATGATCTGTTGAACGTGGGCGAAATCCCCAAGGCGGATGCCGCGCGAATGGACCGTCGGCGGATGCAGTTCCAGCGTCTGAACGGCGATGTTCGTCCCTGGGTTGACGGCATAATATCCTTGAGCCCGAGTGAACGCGTACGCCTCGCTCGTCGTCGGAACGTCGCCGGTCGCCTGATGCCACGCCGCTTGAACGGGCGCTGAGATGAGATATCCGAAGAAGCGCGCGACACAGCGGTCTTCGGCTTGCGTACCGCCACGCGGAGACCAAAGATAGCTGCCGCCGATCAGGGTATTCTGAGGGGCGCCCGGATCATCGGGCCAATACGGTAGCGGCCCGATTTCAAACTCGAAGCCCCTGATCGACGTTTTCAGCGCGGCGTATTCGCTGGAGGAATCCGTGTACATCACGCAATGCTGCGTCAGGAATTTCTGTGCGGCCTCGTTGCGCCCGTTGGGTCCGTCCTCGTTCGGTCCCGAATACTCGAACACGCCAACGCTTTGCCACTCACCCAGGGTTTCGAGGTGACGGATAAAGGGGCGGGCATTGAAAGCGAGGCGAGCCGGGCCAGGATCGAGGCCGTTCGCGTAGGTGGCGAACGGCAGGTTGTGCCAAGCGGCGAAGTTTTCGATGTGCACCCAGGACGGTCGTCCGGTCGTCAACCCGCAAGCATAGCCGGCTGCCTGGGTCCGGTGTGCGGCGCGGGCGACATCCGGCCACGTCCTCGGCGGAGTCTTGGGATCAAGGCCAGCCAGTCGGAACGCGTCCTTGTTGTAGTAGAGGACAGGCGCCGCGAGATCGAACGGCAATGCCATCAGGTCACCGTTCTCGTCGGTGACGCTCCCTGCAACGGCCAGCAGGAACTGGCTTTGATTGAACGGCTCGCTGGCGGCGGACATCAGCTCCCGGATCGGGTAGAACCGGTCCCTTGACGCCAGAAGTGTCGCCGTGGCGGTACGGTCAATCTGAATGATTTTCGGCGGATTGTTCTGATCGAGCACGTCGAGGACGCTATTCGTCGCTGAGAAGAAATTGCCGGCATAGATCGGAACGACCGAACACTCCGGCTGTACGGCGTTAAAGCGGGTGACCATTTGACGTAGTTCGGTGCCGCGCTGGCCCGACATCGTATGCCAGAATTCAACGTAATCGGCTGCCCAAGCCGATGCCGTCGCCGCCGCCATCGCCGCAAGGTAGGCGGCAAACCATATGACGGAAGTCGTCCGCATATCGGAAATCCTTCCCCGGCGCCAGCGGTTGGACTCGAAGTTTGTCGGCACCAATCCAGTCGAGGCGTCTTTGGAGATGAAGTAAATTTCAGGCCGGTCAGCTTCTCGCGCGCGGGAGGCTGACTATTCAACGGCAGTTTGCATTTTTCCAATTATTCCTATAATAGGTTAATTGTCAATGACGGAGGCGTGTCATTTCGCGTCCAGCCGATAAGCATGCGCCGATGACTGAAATTCCCGAGTCGAGGTGCTTGGCGGTTGGAATCCTGAGGCGGTGGTCGCCCGCTCAAGGGGTGGTGGACTCCGGCGGTTCGTCGGCGATCGTCGACGCTTCAGTGGTAACCCACCCCTCGAACGTCGACAGGATCCAGCGCAGGAAGCCGGGGAAGAGCACGCTGATCGGATTGACCGAAACGGCCGGCTCGGCCAGCGATCCAGTGACGGAATAACTCGCGGAAAAGACGCCTCCGCCGGATTCGCCTCCGGTCAAAGCACCGCCGATCAACGGCAGACGGCCAAACGCGGCGTTGACGGCATAGAACGGCACGAGTTCCCCTTGCATGTCGACCGTGTCATTGCCGGTATCGACGTTCCCGGAAGCGGTGATGCCAAGTGCCGCGCCGAACGCCTTGGCGTCGGTGATATCAATGGCGCGCGCGCGCGCCTGGAACGGCATATCGAAGGTCGAAAAGTGAATGCCCCGGCCGGTCAGTGCATCACGAATGCCGGTCAATGCGAGCACGCCCAGCAGTCGGGCGAGGACGGGCATGTTCACCAGATAGAAGTCGGTTACGCGCAGCCGGCCCTTCAGCGGGTGATCCGCCTGGCTGTCATCGAACCTGCCCTTGGCGTCGAGCCGGCCGCCGGTCATGTCGGAAAACAGGCCAAACGCACGCAGCGCCGCTCCGGCGTTCTCGGCGTTGACGGTGAGCAGGCGGCCCTCGCCATCGGTCGGCGTGATTGACAGGGCGAGTGGATTGGCATCGGCGAGTGAACCCTCGAGCTGGACCGGGCTCCACTTGCCGTCTTGATGGATGACGGTCGCCTTCACGGCGAGAATTGGATCGTTGTCATCGAACCATACGCGGTCGAGATCGGCGGTCAGCACGAGACCGGGCCAAACGCGCGCGCCCGCCGCTTCATCATCGCTGCTCTTCGCTTCGACGTCGATCAGCGGACCCAGATCGATGCTGGCGCCGCTCACGGTCACCTCCCAGCCGTCGCCCTCGAGGCGGCCGATCGTCCCGGTGGCGTTCGTTCGGCCGGCGATGAGGTGTGAGATATCGATGCGATCGATATTGTTGTCGGCATCGAACCGCAACACGCCGCTGACATCGAGGCCGGGTGCCAGGATCGTCAGGCGCGGGACGGCGGCGATGCGATCCGCCGTCGTCTCGATATTGGCCGTGACCGTGCCCATGGGGCCCGCGGCCTTGCTCCAGCCGAGCTCGGGTATCGCAACCGCGGCGCGACTTGCGTCGATCGTTGTATCGATGTGTCCGTCGCCGCCGCGCGAGATCACCAGCACGGCCTTGCCGGCGAGTGCGCCGTCAAGAAGATACTCGCTGAGTTTAGTGGCCTTAGGGACGCTCTTGCGCAGACGCTCGACCGGAACCTCGGGTGCCTCGACCTCCAGGCGCGACTGCGGCTCTGCGTCATCGACAAACGATTGGCTCAGCGCGAATTTCGTCTCGATGTCCGCGACAGCCAGGTGACCGGTGGCTGTCATCCCGTCGCCGTTGATGTCGAGATGGCCGTTGCCGTGGCTGAGATCGACGCGTGGCTTGAACCCGGGGATGATATCGGTCACGCCGAGATCACGCAGGTCGGCGGTCGCCTGGATGTCGATCTGATCCGCGTCGAGATCGGCGAGCAACGGGAACGCCAGCCGGACCCGCGCCGACGTCTCGCCGGATGTCTGATCGGGCCTGATGCCGATTTTCTGGGGATAGGCGAGGGGTTCGTGGGCGATCAATTGCATCGCGTCGCGCACCGGCCCGTCGACGACGATGTCAATATCGATGCTGGACACGTCGCGATCGATGTCCGGGAAGACAATCGTGCCTTGGCGCACGGCCAGTCCGTCGGCGCGTCCCCCGGTCACGGCGATGCGCAGGCTGTTCAAATCGGCCCGCGCTGTTCCCCTGGCGTCGCGAACCGGCGGCATCGGTGGAAGATAGTCGACCGTGAGGCGCTCGATGCCGAATTGGGCGTCAAGGGCGGCGATCTGCGTCGCTCCGTCGCGGGCGACGAGGTCGATACGGGCGCGGGCCTCCGGCACGAATCCGTCACGCAGGTGTTCAATGCACCATTCATAAGCGCCGGAGGCCAGTTTCGGCGGCCAGTAGCGGCGAAAGTCGGCGACCTTGACCGCGCTCATACGCAAAGCAACGGTCCCTGCCGGCACCGCGTCAAGACCATCGATCGACGCTGTTGCCGTCAACTTCTGGCCCGCGAGATCGAGATCAAGATGGCCGTCGCGAAGCGACGCGGAGGCGTACGTTCCCGATGCGGTGAGGCTCGCCAGGGGCAGGTGAAAATCCACCGGTTCCGGAAGGTATATCTGTGTTCGCGGCGAAAAATTGATGCTCGCGCTTTGCACGTCGATACCAGCGGCCGCGCCCGACATTGAGGCACGCAGCGCGAGGCTGCTTACCGCAAGCCGCTGCGCGGCGGCGATGGGAAGGTGCATCGCGCCAAGAACTTCGGCATCGAGTGAGAGGAAACCGGTGCCGCCGGAGATCGCCGCGACGATGGTATCGAGGTTACCGTCGTCGGCGACGGTAAAGGTCATGCGTCCTTGCAGGGGCACGTCAAGGGCGGCGAGTGGCGCCAGTTCGGGCAAAAGGCTGGCAAATGCCGCCGGTCGCAATCTTGCAACCGTGAGCGTTCCATCGGTTTCGTTCCTGTCGGCGGCGGTTTCCAGACCGAGGGTGATCGTCGCGGTTTCTCCATCGTGAGCAAGCGCCGCATCGGCGGTGCCGACCAGCGCGTCACCGTTACGGACGAACCGTGCTTCGCCGATTCGGGTCGACCAGGACGTACCCGGCTTCGCGTTTGCCGCTGGTGGATCTTTCTGCGCGATGCTCACATCGCTCAGTTTTGCATCGAGCAGATAGCTCAAGGGGCGGGTGGGTGTCGGTTGTGAGCGCAGCCCTGCCAATACCGCGGCGATCGTATCGCCCTCTCTCGGCTCCCCTTCCACAATTGCGGGTGAAGGTGCGGACGAGGGGACCGGCAGACGTGCGATCTCACCGCCGGGAAGAATAAGCCGCACGGTTTCGGCTTCGATCGAGGTCGGCGCCAGAACCCGATGCGTCATCGCCTGCGGACTGAACGCGACGGCAAGCGCGCCGATGTGCGCGATCGAAGCGCCGGTGTCGTCAAAGGCTTCGACGTTGGCGAGGCGCACGAGCAGCCCTTGTCGCCAGTCCCGCCATAAGACGCCGGCATCGCCCACGGAGAAGCGCCACGGCGTTGCCGTATCGAGCGCGTGCTCAATGAGCGGTGTGGCAAACTGCAAGGCTACCGGCCCGGCGGCGAGGCGCGCAGCGGCAAGCGCCAGCAGCACGACCATAAGGACGAGCGCGCCCGCGAAGAGACGGACGAAACCGTGGAGCGTGCGCGCCATTCCCGGTGGTTCCTGTTGGTGACTGTTCCGGCGCCCATTTTAACTGAACGGGCGAAACCGATCTGTGCGTAGCAATGTTGCGCGAGTTTGCGTCAAAGCACGACACTTGAACAATGGCGAAGGTTTGCGGTCCGCGTGCGGGCGGCGATGCGCAACGCCCGCATTGACCATCCCTGCCTCGCGGCGCACGCTTGCGATCGCTCCGCGCATCCGTGCGGGCGAAGTGAAACAACAGTGTGCCGGGGCCGGTGCTGCGCCTTCGGCGGGACCCAGCGTTTGAACTGAACTGCAATCGAATGCCCTCGTCTGCTGATTGTCTTTCCCTTGCACCCGTTTTGATCGGCGCCCGCTCGCCGGCTGCGGCCGACCACGACCGTCTGAGAGTCGGGGTGGAGCGCTGGCAGGCGGCGGTAGCGGCACTCGACGCGGCGCCGTTGAGCGCGGCTGCAGACCTGCTGCAGGCGGACCCTGCCGCTGGGCGGCTGTTCGCCGGCGTGTTCGGCAACAGTCCGTTTTTGTCGCTGATCGCCGAGCGCGAGCCGGCGTTTTTCCTGCAGCTCCTGCGCTGCGGACCGGACGCGGCGGTCCCGACGATCCTGGAAGCGGTCGCCGTGGCGCGGCAACGGGGACTCGACGGCGTCGATCCAGCCCCGGAGCTTCGCCGCTGCAAGCGACGGATCGCGCTCGCGGTCGGCATCGCCGATATCGCCGGGATCTGGTCGGTCGAGCAGGTGACCGAGGCCCTGTCCGTCTTTGCTGAGGCCGCTCTCGACGCGGCGCTCTCGTTCCTGCTGATCGAGGCGGCAGGACGCGGCGCCATTGTCCTTGCCGACGCGACCGAGCCGCTGCGTGCGTGCGGTCTCGTCATCCTCGGCATGGGCAAGCTGGGGGCGGGCGAACTGAACTATTCGAGCGATATCGATCTTGTCGTCTTTTACGACCCGCACCGCTTTCAGACGCCCAACGCCGATAACCGCCAGCGGGAGGCGGCGCGACTGACTCGCGGCCTGGTGCGCGAAATGGCCGAACGGACGACCGACGGCTACGTTTTTCGTACCGATCTGCGCCTGCGTCCCGACCCGGGAGCGACCCCCGTCGCCATATCGATTGTCGCTGCTGAAGAGTATTACGAAACGCTCGGACAGAACTGGGAGCGCGCTGCAATGATCAAGGCGCGCCCTGTGGGCGGAGATCGCACGGCGGGGGAAGATTTCGTTCAGAAACTGCGGCCGTTTATCTGGCGGAAGCATCTCGACTTCGCGGCGATTCAGGATATTCATTCGATCAAGCGCCAGATCAACGCCCATCGTGGCGGCGCACGCATCGCCATTTACGGCCACAACGTCAAACTCGGTCGCGGCGGTATCCGCGAGATCGAGTTCTTCGCCCAGACGCAACAGCTCATCTGGGGCGGCCGTCTGCCCGCCGTGCGGGTTCGTGGTACGGTGGCCGCGCTGACGGCACTGGCGCGCGCCGGCAAGATCAGCGTTGCGGTCGCCGACGATCTGACCCGGGCCTACCGCTTCTTGCGCCGGGTCGAGCACCGCTTGCAAATGATCGACGATTCGCAGACCCACACGCTGCCGGTCGATGCGGAGCGATTTGCCGCGCTCGCCACGTTTCTGGGTTATGGCGATGCGGATAAATTCAAGGCCGAGTTACTGGCGACGCTGCGCTGCGTCGAAGGACATTATGCCGAGTTGTTCGAGGACGCTCCGGCGCTGGCGCTGGCGGGCGACATCGGCGGCAATCTGGTATTCACCGGCGCGGATGCCGATCCGGAAACGCTGGTAACTCTCGAAGGACTCGGCTTCGCCGATTCCAAGGTGGTGGATTCGGCGGTGCGGGCCTGGCATCACGGCCGCTGCCGGGCGATGCGCAGCACGCGGGCGCGCGAGTTGCTCACCGAACTGACGCCGCACCTTTTGAAGGCCCTGGCAGAAAAGCCTGATCCGGATGCCGCCTTTCGCGCTTTCGATCGCTTTCTGACCGGCCTGCCCGCGGGTATTCAGCTATTCTCGATGTTTCACGCCAATCCCCCGCTGCTGGGACTTGTCACCGACATCCTGGGTGTCGCTCCAGCGCTTGCCGATTATCTGGCCCGCTGGCCGGGAGTGCTGGAGAGCGTGCTTTCGGCGCCCGATTTCTTTGCTTCGCCGCCGCCGCTCGACGCCTTGCTCGACGAACTCGCTCACCTGCTCGAACAGGGCCTTTGTGCCGAGGAGCGACTCGACATCAGCCGCCGATGGGCGAACGATCGGCGCTTTCAGATCGGCGTTCAGTCGTTGAAGGGGATGATCGACACGCCTGCGGCGATGGCCGCCTGGTCATCGGTCGCCGAGGTGTCGCTGCGGGGCCTCTTGCCTCACGTCGAGGCAGATTTTGCCCGCGCGCACGGTCGCATCGCCGGATGCGACATAGCGGTCGTCGGCATGGGTAAGCTCGGCGGCCGGGAAATGACCACGACCTCCGACCTCGACCTGATTTTGATCTATTCGACCTCGGAGGTGGTCGCCGTATCCAGTGGCGAACAGCCGCTCGCCGCATCCCAGTATTTCGCGCGACTGAGCCAGCGGTTGATCAGCGCGATCAGTGCACCCACCGCCGCCGGACGGCTCTACGAGGTCGACATGCGCCTTCGCCCCTCGGGCAAGGCGGGGCCGATCGCCGTGAGCGCGACGACCTTCGCCCGCTACCAGCAGGAAGAGGCATGGGTGTGGGAGCAGATGGCGCTGACCCGTGCCCGCGTCGTCGCCGGTCCTTCGGTGCTGGCGAACGAGATCGAGGCCGTAATCCGCGCCGTGCTGACCCGCCCGCGCGATGCGACGCTCCTTGTCGTCGAGGTCGCCGACATGCGGGCGCGGATGGCCGAAGAGCACCGCCCCCAGTCGAACTGGGACGTCAAGCACCTGCGTGGCGGTCTCGTCGACATCGAATTCATTGCCCAGTATCTGCAGCTTCTCCATGCTTGGCGGGTACCGGAGATCTTGTCGACGAATACGCACGATGCGCTGATGCGGCTGCGGACGGCCGGCCTGCTCGACGAGCCGGACGCGGTCGACCTCCTCGATGCCCTCAGCCTGTGGCAAGCGGTGCAGTCGCGGGTGCGGTTGAATATCGGCGAGCAGATCCGCGCGGTGCGAACCGAAGCGCCGAGAGCCTTGCGGCTCGCCGTCGAAGGCATTGCCGGTCTCGATTTCGATCGCTTGGTTGAGCGGATGGAAACGTCGGCGCGTCGCGTCCATGATGTTTTCCGGCGCCTCATCGACGCGCCCGCGGAGCAGGCACGTGCCCGGATCGCAGCGCGCGAGGCCGACCAGCATGGCTCGCGGCCATCCGTTGCCGCAATCGCCACGCCGTCGCCGCTACCGCCCGCCCACCCGCCGCTACTGCCCGCCAGGACGCGCCGGCCGGTCATCCCGGTGGCGAAGCGCACTCACGAAGGAGGATCAATGAGCGTTGATGTTGGTGATCTTGTGCCGGACTTCGCCCTGCCGACGGACGACGGCGGCATCGTGACCGCCGCCGGCCTGCGGGGGCGGATCTGCGTGCTCTATTTTTATCCCCGCGATGACACTCCCGGTTGCACAACGGAGGCCAAGGCGTTTCGCGACGCTATCTTTGCGTTCGCCGCGGTTGAGGTGACGGTGATCGGCATATCCGCCGACGGGATCGACAGCCATCGGAAGTTCAAGAACAAGCATGAGCTGACATTTACGCTTGCCTCCGATAGCGAAAAGGCGCTTGCCCAGGCTCTGGGGGTGTGGGTGGAAAAAAGCATGTACGGGCGGAAGTACGTGGGCATGGAGCGGGCGACCTTCCTCATCGATGGCGCCGGCGTCATCCGCATGATCTGGCACAAGGTGAAGGTCAAAGGTCACGTCGACGCGGTACTGCAGGCGGCGCGCGCCCTCGCCGGCGAGGACGCGCCGCCGGCATGACCAGCGGTGGCGATGGCGGTCGGCGGGCCGGTCTGTATGTGATGCATTCCCATCATGTCCGGTAACCGCGTTGAGCGTCGCGATCTGTTCTGATACGCAAGAAGCGGTGGCGGACGATCGAGAAGCCGCGCCTCCGGGGATATACGCAGCCAACAAAGGCTGCCATTTCACGCATAGGAGAATTCAATGAGTGATCGCGACATCGATAAGTCCGCCGTTCTCGGCGTCCTCAACAAAATCCTCGAGGCTGAACTCGCGGGCGTCGTCCGCTACACGCATTATTCGTTGATGGTATACGGCTACGGCCGCATCCCGATCGTCGGATGGCTGCGCGGACAGGCGAGTGAATCGTTGCTGCATGCCCAGGAAGCGGGCGAATACATCACCGCGCTCGGCGGTCACCCCTCACTCGGCATCGGCAAACTGCTGGAAAGCGAGAAACACGACATCGGCGATATTCTGCGCGAATCGCTGGCGCACGAGCACAGCGCGCTCGATCAGTACAAGGCGTTGCTGTCCCTTGTCGCGGACCAGGATGTCATGCTTGAGGAATATGCCCGCCAGATGATCGCCGCCGAAAGCAAGCACATCAGCGAGGTCGACAAGATGCTGCGGGCTCCTGGCGACTTGCAACCGTTCGGCGCTTGAGGCAGCCGGCCACCGGAGGCGCAAGGCTCCGTTAACCGTCGTTCCGTTAGTCTCGCAGGCTATGAGGCAAGTATCGGCCTCTGCGGTCGAATGGAACGGCGGTCAATGGCGCACAGCAGGAAGCCGGCGGCGGACGGTGAAGCGAAGAAGCCCGGCAAGGGCTTGCTCGCGCGTGTCCTGCAGCCCATCGCCATCGCCGCCGCCGCGCTCGTCTTTTCGGTCGCGCTGCTAGCCACCTCGCTGCTGGTCGTGAGCGATCATTCCGACGGCGCGGCACAGGGGGTCTCGTTACCGGTAGCGGGGCCGATCATCCAGCAGGAACTGCCCGAATTCGTCGCCGATCTCGACGCTTCGGGCGCCCGCTCGCACTATCTGCAGATCGCCATCGTCGTCGAGCTGCCGCAGGAGGCGGTCAGCCGGCTGAAAGAAGAGCAGGCGCAGATCCTGTCCGAGGTGCAGTCCTACCTGCGTGACCTCAATCGCCGCGATCTTTTCGGTTCCGCCGGTATCGAGCGCGTGCGCGTCGATGTGCGCGCGATTGTCGACCGCCACATCGCTCCGACGCGGACCCGGGACGTCTACTTCACCAAGTTCCTCGTCGATTGACCTGATCCCCCGGCTGCGTACCGACGGGCCGCGTGCCGAAGCGCTTCGCGCGGTCCGCACGGGGTCAGCCGTCGCCGCGCGGCTCGGGCGCCGGAAACAGCTGCAATGTCTTGCCGGTCAGATCGTAGGCGAGCAACCCGACCCACTCATGAAGCGCAAGATCGAGGTTCTCGTTGCCCTCGCCGATGTCGAAGGAAAAGCGGCTCTCGCCGATCGGCGTGCGGTAGTCGACCGGCAACGGGACGACCGGCCAGCCGAGGGCCTGGAAGACGCCGACGCTGCGCGGCAGATGGAAGGCGGAGGTGAGCAGCAGCCATGTCTCGCCAGCGGCCGGTTGAACCAGTGCCTCGCTGAACAGCACGTTCTCAAAGGTATTGCGCGCGCGCCGTTCGTAGCGGATGCGCTTCGGATCGATCCCTTGCGCTTCGAAAAAGCGTTGTGCGATGTCTGCTTCGCTGGGGCCCTCCGGCGCGAGGCTGTTGGAAAATCCGCTGAAGACGATCTGCATGTCGGGGAATCGATGGGCGAGTTCGACCGACTTGGTCATCCGTTCCGCCCGGTCGTTGAGTGGTGCCGTGTCGCGCGTCTCGGCGACAACGCCGGTCTCGACCGCGCCACCGAGGACGATAACGCCGGTGGGATTCAGCGTCTCGATCATCGGCGGCGCGAAGCGGTCTTCCAGCGGGCGCATGACTGCATCGGACACGGGAGACGCGCCGATCAGAAGCAGCAGGACCACGGCTGCGATGATCCCCGCGCTTCGCAGCCGCCCCGCCCCGCACCATCCTGCGATCAACGAGCCCAACAGTAGCGCGAGTACGATGTGCAACGGATGGGCGATGAACTCAAACACTTTGGAAAGAACGAAGAACATGCGCGGTCAACTCCGCCGGTCTAGGCACCAGGGGTGGAAGTGTTGATCAAGAAAACGGTGGAATTGATAAACAGGGGGACGCAAAGTTGGACGCTGGGTCGTCGGCACGCCTGCCGACGCTACTCCGCGCTGGAGAAAACCGATCATGACTTACCGTGATCTCCTCGTGCATCTGGACGGCAGCGAGCAGAGCGAGGCGCGAGCGGCGATTGCCGTCGAAGTCGCGCGGGCGTTCGGTGCCGTTCTGACCGGTCTTTACGGTGAAAGCGATCCGCATGTCCTGGTTCCGGCGAGTCGTGATCCGGCGGCAAGTCTGCACACCGTGGCCGAGAGGATCGAGACCGCTTTCCGCCGGCGCGCGGCCGCAGCGGGGATCGATACGAACTGGCTGACGGCAATGACCGTCAACGATACCGAACTGATCAAGCGCGTGCTGTTCGCCGCCCGACATGCCGATCTCGTCGTGCTTGGCCAGCATCGCGATGGCGAGCGGACGGCGAGCGTTCCGTCGGACCTGATCGAGCAGATCGCGCTGAACTGCGGCCGGCCGGTGTTGTGCATACCGAGCGTTGGGCGCTTCCCAACGGTGGCGGCGCGGGTGCTTGTCGCGTGGAACGGCAGCCGCGAGGCGGCCCGAGCGGTCAACGATGCGATGCCGTTCCTCCTCCGCGCCGAGCGGGTGAGGCTGCTCGCAATCAACCCCGATCATAGCCGCGACGCGTATGGCGAGGAGCCGTTTGCGCCAATGCAACGCCATTTGGCGTCTCACGGCGTTATTGCGCAGTGCGAAACCCTCTGGGTCCAAGACAGCGACGTCATCGAAGGGCTGTTGTCGCGGCTGGGTGATGAGGGTATCGATCTTCTGGTCATGGGGGCGCATGGCCACTACGGCTTCCCCTACCTTTATCGCGGAGGCGGCACCAGACAGATTCTTCGTTCGATGACCACGCCGGTACTGATGTCGTATTAGCCGCCGCTAATCACCAGACGATCCGGGAAGTCCTGCGCATCAAACATATATTGTGCATATTGCACATGCGAAAGTAGGATAAGTCTCAAAATAAATCGCACCGAATACCTGCGCAAACAATAAACCGATAAACGCCCAAGCGGGTCTGGAAAAAATCTGGTCAATATGCCAGAAATGCAGGTCTGCATTGCGTCGACTGCGCGGAACCGCTCAACAACCGAGGAGTCGGGGCGTGTCGAGAAACGTCAGCAAGGGCGATCGGGCCAGCAGCGATGACTGATGACTTCATCATCGAGACCGGCGGACTCACCCGGGAGTTCAAGGGATTTGTCGCTGTTCGCGATGTCAGCCTGCGCGTGCGCCGGGGAACCATTCATGCGCTGATCGGTCCCAACGGTGCTGGCAAGACCACCTGCTTCAACATGATCTCCAAGTTCCTCGAGCCGACGCGGGGAAGTATTCGCTTCAAAGGGGTCGACATCACCGCAGCCAAGCCGCACGCGGTAGCGCGGATGGGTATGGTGCGCTCGTTTCAGATTTCTGCCGTTTTTCCGCACCTTTCGGTCCTCGACAACCTGCGCATCGCCCTGCAGCGCCGGCTCGGCATCTCATTTCACTTCTGGCGCCCGGTCTCGGTGCTCGCCGTTGTCGATGAGCGGGCGCACGCGCTGCTCGAAGACGTCGGCCTGACCGGTTACGCCGAGATCGCAGCGGCCGAGTTGGCCTACGGGCGCAAGCGCGCGCTCGAGATCGCAACCACTTTGGCCCTCGATCCTGACCTGCTGCTCCTCGACGAGCCGATGGCCGGCATGGGCCGCGAGGACATCGACCGCATCGCCAGACTGATCAAGCGCGTCTCGGCCAACCGCTCGGTTTTGATGGTCGAGCACAACCTTTCGGTGGTCGCCGACCTCTCCGATCGGATCACCGTGCTCGCGCGCGGCGGTATCCTCGCCGAAGGCACCTACGCTGAGGTTTCCAGCAATCCCGACGTCATTTCCGCCTATCTCGGCTCCGAGGCCGGCCATGGCTGAGCCGGTGCCGTTGCTGGAGGTCGCTGACCTGCAGGCGTTCTACGGTGAATCGCATGTGCTGCACGGCGCCGGGTTCGTCGTTGGCGAGGGCGAGGTGGTGACCCTGCTTGGCCGCAACGGTGCCGGCAAAACGACGATCATGCGCTCGATCATCGGCATTCTCGCCCAGCGGCGCGGCTCGATCCGCTATGAGGGACGGGAGACCATCGGTCTGCCGTCGAACCGCATCGCCCGCCTCGGTATCGCTTACTGCCCGGAGGAGCGCGGCATCTTCTCCAGCCTAACCGTGCTCGAAAACCTGTTGCTGCCGCCAGTCGTTCGCAACGGAGGCCTTCGCGTCGAGGAAATCTACGCGTTGTTCCCCAATCTCAAGGAGCGCCGGGCGAGCCAGGGAACGAAGCTGTCCGGTGGCGAGCAGCAGATGCTGGCGATCGGACGCATCCTGCGCACCGGAGCTAGGCTCTTACTGTTCGATGAGCCGACCGAGGGCCTTGCGCCGGTGATCGTCCAGGAGATCGGCGCCGTGATCCGCAGCTTGAAGCGGCGCGGTCTGACCATTCTTCTCGTCGAACAGAACTTCCACTTCGCGTCCACCGTCGCCGACCGGCACTACGTCGTCGAGCACGGCAAGGTCGTCGATATGATCGCCAACGATGAATTGGCGGCCAACCAGGGCAAGCTGCAAGGGTATCTGGGTGTATAACGAGGGAGGCAACCGTGAAGCAGTTCCTGCGTAAGGGTCTGGCCGGCGTGGCGCTTGCCGTATTGACGGTAACCAGCGCGTTCGGACAGGTATCGGGTGATGTCGTCAAGCTCGGCGTTCTCAACGATCAGTCGGGCGTTTATGCCGACCTCGCCGGTCCGGGGTCGGTCGTGGCGGCAAAGATGGCGGTGGAGGATTTCGGCGGCAAGGTCCTCGGCAAGCCAATCGAGGTGATCTTCGCCGACCACCAGAACAAGCCCGACGTGGCGACGCCGATCGTCAACCAGTGGATCGACGTTGATAACGTCGATGCCATCGTCGATGTTCCGACCTCGTCGGTGGCGCTCGCCGTTCAGGAAATCACCAAGAACAAGAACCGCATTCACCTCAATTCGACCGCCGGCACCTCGGATCTCACCGGCAAGGCCTGCTCGCCGACCGGCATTCACTGGACGTACGATACCTATGCGCTCGCCAACAGCACCGGCAAGGCCTTGACCAAGGACGGCGGCGATACCTGGTACTTTATCGTCGCCGATTACGCCTTTGGTCACGCCCTGGAGAAGGACACCTCGGCGGCGGTGGAATCGGCAGGCGGCAAGGTGCTGGGCGCGGTGAATGCGCCGTTTCCCAACCAGGATTTTTCCTCTTTCCTTTTGCAGGCTCAGTCCTCCGGCGCGAAAGTCATCGGTCTCGCCAACGCCGGCGGCGACATGATCAACGCCATCAAGCAGGCGCACGAATTCGGCATTACCGACGCGGGGCAGCGGCTCGCCGGCCTGCTCGTGTTCATTTCCGACATCAACAGTCTGGGACTGGAGACGACCAAAGGCCTCGTTTTGACCACCGGCTTTTACTGGGATCGCAACGACGAGACCCGTGCGTGGTCGAAGCGCTTTGCCGAACGCAATGAAGGACGGATGCCGACGATGGTGCAGGCGGGCGTTTATTCGGCGGTCGCTCACTATCTCAAGGCGATCGCGGCCGCCGGCACCGACGAGGCCAAGGCGGTGATGGCGAAGATGCGGGAAATCCCGGTCAACGATTTCTTCGCCAAGAACGGGCGGGTTCGCGCCGACGGGCGCATGGTGCACGACATGTACCTTGTCCAGGTCAAGACACCGGCGGAATCGAAGTATCCGTGGGATTATTACAAGATTCTGCGGGTCGTTCCCGGTGACGAGGCTTATCGGCCGATGGATCAGGGCAATTGCCCGCTGGTTGCGAAATAGAGCCCCCGGCTGCGGCTGACAGGGAGCCCTAAAGGCATGTTCGAGATGCTGGGCATTTCACCGCAGGCCCTGTTTGGCCAGCTCTTAATTGGGCTGATCAATGGCGCCTTCTATGCGATCCTCAGTCTCGGCCTTTCCTTGATTTTCGGGCTGCTCAACATCATCAATTTCGCTCACGGCGCCCAGTACATGCTGGGCGCGTTTGTCGCTTGGTATCTCTTGGCCTATGTCGGGATCGGCTACTGGCCGGCTCTGATCGTCACGCCGCTGCTCGTTGGTCTCGTCGGCATGGCGACGGAACGGCTCTTGCTGCGCCGGCTTAGCAGACTCGATCCGATCTACGGCCTGCTGCTGACCTTCGGTCTGGCTCTGGTCATCGAAGGCGTGTTCCGCCACGTCTACGGTGTCTCGGGTCAGCCGTACGCGCCGCCGGCGTCGCTCTCCGGCGGTTACCGGCTCGAGTTCATGTTCCTGCCGAAGTACCGGGCGTGGGTGGTCGTCGTCTCCCTTGCCGTCTGCCTCGGCACCTGGCTCGTGATCGAGAAAACCAAGCTCGGCGCCTACCTGCGCGCCGCCACCGAGAACCCGACGCTGGTCCAGGCCTTCGGCGTCAACGTACCGGTGATGGTGACCGCGACCTATGGTTTCGGCGTCGCGTTGGCGGGGTTCGCCGGCGTGCTCGCCGCGCCGGTCTATTCGGTCAATCCCCTCATGGGCTCGAACCTGATCATCGTCGTCTTTGCCGTCGTCGTCATCGGCGGCATGGGCTCGATCCTCGGATCGATCATCACCGGCTTTTCCCTTGGGTTGGTTGAAGGGCTGACAAAGGTGTTCTATCCGGAGGCGTCGAATACGGCAGTGTTCATCATCATGGCCGTCGTTCTGCTGCTGCGGCCGGCCGGGCTTTTTGGCAAGGCGGCCTGATCCATGTCCTCGGAACGCAGCCAGCGCCTCGTTCTGCTCGTTCTGCTCGCGCTCGGCCTCGTCGCGCCGTTCGTGCTCTATCCCGTTTTTTTGATGAAGGCGCTGTGCTTTGCGCTTTTTGCCTGCGCCTATAACCTTTTGATCGGCTACGTCGGTCTGATCAGCTTCGGCCACGCGGCGTTCTTTGGTATCGCCGCCTATGCGACCGGCCACGCCGCCAAGGTCTGGGGCCTGCCGACCGAACTCGCCCTGTTGACAGGAACCGCCGCCGCCGCCGCTCTCGGTCTTGTCTTCGGTTGGCTGGCCATACGCCGGCAGGGCATCTACTTCGCCATGGTGACCCTGGCGCTGGCGCAGATGGTGTTCTTCTTCTGCGTGCAGGCGCCGTTCACTCACGGCGAGGACGGCATCCAGGCGATCCCGCGCGGAACGCTGTTGGGCGTGATCGACCTGAACAACCAGCTGGTCCTTTACTATTTCGTCTACGTTGTCTTCGTTCTCTCCTTCCTGATCTTGCGGCGCACGGTCAACTCGCCGTTCGGCCAGATCCTCACAGCCCTGCGCGAGAACGAGGCGCGCGCCGTTTCGCTCGGATACCGGGCGGATCAGTATAAGCTCGTCGCCTTCGTTCTCTCGGCGGCCTTCTCTGGACTGGCCGGCGCGATGATCACCATCGTCTTTCAGCTCGCGGCGCTGAACAGCGTGCACTGGCACCTGTCCGGGGAGGTGGTGCTGATGACGCTGATGGGTGGCATGGGCACGTTGCTCGGCCCGGTCGCGGGTGCGCTCCTTCTCGTCGCCATCCAGAACTACTTCGCCCAGGTCGGGGCGTGGTCGACGATCATCCAGGGCGCCATCTTCGTCGTCTGCGTCCTCGTGTTCCGGCGGGGAATTGTGGGTGAAATCGAGGCCTGGCGGCAACGGCGCGCGGCGGCATCGAAACCGCGCGACTGAGAAACCGCGCGACCGACGGGCTTAAGCGAAAGCCTCGATGACCAGCCACAGATTGGCCGCGGAGATCACCGCGAACAGCAGCCAGGCGACGGCGGCGACGCCACGCCCGCTGGCGAACGGGCCCATGATCCGCGCATCGCTGGTCGAACGGATCAGCGGCCACAAAGCGAACGGCAACTGCAGCGAGAGCGCCACCTGCGTCAGCACCAGCAGCTTGCCGACCGAGTCTTCGCCCAACAGCCAGATGCCGCCCAGGGCGGGGAGAATGGCGATGACACGGGTGACGAGACGGCGTTGCCAGCAGGGGATCTTGATATCGAGAAAGCCCTCGAGAACGATCTGGCCGGCGATCGTGCCGGTGAAGGTCGAACTCTGACCCGAGGTGAACAGGGCGACGGCAAACAGCACACCCGCCGCGGCCGCGCCGGTGATCGGCGTCAGTAACTCGTGCGCGTCGGCGATGTCGGCAACGTTCGCGTTACCGCTGGCGTGAAACGCCGAGGCGGCGAGAACGAGGATCGCACCGTTAATCACCGTCGCCAGCAGCAACGAGCCGACCATATCGAGCGTGGTTAAACGGATCGCCGCGCGCTTGCCCGCGTCGCCGTTGCCGATACGGCGTGTCTGCACGATCGAGGAATGGAGGTAGAGATTGTGCGGCATTACCGTGGCACCAAGAATGCCGATTGCCAGCAACAGCGCTCCCGGCTGTTCCAGGCGGTTGACCTCGGGCACGAGACCGGCCGCCAGCAGGCTCGTGTCCGGTGGCGCAAGGACGAGTTCGGCGAAAAAACAGAGCCCGATCGTTGCGACAAGTCCGAGGATGATCGCCTCGACCTGGCGAAAGCCGCGCCCCTTCAGCCCCAGCACCAGCAGCATATCGAGACCGGTGAGGAGAATGCCGATCTGCATAGGCAGACCGAACAGCAGCTTGATCGCCAGCGCCGAGCCCAAGACCTCGGCGATATCGGTGGCGATGATCGCGCCTTCAGCCATCAGCCACAGCAGGATGCGCGTTCTCGGTCCGTAACGGTCGCGGCACACCTGGGCGAGGTCGCGCCCGGAGGCGATGCCGAGGCGCAGGGCGAGCGTCTGCAACAGCATCGCCGCCAGACAGGTGAGCGCGACGATGAACAGCAGATCGTAGCCGAAGCGGGCGCCGGCCTCGATGTCGGTCGCCCAGTTTCCGGGGTCCATGTAGCCGACGGCAACGAGGAGGCCCGGGCCGACGAATGCGGCGAGGCGGGTGCGCAGCGGGGCGGAGGCGGCGACGGCGACGCTGCCACGCACCTCGCTGGGACAAAACGGAGCGGTCGCTGTTGTCGGCAGGCGCAGGGCGAAACGGATTCGGCTGAGAGCGTTGGTCCGGGTGTGCATGGTGGCGACAAAATGCCGGCTGCGCGTCGTCGTTTCCAGGGATTTTGCGGTGGTGAGGCGTAAAGGCCGCTGCGGTGCTTTCGTTTTGATGCGTGCGCTGCGATGCTGTCGGAAACCCGGGCGGCATCGATTCTCGGTGCGCTTTCGGACGTTGCGATGCTTGGGGGCGGGCGGGGAGCAAAACCATGGGGGTGACCCCGCATCTGAAATTTCTCGTTGCCTTGTTTGTGATCCTCAACCCGATCGGCATCGCGCCGCTGTTCGCCTCGATGACCGAGGCGATGACGCCCGCCGAACGCAACCGTACGGCGCTGACGACCGCAGCGGCGGTGTTCGTGACCTGCACGCTGTGCGCCCTCGTCGGCAAGACCCTGCTCGGCTTCTTCGGGATCACCGTTGCCGATCTGCAGATTGCCGGCGGCCTCGTGGTCCTGCTCATCGGCCTTGGCATGGTCAATGCCCAGCCGGACCGAACCAAGCACACACCGGCGGAGAACGAGGAGGGGAAGGGCAAGGACGATCCATCGGTGGTTCCCCTCGCCATCCCGCTGACTTCAGGTCCGGGGGCGATGGCCACCGCCATCCTTGCTACCGATGATCACTCCAGCTTCGGCGAGTACGCGGTTGTCGTCGCCACCATCTTGGTGTGTAGCGTTCTGGTACTGGTGATCTACCGGAGCTGCGGGCGGCTGCAGCGGCTGTTCGGGGTCACGGGCATGGGCATTCTGACCCGGGTTATGGGTCTCGTCGTCGCTGCTATTGCGGTGCAGATGATCGTCACCGGGCTACTTCACAAACTGCCGCTACTGCCGATCGCCCATTGAACGCGGCTGGCGCCGCTGCCGCGCCGTCACCTCAGAGCATCTTGCCGGGCAGATTTCGCCGCATCATAACGTAAAATAAACACGGTATCGGGTATCCCAACAAAACGCCGCGACGAGAGGCGTCGGGGCGAAGGAGGTCTCACCGAGGTATTGGCGGAAATGTCGCTCCACAAACAGGCTCAGGCGTTCTTCACCGCGCTCAACGCGCATGATCTCGATACCGTTGCCGAGATGATTGATCCTCAGGCACAGATCCGCACACCGATCGGCTCGTTCACCGGCGGTGAGGCGTACCGGGAATGGATGCAGATGCATTTCCGTGCCCTCCCTGATTTCACCCATGAAATCCGTGGGTTCACGGCGGAGACGGGAGAAGTGCTCGGCTTCGAGCTGCATGCCACCGGCACGTTCACCGGCCCGCTGGACTTGCCGGGTGGCGTGGCCGCTCCAACCGGACGGCGTGTCGATATTTCCGCCGTCGACTTCTGGCGGATCGAAGACGGCCTGATCACCGACTATCACCTGTACTTCGATCGTCTGGATTTCTTTACCCAGCTAGGCTTGCCGCCGACGCCGTAGCCTCTTCGCCGGCTCTTACGGGGGCAGAGCTGCCGGCTTGAAGCGGGATCACGGCGTTATCGGGTGGGCGGCGGCGAGCAGGGCGTCAAGGTCGATGTGGGCGGCAAGATGATCGGCCAATGCATCGAGGATAGTCTCGACCTGCGCCTCGTAGGCAAGCCCCGGCGCCCGTCCGCGGCGCAGTCCGGCAAGGAAGGCGGCGCGGTAGGCATCGGACGCGAAGAGACCGTGCAGGTAGCAGCCGGCGACGAAGCCGTCTGCCGAGACGGCACCGTCCTCACCAGAGTTGAGGCGCAACATTGCCCGCGCCCGTGCCGGTCCCTCGGTGCGGCCGACATGCATCTCGTAGCCGCGCACCGGTAAACCGGAAGAAAGCTCGATCCCGCTCGCCTCTGTCAGCAGCTTTTCGCCGCCAAGTGTGGTTTCGACGTCAAGCAGGCCCAGTCCGTCGATCTCGCCCGGCGGCCCCTCGATGCCGTCAGGATGGCAGATGCGCTGGCCGAGCATCTGATAGCCACCGCAGATACCGATGATCTGCCCGCCACGACGCTGGTGCGCGGCAAGATCGATGTCCCAGCCCTCATCGCGGATCGCGCAAAGATCGGCGATCGTCGCCTTCGATCCGGGCAAGATGACGACGTCGGCGTCGCCCGGCAGCGCCCGGCCGGATGGAACGAAATCGACGATGACGCCAGCCTCGGCGATCAGCGGATCGAGGTCGTCGAAATTGGCGATGCGCGGCAGGCGTGGCACGCAGATGCGGATCGGCCGGTCACACTCCGCCGGCGGGTCGATCGTCCGTCTCTGTTCGAGCGCGACCGCATCTTCCGCCGGTAGCAGCCGGGCGGGCTCGAACCACGGCACGACGCCAAACGACGGCAGGCCCGTGTACGCGCCGATGACCGCCAGCCCGTCGTCGAACAGCCGGGCATCGCCGCGGAACTTGTTGATGATGTAGCCGGCGAGGTGGGTCCGCTCGGCGGCATCGAGTACCATCCACGTGCCGACGAGCGAGGCGATGACGCCGCCGCGGTCGATGTCGGCGACGAGCACGACCGGCACCCCCGCCACCTGGGCAAATCCCATATTGGCGATATCGCCGGCGCGCAGGTTGACCTCGGCCGGGCTTCCCGCGCCTTCGACGAGCACCAGATCGCACGTGGCGGCGAGGCGATGAAAACTTTCGAGCACGCGCGGCATCAAGGACGGCTTGAGCGCGTGATAGTCGCGTGCCGCCGCGTTGACGAAAATTCGCCCCTGGACGATCACCTGGGCACCGACGAGGGATTGCGGCTTGAGCAGCACCGGGTTCATGTCGGTCGCGGGCGCCACACCGCAGGCCCGCGCCTGCAGCGCCTGAGCGCGGCCGATCTCGCCACCGTCGGCGGTGACCGCGGCATTGTTCGACATGTTCTGCGGCTTGAAGGGCCGGACGCGCAGCCCGCGACGGACAAACGCGCGGGCGAGACCGGCTACGATCAGCGATTTGCCGACATCCGAGCCGGTGCCCTGCAGCATCAGGGCCCGCGCGCTGCCCACCGGTGTATCCGCCCTGGCCACCTGTCCTGGCCCACCCACCCTGGGGCCGATCGATGTCGTCAGGCTTACTTACTGCACCACGAGCGCGCGCCTGAGGCCGTCCGCGTCCGGGTTGGCGACCTGGTGGTCGATGAGGATCGACGTCGGCGTCGCCCCGCCATTTTGATAGTAGGCATGGTCGAGATTCGGCTGCGAGCTGACGTACGCACCCGAGAACGCGCCACCGACGAAGATTCCCGAGCCGCGGGTGAAGCCGATGATGTCGGAGCCGCCCAGCGTGGTGCCGCTCGACTTGCCGCCGCCGAGCTCGCCGAAGGTCGCCTGGGCGCCGAGCGCGAACTGTGCCGGGTTGTTGATCACCGAGCGGACGGCACTGTCGGTCATCAGCAGAAACATCACGTCGCTTGACTGCGCGCCGAGCTGGATGCCGAGGCTTCCGCCAGACATCCGGTAGAAGGCGGGATAGCCCCACGTCCCGTTCGCATCGCGGGTGACCATGACTCCCGAGCCGCCCTGGCCGCCGACACCGACGGCGGCCTCGAACAGGTCAGGAAAGATCATGATGCCCTTGGCATCGCGCAGTGCGGCATTGAACAGCGCGGTCGAATCCTTCGGGCGCGCCTTGAACAGCTCGATCGTTGCCTTCGACTGATCGACTAGCGCCTGTGCCTTGATATCCGCCGGCGCGCCGGACGCGCATGCCGCAGCGGTGAACAGGAGAAGCAGGCAGCCTATGATCCGGAACGGATGACGCATAACGAAATTGAACCTCCCTACGACCCAGCCCGTCTTTTGGTTCGCGAAAGCAATCATCTCACCCGACCGCGCGCAAGCATCTAGAATTCAATGCCGGCCTGCGCCTTGACGCCACTACGGAACGGATGCTTGACAAGATTCATTTCGGTGACGAGATCGGCGGCTTCAATCAACTCTTCCTTGGCGTTACGGCCGGTCACGACAACGTGCAGATCGCGGGGTTTGTTCCTCAGCGCCTCCAGCACCTCGTCCAGTGGCAGATAGCCGTAGCGCAGGACGATGTTCAACTCGTCGAGAATCACCATGCGAAACGACGAATCGGCGATCATCTCCTTGGCCGTTTCAAACGCGGCACGCGCCGCGGCGATGTCGCGCTTGAGGTCTTGCGTATCCCAGGTGAAGCCCTCGCCCATCGCCCGCATCACGCATAATTCAGGAAAGTGCTCGAGCACCCGGCGCTCGCCGGTTTCCCAGACGCCCTTGACGAACTGGACGATGCCAACCTTCATGCCATGGCCGACGCAGCGCGCGGCCATGCCCATCGCCGCGGTGGTCTTGCCCTTGCCCTTGCCGGTATGGACGATCACCAACCCGCGCTCTTCGGTCTTGGTCGCGAGAATCTTCTCCCGTGCCGCCTTTTTCTTCGCCATCTTCTCGGCGTGACGGCGCACGAGATCCTCGTCGACCGCTGGTTCGTGTTCGCTCATTTCGTTCTCCCGTACCAACGCCGCGCCGCAAGGTCAGCGCGCATCTGCGCCCGCCAGCCGGCTCAGCGCATCGAACGCGTGATTGCGCGCGGGTCGCCACAGGCCGCGCTCCTGCGCTTCCAGCAATCGCGCGCTCATCTCCTGCAGCGCTTTCGGATTGTTTTCGGCAAGGAAATCGCGCACCGCATCGTCTTCGAGATAGGCATCGAAGACGGCATCGAAATGATGATCGCGCACGCACCGTGCCGTGGCGGCGAAGGCGAAAAGGTAATCGACCGTCGCCGCCATCTCAAAAGCACCCTTATAGCCATGGCGCATGACGCCGGCGATCCACTTCGGGTTGACCACGCGGGCGCGCACTACCCGGGCGATCTCCTCGTCCAGCGTACGGATAGCCGGAGTCTCGGGACGCGAATGATCGGCGTGCCAGACGGCGGGCTGGCTGCCGGAAAACGTCCGGACCGCCGCGGTCATGCCGCCTTCGAACTGGTAGTAGTCGTCGGAATCGAGGATGTCGTGCTCGCGGTTGTCCTGATTCTGCACCACTGCCTCGATCGATGCGAGGCGGGTTTCGAACACGTCGTGCGCCGCGCGCCCCTTCAGGGCACCGCCGTAGGCATAGCCGCCCCACGCGACGTAGGCGCGGGCAAGGTCCGCCTCCGTCCGCCATCCGCCCTCGTCGATCAGAGCTTGTAGCCCCGCGCCGTAGGCGCCCGGCTTCGAGCCGAAAACGCGGGCTGCCGCCAGTGCCTTCGCGTCGTCCTCGCTGGCGCCGGCGGCGCGCAGTTGCCGGGCATCTTCGCGGGCGCGCGCGGCGAGCGGGTTGGTCTGCGCCGGCTCGTCGAGCGCGGCAACGGCGCGCGCGGCGGAATCGTACAGGTCGATCAGGTTGGGGAAAGCATCGCGGAAAAATCCGGAAATGCGCAGCGTCACATCGACCCGCGGCCGGTCGAGGACGCTGGCCGGAAGGACCTCGAATCCCAGTACCCGATGGGAGGCATCGTCCCAGGTCGGGCGGACGCCGAGCAGCGCCAGCGCCTGGGCGATATCGTCGCCGCCGGTACGCATGTTGCTCGTTCCCCAGGCGGTGACCGCAAGCCGCTGCGGCCACTCACCGTGTTCCTGGGCGTGGCGCTGGACCAGCAGGGACGCGGACTTCCAGCCGAGTGTCCATGCCGCTGGCGTCGGCAGCATCCGCGTATCGACCGAATAGAAATTGCGCCCGGTTGGCAGCACGTCCGGGCGGCCGCGGGTGGGGGCGCCGGACGGTCCGGGTGCGACGAACCGGCCGTCGAGCCCGGACAGGAGGCCGTCGAGTTCGCGACGGCCGCACGCCGCCACGGCCGGGCGCAGGCGCGTTTCGATCTGATCGAGAACCGGACGCGCCCGGTCCCAGGCTTCAGCGCAGGCGATCTCGCCGCCAACGAGTGCGGCGGCGAGCGCTTCCAGCCGCTCGACGGTATCGCCGGCCGTTCGCCAGGGATCGCCCGACGCCTGGTCCAGCACGTCAGGCCTTAAGCCTTCCCATGGCATCGCGAGGTCGGCCGCGAGCGGATCGAAGTCGAGTGCGAGGTCACTGGCAAGCGCGCGGATCAGCGAGGCATCGCCGGGGCCGGATCCGCGCGGGGTGCGGGCGAGCGCGACCAGAAGGTCACGCGCCAGCGACTCCTCGGGGGAGGCGCCGAAGATGTGCAGGCCGTCGCGGATCTGCATTTCCTTCAGCTCGCACAGGTAGCGGTCGAGCTTCATCAGCGCATCGTCCGTTCCCTCGTCGGTGCCGATGCCACAGTCGATATCAAGCCCGGAGGTGCGGGCAAGCAGCAGGATTTCGTCGGCGAGGGGACGCAAGCGGCGCGGATCGAGTGAGGACGCCTCGGCGTATTCGTCGACAAGGCGTTCGAGATCGCGCAGCGTGCCATAGCTCTCGGCGCGTGTGAGCGGTGGCGTCAGATGGTCGATGATCACCGCCTGTGCCCGGCGTTTTGCCTGCGTTCCTTCGCCCGGATCGTTGACGATGAACGGGTAGAGGTGGGGCAGGGGGCCGAGCGCCGCTTCGGGAAAGCAGCCGGCCGAAAGCGCCAGCGCCTTCCCTGGCAGCCATTCGAGATTGCCGTGCTTGCCGAGATGCACGATCGCATCCGCACGGAATTCGCCGCGCAGCCAAGCGTAAAAGGCGAGGTAGCCGTGCGGCGGCACCAGGTCCGGATCGTGGTAGGTCGACTGCGGATCGATGTTGTAACCCCGGGCCGGTTGCAGGCAGACGGCGACGTTGCCGCAGCGAAAGGCCGGCACCGCGAAGCGCCCGCAGTCGAGCTCGCCCGGCCGGAAGAAGGGATCGTGCTCGACCGTGCCCCAGCGGGCGAGGATCGCGCTGCGGGTCTCGTCCGTAAGCCGGGCGAAGGCGGCCTCGTATTCCGGGCGCGGCAGCGTCTCTTCGATCGCGCGTCCGGGAAGCGCGCGCCAATCGTTCGTCGGCCCCTCGGTCAGGCGGGTGATCAGCGCGGTGCCGCAGGTGGGTGCGTCCTCGACGCGGTAGCCGGCGGCGCCCAGGGCAGCCAGGACCCGCACGGCGCTCGCCGGCGTATCCAGGCCGACACCATTGCCGATGCGCCCGTCGCGATTGGGGTAATTGGCGAGCACGATGGCGACGTGCCGCTCCGCCGCCGGCTTGCGCTTCAGCCGCGCCCAGGCGGCGGCGAGCTCGGCGACAAAGGCGATGCGGTCGGCGACCGGCTCGTAGGTGACGAGATCGATTTCGCTCAGCGCATCGCGCCGCGCAACGCCCTTGAACGAAACCGCACGGCTGATGATGCGCCCGTCGACTTCCGGCAGCGCCACGTTCATCGCGATGTCCTTCGCCGGCAGGCCGGCGGTGCCCTCGCGCCAGGTCGCCTCGTCGCAGCCGGCGAAGATCACCTGCACGACCGGGCAGTCGCAGGCCGCGAAGGGGCCCGCCACAACTTGCGCGCCACCGGGTGTGGCGACGGCGAAGCCGGTGGCGTTCAAGATCACGTCGGGCGGCGCGTCGGCAAGAAGCGCCTCGATGATTGCCGCGGACAGCGGGTCCTTCAAGCTGGTTACAAAGATCGCTCGGGCGGCGAGGCCGGCGGCGTCGAGCGCCTCGATCAGCCGATCGATGACCGCGAGGTTGCCGGCTTGAACCAGAGCCCGATAGAAGATGATCGCCGCGAGCGGACGCTCGTCCGTGGCTGCGGGCAGGCCCACCGCCGGCTGATAGAGCCCGGCGTGCAGCAACGGTCGCGGCTCTTGCCAATTCTGCGCGCCGCCGATCAGCGCGGCTGCATAGGCGAGGAATTCGACCGCGTTCTCGATGCCACCTTCGGCGAGGTAACGCCAAAGGCGGTGATGCGCTTCCGCGCCGACGCTCGATAGTCGCGCCAGCTCGGCGTCCGGCTGATCGTCCCCGGGAACGAAGGCAAGCGGGATCGCCTGCGCGCGGCAAACCTCGGCGACCTGCTCGACGCCATAGGGCCAGTAGCTGCGCCCGCCCAACAGCCGGACGACGACAAGTTTCGCGCGTGCCAGTGTCGCCTCGACGTAGACATCGACCGACATCGGATGGCCGAGCCGCATGAGGTTGGCGAGCCGCAGGCTGGGCACTGCGGGATTGGCGGCGGTTCGGCGGGTGTGCGCGGCGGCGAGGCAGGCGAGCTCGCTGTCGGCGGCGGAAAGGACGACGATGTCGCCCGGGCTCTGCCCCAGATCGACAGCGACAGTGCCGTCGGCGATCGAACCCGGGCGGGTGGCAAGAAGGTGCATCGCCTGGACCCGTCAGCCTTGCGGTACGGTGCGAAGGCGCAGCGCGGCTTTATCGGTAGGCGCGTGGCTGGTCATCCTTGCAGCGCCGTGCGCACCGCCGCCTCATCGATGCCCTTTTGCGCAATGACGACGACATGGCTGCGGCGTGCTTCTCCTGACTGCCAGGGGCGGTCGAAATAGCGCTCGACGCGGGTGCCGACTGACTGGACGACGTGGCGCATCGGCTTGCCGGGGACGTCAAGAAACCCCTTCAGCCGCAGCACGTCATGTTCGGCGGCGACGGCGCGGACGCGTCGCTCGAAGGCGATCGGATCCTCGATGGGGCCGAGCTCGGCAACGAAGCTGACGAACTCGTCGTGGTCGTGATCCTCTTCGTTGTCGTGGTGCGAATGAAGCGCGTCGATGCTCAGTTCGGCCGCGGCGTCGATGCCGAGAACGACCAGCGGATCGAGGCCACCCCGCACCGCCAGGACTACCTTCGTCTCCGGCCGGATGAGATCGGCGACCTCGGCGCTGACCTTGCCCAGCTTGTTTTCATCGAGGCTGTCGATCTTGTTCAGCACGACCATGTCCGCACAGGTCAGCTGGTCTTCGAACAGCTCGCGCAGCGGCTCGTCATGATCAAGCGCTGGATCGGCGGCGCGTTCCGCCGCGATGGCGGCCTCGTCGCTGGCGAAGCGTCCGGCGGCGACGGCGGGCGCATCGATGACAGCGATCACGCCGTCGACCGTGACGTGGGCCTTGACCTCCGGCCACTGGAACGCCTTGACCAGCGGTTTCGGCAGGGCGAGGCCAGATGTCTCGATGACGATGTGCTCCGGTGGTTCCGGTCGGTCGAGCAGGCGTTGCAGGGTCGGCAGGAAGGCATCGGCGACGGTGCAGCAGATACAGCCGTTCGGCAGCTCGATCAGGTCCTCATCGGCGCAGCCCGTAACGCCGCAGCCGACGAGAAGCTCGCGATCGACGCCGAGATCGCCGAATTCGTTGATGACGACGGCGATCCGCCGACCGCGGGCATGGGTCAGCAGATGGCGGATCAGCGAGGTCTTGCCCGCACCGAGAAAGCCGGTGACGATGGTTGCAGGGATCTTCACGGGGCGATGTCCTTGAGCGTCAGGGGAATGCCGGCGGCAACGAAAACGACGCGCTGCGCCACGGCTGCGATCTTCTGATTGAGCCGGCCGGCGTGGTCACGGAAGGCGCGGCCGAGCGGGGTCGGCGGCACGATGCCGAGGCCCACCTCATTGGAGACGAAGACGACGCAACCGGACAGCTGCGCCAGCCCGCTGGCGAGAGACGCCACCGCGGCCTCGATGTCACGATCGGCTCCCATGATGTTGCCAAGCCACAGCGTCAGGCAGTCGACGAGGATCGGACGATCCGGCCGGGTCTCGCGGGCGAGCGCCTCTGCGAGATCGATCGGCTCTTCGATTGTCTGCCACAGCGGGCCGCGGCGGGCGCGATGCAGGCGGATGCGTTCGCGCATTTCATCATCGCCGGCCCCGGCGGTGGCGAGATAGAGGCCGGCGCCGGTCGCCTCGATCATCTGCTCGGCATAGGTACTCTTCCCCGAGCGTGCGCCGCCGAGGACGAGGGTGATGGGCGGGAGCGTTTGCGCGGCAGGCGTTGTCGATGACGATGCGGGCACCAGGGCCGTATCCTCCCTCCGAGGACCAAAAGGCGTCTCGTATCGAGGAGGTCTCCTGGCTTGGGCTCGTCGATTCCGGCTGCCTTCCCAGCGATCGCTCACCAGTGGCCAACCCCGCGATGTCAAACGCACCATCGGGGTACCGTCATCTCGCCGCTTACAGTTGCGGGGGCAGCGCCGGCCTTGCGGAGGGAACCACGCACCGGCTTCCCTGTCTCGAAACGTCCGACACGCTAGCACACGTCAGCGCGCCGAATCCAGCGGCAGGGTGCGTTGATGCAGTCAGCGCGCCACGCGGCGTCGACAGACCCGAGAAGGCCATCGTCGAGCCGCGACAGGCGCGTGATCGAGAGATTATCGATGACGAGCCCCATGGCCTGGCGCGGGGATAGCGCCAGCGCGTGCGCGGCGGCGGCACGAATACTGCCGCCATGAGAGACGCAGACGATGTCGTGCCCGTCGAAACGGCGCGACAGCCGCTCGATGGCCGCGGCCGTCCGCTGCATCTGCTCCGCGAAACTCTCTCCGCCCGGCGGCGCGTTGCCGGTCGGGTCCAGCCAGAAGGCCGCATACGCTGCGGGATCGCGCTGCTGCATCTCCGCCCAGCGCAGGCCCTCCCACGCACCGAAGCTCTGTTCGACAAAGTCCGCCTCGACCAGCGGGTCGGCGAGGACGGCGCCGGCGGCGACGATCGCGGCCAAAGTTTGTTGGGTGCGCAGCAGCGGGCTGGTGATCGTCACCGCCGCGTGCGGCAGCAGCGCCGCCAACGCCTGAAAGGCGCGATCATCGGACACATCGCAGGGAACGTCACGCCGGCCGTTCAGCTTTCCGTCCGCGTCCGGAACCGGCGCGTGCCGGACCCACCACCAGACGGTTTGGCCGCTCATTCGAGCGCGGCGACGACGGCGAGCGCGGCGATCTCGCTGATGACCTGGACCGTGCCAAGGACGTCGCCGGTATGGCCGCCGAGCAAGCGCTGTGCCAGCAGCGCGACGGCGAGGGCGGCAAGGATGACCGCGGCAGCGGCGATCAGCGTCGGCCAGAAGTCGATGGTCACGAAACAGATAACGAGCGCCAGGACGGTTGCGATGACGATGTGTTGCAGACTCGGCGTGGCGAAGCCGGCGGACAGGCCGTCGCTGCGCGCCGGCACCTGCCAGCGCATCACTGCCGGCAAGACAGCGCGGGACAGGGTTGCGGCCCCGATCAGCGCCAACATGGCCGTCTCCGACGAGGACAGGCCACTGAGGATCGCGGCACGAAGGCCAACGCCGAGGACGATGGCGAGCGTACCGAAGGTACCGATCCGGCTGTCACGCATGATCGATAGCCGGCGCTCGCGCGTCGATCCGCTCAGGGCATCGGCGAAATCGGCCAAACCATCCTCGTGCAAGGCGGCGCTGATCACGATTGAGACGGCCAACGCGACAAGCGCGCAGGCGAGGGGATTGAATCCGATCTCGAACGCGGCCATCAATGCCGACGCGGCGACGAGGCCGATACCGCAGCCGACGAGCGGGAACATCGCGGTGGAGCGCGGCAGGTCGTTGGGCAGTTCGGCGGGCAGGTCGTCGGCAGGGCGATCTCGCCCGTTGTCGAAGACATCGCCTTCGCTGCCGTCCTCCGCCGGCACGGCGGAGGGATCGGGCGCAATACACCGTCGCCGCGGAGCGACAGGAAGACAGGTGAGAAAGGCGGTGGCGCTGCGCAGGTCGCACCACCAGGCGCCCACGGCACCGGGAATGTCGATGATGTCCGGATGTTTGGAATAAGTCGCCACGGCAAGCTTTCCGATCGGCCGGCGGATGCGCTAAAGCAGGGCTGCGTTATAGGAGAACGGCCGCGGAAAGAAAACGCGTATTGCGAGTGCAGAAGATCGTGACACAGGATTGCCAAAAACCGGCGTCGATGACAGAGATTCGACGTCTTCTCGAGACCGTGTATACCCCAGACGGGGAAGCTCTGAACCAGGTCGCGCAGCGTGAGCCAGCGCTGACCAAGCCGGCCGGCTCTCTCGGACGTCTGGAAGACCTCACCGCCTGGCTCGCCGGCTGGCAGGGGCGATACCCACCGCGACTCGCCGCCGTCGCCGCGCGTGTTTTCGCCGGCAACCACGGGATCGCCGAGCGGGGCGTCTCCGCCTATCCGGCGGCGGTCACGGCGCAGATGGTCGAAAACTTCCGCGCCGGCGGGGCGGCGATCAATCAGCTCTGCCGTACGTTCGACGTCGCCTTGCGGGTTCTGCCGCTCGAACTCGAGCGTCCGACCGGTGATTTCACCGTCACCGCGGCGATGTCGGAGGCGGAATTCGTCACGGCGTTCGCCGCCGGTTTCGCCGAGGCCGACGAAACGATCGATCTTCTGTGTCTGGGCGAGATGGGCATCGGCAATACGACCTCGGCGGCGGCCGTCGTCTGCGGCCTCTTCGGCGCGCAACCGTCGTCGTGGGTCGGCCCCGGAACCGGGGTGACCGGCGCCGGGCTCGAGGCGAAACGCGCGGTGGTGGCGGCGGGCGTCGGGCTTCACCGCGCCGCTGCCGAGGACGGGCTCGACCTGCTGCGACGGCTCGGCGGACGAGAACTCGCGGCGATCGCTGGCGCGGTTCTCGGCGCCCGCATCCGCCGCGTCCCGGTCATCCTCGACGGATTCGTCGCCAGCGCCGCCGCGGCGGCGCTGGCCTCCGTACGCAGCGATGCGCTCGATCATTGCCGCATCGCCCATGCGTCCGCCGAGCCCGGCCATCGTCTGCTGCTGCGCCGTCTCGGCATGCGCCCGTTGCTCGATCTCGACATGCGTCTCGGCGAAGCCTCCGGCGCGGTGCTCGCCGTCGGACTCGTCCGCGCCGCCCTTGCGTGTCACCTCGGCATGGCGACGTTCGAAGGCGCCGGCGTCAGCGATCGCGGCGCCGGCTGAATAGCGCGACGTCGGCCACAATCACCGCCTGTCATTGCGGGCGGACGGGTGGACTGCAGAGCGTGGGTCAAGCGATCAGGATGGTGCCATCGTCGATCAGTTGTTGGAGAGGAAGCGCCGTTGTGAAGCCTTCGAGGCGAACGGCGGCGGAAAACGTCTCGTCGACGCCGGTGCCGTCGGCGTCGATGGCAATGACGGTGGCGCCGGCTTCGGAGCGCAACGAAAGCCAGTCGGAGGCCGAGTCGCCGGCAGTAAAGCCAAGCGAGGCCAACAGCCCGCTGAAATCGAGAACGTCATGATCTGTCGCGCCGAAGTCGGTAACCCGGTCAACCGGAACGGTTCCAGTTATGGCGATCCTGGTGAGGTCACCTTCGTCCCAGACGAAATGATCAGCTCCCGAACCGCCCGTCAGGACATCCGAGCCGAGCCCGCCAGCCAGCGTGTCGTTGCCATTGCCGCCATCGATCGTATCGGCGAACAGATGCTCGCGCCCGGCGAAATCACCTTCGATGTGTAACGTTGAGGGCAGGAAACCCCCGGAACCATTAAAGAAGTCACCCCACAGAGCGTCGTTCCCGCCTCCGCCGGACAGGGAGTCCTGGAATGCCGAGATACTGTTGCCGGCCTCGCCCGCGATTGTGATCGACAGGGACGGCGCGCTGGACGCGAAATAGACATCTCCGATCAGAAGGTCATCCACCACATCGTTACGGGGTTGGACGATCAGCAGGTCGTTGAAGGCAGTCACCCCATTGCCATCGCCTCCGTCACCGCCCAAGCCATCCGTTCCCGCCTCGATGACAAGTCCGATGCTGCCGGTAAATGCCTGTGATCGCACATCGCCGACCAGCAGGTTGCCGATGTCGCCGTCGTCAGCACTGGGGAAGATCGAATCGCAGAACGCTCTGACGGAGTTATCGTCGCCGCCTTCACCTCCGCTAAAGTCCGACCGAGACGATCCTGCGCCGGCAGCAGCCCTGAGTGTTACCGACCCGGCTCCATCGGTGAGATCAATATCGCCGATGAGTATGCCGGCGCCCCCAAAGTCTTCCATGGCGTCGTTGAATGCTTGGGAGACATTGAGATCGCCTGCGTTTTTCTGCTCTCCATCAGAGTTCTCAGGCGCGACACCTGCCAGCACGTTAAGGCTCATAGTGCCGTCCAGTGGCGTGGCCTGCACGTCTCCGACGAGCAGGTCGCTTCCGGCATCGCCGAAAAGCGTATCGCTAAAGGCATGGGTTTCATTGGCGTCGCCGCCATCGCCCCCATATCCGATGATCTCGCCGTTGACAGCATGGGGAGATCCACTGCCGCCGCTGCCGGCGTCGGCGATCAACACCGTGCTACCCGAGGTGTCCAAGATGCCCGCAAGCGCGGCGTCGCCAATCAGCGTGTCGCCGCCGAGGCCGCCAATGAGACGATCGTTGAAGGCTTGCGCGAGGTTGCTGCCGCCGCCGACGGTATTGTAACTCGCGGTGCCCGAGGCTGCCCGCAGGTGTAGGTCGCCCGTCACGTCGACGCTGTAGACGTCCCCCACCAGAAGATCGGCGCTGCCGCCGCCGGTCAAAATATCGTTGAAGCCGGTCAGCACATTTCGGTCGCCCCCGTTGCCGCCATAGTTTGAGTCGGCCGTCGCGGTGCCGCACAGCGCGCTGAGGGTGACAGAGCCGACCAAGTGTTGAAGGAGCACGTCGCCGGCCATGGTGTCGCGACCGCTCGCGCCGAACAGACTGTCATCAAAAGCGAAGACGGCGCACTGATTACCCCCGGACGCGGGAGGACCGTCGCCCTGTTCACCGGCCTCCGCCTGGATCAAGAGGTCTTGCACTCCGTCGCGCAAGACGACGTCGCCGGCCAACACGTCGTCGCTGGCACCTCCCCGAACCGAGTCCTCGAACGCGTGCAGAGCATCGCGGGCGCCGCCACTGCTGACGTCGCCGCCGCTACCCGCGCCGGCGAGGAGTGACACGCGGCCTGTCGACCGGTCGCTGATGACGTCTCCTGCGAGGACATCGCTGCCCGCCTCGCCAAACAGACTATCGTCGAAGGCAGTGGCGCCGTTCATAGAACCGCCGTGTCCGCCACCGGCGTTGATATTGCCGTTTCCGCCTTCGCCGACCTGGGCCTCCAATATCACCGTGCCACTGGCGTCTGCCCGGAACACATCTCCTGCCAGTTGATCCGCGCCGACGTCGCCGTGCACGTCGTCACCGAAGGCCGTTGCGATGCCATAATCACCGCCATTGGCGCGACTGTCGCCATACCTGCTGCCTGTCGGATTGCCGCGTCCGACTTGCAATGCGAGCCGCAGTGCGCCCGTACCTGTTGTCAGCACGTCGCCCGCGACGATATCGTCGCCATCGCCGGCTCCAAGCGTGTCATTGAAGGCGGACGCGCGGTTGAAGTTTCCGCCATCGGCCCCGCTCTCCGCCTGGCCCACTGAGACGGCCAGCTCGACATCCCCGCCGATGGCGAGCACGTCTCCGGCTAATCGGTCGGCGCCGAGCCCCGCCCCAACCCGATCGTTGAACGCCGTGCAACGGTTGTCGTCGCCGCCGAGGCCACCGGTGGCGTACTCGTAGAAGGGAAAGTTCGGCGTCGGGCGATAAAACCCCTTGCCTGATTCGCCCACCCCGACCGCCAGCGCGACGTCACCGCCACCTGAGGACACGACGTCGCCGGCGAGCGTATCTTCACCGCCGCCCGCGAACAGCGTGTCGTCGAAGGCGACGATGTCCTCCCCATCAGCACCGTCGACGGTGCCGTTGGCGTTTCCCGCCTCCGCGTCCAGCGACACCGCTGTTCCGACAGTCCGCAGCACATCACCCGCTATGGTGTCGTCTGCCGGCGTGCCGGGAACGTCAACCCCGGCAGCGAGTGCCTTGACGCCGTCTGATCCCGTTAGGTTTGGCATTTCTGGCTCCTCCTTGTCGTTCCAGTCTCACCCGGGCGCCGTCATCGTGCCCGAATCGGATCGTGCCCGAATCGGATCGTGGCTGAATCGGATCGTGGCTGAAGCGAGCTTTCTCAAGCACGCTGCGTGCTGACCGGCGCGCGTGCGGCGGCCAAGAGATACCGCCCGTCTCGTAAGGAGTGCGGATCGGTCTTTCTGATAGTTCTGTCCGCCCCCGGACCGTCGCACGAGGCGGGCGCTGTACGCGCACAATTCCTGCGAGCCGCTAAGCACTGAACCCGCGCTCCCCTCGTCGCTACGGCACGTAGAGCCTGAACGGCCAATTTTACGAATATCCAAGGGCTTGCTATCACGTCCACACTGTCGGCAGCAAGCGTCGGTCGCGGCCAACCCACCGACCGTATCAAGCGACGGAAGCGCCTTGAAAAAGCGCCCACGCGGTGAGGTGAGCATCGTTGGGCGCGGGCCTCGGCGGCTGGGCCTGGTCAGTCGCCCAGGACGGCATCGAGGAACGCGCGGGCGAGAGCGTGGATGCCGGGAGCGCTGCTCTCGCGCGGGCCGGCGACGTTGAGCACCTGCGTGCCCGTTTGGATCAGCCAGTCGCGCACGGCGGCCGCGTCGGGCTTCGCGCTCAGATCGACGACGAGCAAGGGTTTGGCGAGCCGCTCGGCGAGGACCGCCGTCAGGGCGGTGCCGCCGGTTGGGGGGCCACAGGTGAGAATGAGCGTGGCGTCGGCATCGGCAACGTTGCGCCGCGTCCGCTCCGGATAGGAGCGGCTGGGCGTCTCGCGCAAGGGATAACGCGCCGGCACTGTTCCGTCCTCGGCGCGCCGTCCACGCGGAACCCAGCCGCCGCACGCAACCCCCCGGGCAAGGGCGACATCAAGGGCAGCGCGGTCGACACCGGTCTGGCCGCCCGAAATGATCCGAGCAAGCATCGTCGGGCAAGACTCAGCCGGGATGGCGGACCGGCGGGGGATGCCTCATGCCTCGATCATCTCGACGAGGCCGCCCGTGGCATCGAAGCACGCGGCGACGAGCGGGCCGCCAAAGCCGCAGCCGCCATCCAGCGAGGCGATGCGCTCGGTGATGACGACGCCGCCCCGGCGCGCGTCGGCACCGCGGATGACGCGGTTGAAGCCGTCGTAAGACTCGGTGAGCGATTCGAACTCGCGGCAACCCCACCAGAACGTATCGGCCTGCTGCGACAGCGGGCGGCTCGGATCGACCCCGGCGTTGACGAACAGCAGAACGCCGTCGCGGGTAAATGCGGCGCGGCGCAGCACGCTCATCAGCCGTTCGTGCCCGTCGATGTCGCGAATGCAAGATCGCAGGTGGTTGGTCCAGCGCGACAGGGCTGCCGCGCCGAGTTTGGCGGCGGTCCGCCCGTCCGCCACCGTGCCGCCATACGCCTCGAGCGTCGCCCCAACCCCCTGAGTCAGCATCCACTCGAGCACCTCGCGCGGGTTGGGAGCAAACTGCATTTGCAGCAGCTTGTGCCACATCTCTTCCTGGCTGCCGCGCAGGTAGGCGATTTCGCCGTGGACGGGATCGAGATGGCGTGCCATCAGCTCGCGCCGGAACAGCAGCATCTCGTGAACGGTGGCGGCAACGTCGCCGCGACCGAGAAAATTGCCCAGATAGATGAGATTATCGTCCGGCTGGATGCGCGAGCGCAGCAGCGCGTGAAGCGCGCCGAGACGACCGACCTCGCCGAGTATCGACGCAACAGCCCAATTACGACGGCCTTCCGGCAGCATCGCGAAAACGGTCGTTTCGGTCATCGTCGACAATCCGTCGCCTCCGGCCGGCGCCTGCAGGGGCCAGGCGCCGCCGGTTGATCGATCAGGCGGCGCTCAAGAGATCTTCGAGCTTGCCGGTCGCAGCTTCCTTGTCGATACATTCAAGGGCCGCCAGTTCGCAAGCTAGGCGATCGAACGCTGCTTCATAGATCTGCCGTTCGCTGAACGACTGATCGGGCTGGCCGACGTTCGGATAAAGGTCGCGCACGACCTCGGCGATCGAGACCGGGTCTCCCGAGTTGATCTTCGCTTCGTATTCCTGGGCTCGCCGGCTCCACATCGTTTTCTTGATACGGGCTCGTCCCCTCAGCTTGGTTAGTGCGTTTTCCATCACTTTACGTGTGCTCAGCCGTCGCAGACCCGCGTGCGAAACCTTGCCGATGGGCACGCGCAGCGTCATTCGGTCGCGATCGAAGGCGATGACAAAGAGCTGGAGTTCTTGTCCAGCGATTTCCCGGGTTTCGATACCGATGACTTTGCCTACGCCATGCGTCGGGTAGACAACATAGTCACCAGAGCCGAAGGCCATTTCTTCCCGCATTGTCTCCGTTCTCTCCAAAAGCGTTGAAGGTGCCCGCGTGTACGACTAATTGTCCTAGAAAAAGGATCAATAGAAGCTGGCTAAGGAGCGATTTGGATTTGACGAGCACCCGTCCAGATTATTGCGGTCGCCACCCCCGGGAGGCCATTCCTCCTAGCGATCCGACTTCGCTGGTCGAAAACCAGCAGTCTTACTTTATACCACGCGTGCGCAGCAAAATTCAAACCTTGAGTGCAGTTTCGGTGATATAGGCTGTCATTTGCCTGTTTAGCGAGCACAAGGAAGGCCATTTGTCTACGGCATGGGGGCATGGCAACTGCCGGCCCCGCAAAGGGCGCGGAGGCCGGCCGGCGGACGGTGTGCGGCGAAGATCAGCTTCCCGAACCGGGGTTGCTGCTCAGGAATTCTTCCTTGCCCGGCTTGCCGTTCCAGTCGTCGGCGTCCGTCGGCGGTTCCCCCTTGCGCGTGACGTTCGGCCAGGTCAGGGAGAATTGCGTATTCAGCTCAAGCCATTTCTCGTGTCCCGGCTCGGTATCGGGGACGATCGCCTCCGCCGGGCATTCAGGCTCGCAAACGCCGCAGTCGATGCATTCGTCAGGGTGAATGACGAGCATGTTCTCGCCTTCATAAAAGCAATCGACCGGACAAACTTCGACGCAATCCATGTATTTGCATCGAATACAGTTCTCGGTAACGATATAGGTCATTTCGGCCCTCCTTTTTCTCCGTCACGATCGCGGCGCCCGGCCCGGACCGGTTGATTAGCCGCATCGGCGCAGTTCATTTGTTTCGTTCGATGACCCGTTTGCGCGCCTCGCCCGCGTCACGATCGGACACATGGAGCAGGCCGGCGACGCGTCGGACGAGATTGGCTTCGTAATCGTCGACCACGCCGTCGGCGTAGGCGACATCCCACAACATCTCGATCACGTCGATCCGTCCCTGCGCGTCGGAACGGTCGTTGATCACCCGTGTTACGCCGAAGAAATCGGTGGAGTTGGCCGCGTCGCGCTCGGCGGTATCAAGCAGCGCTTCAACCTCGCTTACCCCCAGCCGATCGCGCAGCAGGATACGGATGCGGTCGCGCTCCACCGGGGCGATCGTGCCGTCAAGGCGCGCGGCGATGGCGAGCAGCACCGCCGCCGCCCGCTGCAACGGGTCGGCCTGCTCCGGCGCTTCGGTCCTGGAATCGGCGTCGTCGAACAACGCCATCAATCGTTCAAGCATGACGTTGGGTAACATAATGCGTTGCATGTGCTCAACAACAGCTTGAACAGGGCTTTTGCGCTGCGACCGATCAGTCGGCGCCGCGCAGCCGTTCGATCGCGCGCCGGTCGGCCTTGGTCGGCCGGCCGGCGCCGGCGGGCCGCTCCGGCGGCGCGGCGTTGAGATGGTCCGTTGCCGCTGCCGGTGGCGCGAGTTCGTGCAGCGGCGGGGCAAGATCCTCGTAGAGGGTCTGTGCCTCGCTCGCGGGGCCACGGCGGGTGCCGAGCGCGCGAACGCGAATCAGCCGGATGTGCGGCCCGAGGGCGAAGGTGAGGACATCGCCGGGACGAACTGCGTGATGCGACTTGGCGATGGGCACGTCGTTGACGCGGATTCGCCCCGTGGCGCACATGCTTGCGGCAAGGGTGCGGCTCTTGAAAAACCGCGCGTGCCAAAGCCACTTGTCGAGACGCAGGTGTTCGCTCGGACTCATCGCGCCGAACGCAGGGTTTCGAGCGCTGCGAAGGGCGAGTGGCCCGAAGGACGCTGAGCACCGTCCGCCGCGGCTCGATGGTGCGATGCCCGCCGCGGACGCGTCACCGCAACGAGACGGGTGCCGTCCTCCGCCGTGGTCATCCGGTAGCCGATCGCACGCAGGATCTCCGGTAGATCGGCCGCGCTGCAGCCGAGAGGCCGGGCGAAATCGGCAAGGATAACCGTCCGGCCGTCGCGGGCGCGGCGTCGCGCATGGGCGGACAGCCGCTCGACGGCGTCGATGCGAACGGCTCGTGCGCCGAACCGGCGGTAGCCTGTCGCTGACCAGTATGCCGCCGGCACACCGGCCGGTGCCGCAAGCGAGACTTTGCCAAGCCTGGCGGGTGCGGCGGGAACGCTGGCACCGGCATGAATCCGCCATAGCAGGGCGCGCGTCGCCATTGGTCGCGCTTTCAGCAAACTCGCGAAGTAGAGCCAGTCATGGCCGAAGTGAAGGCCGCGGGCGGCGAGCGCCTTGCGGTCGGAGGCGGCGAGCGCCGCGGGTGGTATCGTCAGTTGTGCGCGCGGCAGGGCGCCCAAGGCTTCCGCCACCTGAAACAGCAGGCCGCGGGCGGCGCCGCTCATCTCACCATCGTGATCGGACGGAAACAGCGGCGCCAGCGTCTGGCGCAGCCGCGCGTGCACGAAACGCACAAGCCGGGCGCACAGTCGCAGCCGCGCGTTTCCCTCCAAGAGGTCGCCGCCGAACGGTTCGATCCCGGGTGCGAGACTGTCGGCACCCCGGCTCAGACGGCCGACGAGCGCGCCGTGCCAAAGGATGCCGCCGTCGTCGGCGAGGCAGAAGGCATCGTCGTCGTCGGTCTCGAGTTGCTCCAGGCGTCGGCGAATCGGCGTGCTCAATGCCCGCATCGCCGCCGTGGTGATCGCGCGTCCGGCTTCGCGTGTTCCGCTACGGGTCACGCTCGGATCGATGGTGAAGCGAAAACCGTCCAGCTTGCCGACGAAATGACCTTCGACACGAACGTCGCCCTCGCCGCTGACCGCCGCCGCCAGGGCGCCGCGGTGCTGCATGCGACCGACGAGCGAGGCGGTGCGCCGATCGACGAAGCGCTGGATCAGCCGCTGGTGCAGAGCGTCGGAGAGCTTGTCTTCGATGGCGCGCGTGCGCTCCTGCCATCCGCTTGCATCGGCGAGCCAGGAGCCGCGATGGGCGATGTAGGTCCATGTGCGGATATTGGCGATGCGCTGCATCAGGGCTTCGATATCACCATCGGTCCGGTTGATCCGATCGACCTGGCGGGCGACCCAGTCGGTCGGCAGCGTCCCGGCGCTGCCGGTCTCGGTACCGGCGAGAAAGCGATACATTTGCGCCAGCAAGCGTGCGTGGCCTTCACCGGTTACCTTACCGAAATCGGGAATGCAGCAGACGTCCCACAGCAATCCGACGGCCTCGCGTCCGCGGGCCAAAGCGGCGATCTCGGCGTCCGCGGCGAGGTGGCCGAGCGCGATCTCGTCGTCGGCCTCGCGCGCGCGCACCAGACCGGAGCGCAGCGGCAATCGCGCCAGGCTCGTTCTCAAGGCGGCGATCGAGGCGAACTGCAGCTCGGTGTTGCGCCATTGCAGGGCCTTGAGCGCATCGAAGCGGTGGGTTTCGATCCGCTCGGCGAGATCGGAGTCGAGCGGCCCGATCTCGGCGGTCGTCCCGAAGCTGCCGTCCTTGGTGTAACGTCCGGCGCGTCCGGCGATCTGCGCCATTTCCGCCGGCGCCAGCGGGCGCGGCGCGCGGCCATCGAATTTGCGCGTGGCGGCGAAGGCGACATGCTCGACCTGCATGTTCAAGCCCATGCCGATCGCGTCGGTGGCGACGAGGTAATCGACCTCACCCGCTTGGTACATCGCGACCTGGGCGTTGCGGGTGCGCGGGCTCAGCGCACCCAGCACGATCGCCGCGCCCCCACGTTGGCGCCGGACGAGTTCGGCGATGCTGTAGACGTCGGCAGCGCTGAAGGCGACGATGGCGCTGCGCGGCGGCAGCCGGGTCAACTTGACCGATCCGGCGTAAGTCAGCCTGGAAAAGCGCGGGCGTGAAATGTACTCGGCTTCGGGAACGAGGCGGCGGAGCAGCGGGCGGACCGTCTCAGCGCCCATGAACATCGTCTCAAGCTCGCCGCGGGCGTGGAGCAGGCGATCGGTGAACAGATGGCCCCGGTCCGGGTCGGCGCACATCTGGATCTCGTCGATGGCGAGGAAGGCGACGCGCCGGTCGACTGGCATGGATTCGACCGTGCACAAGAACCACGACGCATCGCGCGGGACGATTTTTTCTTCGCCGGTGATCAGCGCGACCCGCGACGCACCTTTGACCGCAACCGCCCGGTCGTAGTTCTCCCGGGCGAGCAGGCGCAACGGAAAGCCGATCATGCCGGACGCGTGGCCCAGCATGCGTTCCATCGCCAAGTGAGTCTTGCCGGTGTTCGTCGGTCCCAGCACGGCGACGATGCGGGAGCCGGATGCGGACGGCGCGTCGTTCCTCACCATGCCCCCCACCTTGTCCGAGACCGCCGCGCGATGGCAAGGCCCGTCATTCCGTCCGTACCCGCCGTCGGGCGCTGGCCGTCGCCATGGCAGCGGTCAGGCGTAGGCGCTCTCCAGGAAGTCGACGACACTGGCGAGAAAGCGCTCCGGCTGCTCGACATGCGGATAGTGGCCGGCGTCGTCGATCCGGGCGAACTCGGCCTGGGGAAACAGCTCGAAAATCCGCCCGTAGTAACGGGGCGCAATATAGTCCGACTCCGCGCCGCTGAGGAACAGGGCGCGGCCGTCGTAGCCGAACTGCGCGACGTCGGGAAAGCCGAGGAGGCGATCCATGTTGGCGGCGATCGCGGCGAGGTTGATCCGCCAGTCGGCCCGACCGTCCCGCTCGATCAGATTCTGCAACAGGAAGAGGCGGGTGGCGGCGTCGGGGACGACCTCGGCGAGTTGTTCGTCGATGGCGGAGCGCCGCGTCGCGGCGGCAAGATCGACCGCCTGCATCGCGCGAACGTACGCTAGAAACGGCGCCTCGTAGTCGACCGGGGCGATATCGACGACGATCAGCCGTTCGACGAGATCCGAATGCTTCAGCGCGGTGAGCATCGCCGTCTTGCCGCCGACGCTGTGGCCGAGCACGCTGGCCGGCGACAGGCCGCGCGCCTCGATCAGGGTCTCGAGATCATCCGCCATTTCAGGGAAGGTCATCTGCTCCGACCACGGCGAGGCGCCATGATTGCGCAGATCGCAGGTCACGACATGGTACGTCGCCGCCAGACGTTCGGCCATGGAATGCCAGTTCTGGGCCGAGCCGAACAAGCCGTGCAGGATAATCAGCGGCGGTCCGTCGCCATATTCGCGCGTGGCGAGTTTCAGCGCCATGACATCCTCTTTCCGCCAACCCCGACCGTCCGCTAACCCCGACTGCTCTGCCAGCGCTCTTCGAACGCGTCCCAGAGTTGCGATTCCAGCGAAATGCCATCGAAGCGGCCGATTTCCTGAATTCCCGTCGGCGAGGTGACATTAATTTCCGTCAGGTAGTCGCCGATGACATCGATACCGACGAAAACGAGCCCCCGGCGTTTGAGATCCGGGCCGATCGCCTCGCAAATCTCCCGATCGCGCGACGTCAGCGAGGATTTTTCCGCCCGGGCGCCAACGTGCAGGTTGGCGCGGGCTTCACCGGCCTTCGGGATGCGCTTGACCGCACCGGCCGCCCGACCGTCGATGAGGATGATCCGCTTGTCGCCGTCGCGGACCTCCGGCAGGTAGCGCTGAATGACGATCGGCTCGCGGTAGAACTGGGTGAACATTTCGAGCAGGGCGTTCAGATTGTCGTCTTCGGGGTCGACGTGAAATACGCCGGCGCCGCCGTTGCCGAACAGCGGCTTGAGGATGATGTCCTCGTGCTCTTCGCGAAAGGCACGGATCGCTGCCCGGTCCGAGGTGATCAGCGTCGGCGGCATCAACTCGGGGAAATGGGTGACGAACAGCTTTTCCGGCGCGTTGCGCACCTCGACCGGATCGTTGAGCACGAGGGTCTTCGGATGGATATG
Source organism: Rhodospirillales bacterium (assembly GCA_016712595.1). NCBI lineage: Bacteria > Pseudomonadati > Pseudomonadota > Alphaproteobacteria > Rhodospirillales > Rhodospirillales bacterium. Next base: position 1,173,188 of record JADJQT010000002.1, read on the forward strand.
CTGCAGGACGTGGGTCAGGGTGATGTACGCCATGTCGAACGGCGGATCCTGGCGCATCAACACCATATCGAGGCTGCCGAGATCGAGCATGTTCTCATCGCCGAGGCGGAAGTGGTCGCCCTTGACGCGCTGCACCGACAGTGGACGGGCGCGAGCGAAAACCGATCCCGCGGAGAACGTCAGGTCCTTCGGCAGATAGTGCCAGAGCGAATGGCCGCGGCGCTGGGCCTCGAGCGCCAATGCGAAGGTGGAATCGGCATCGATACTAATGCCTTCGATCGGATCCATCTGAATGGCGACGTTAAGGCGCATTGGCGGCGTCTTCCCCTAAGTCACGAAATAAGAGCAACACGCTCCGTCTGTCTGACGACGGCGCGCGCACCCCTCCATTAGAGGCTGCACACCGGCGCTGGCAAGCGCGTCGACGACAGGCGCTTTTAAGTCTTCGGCAATCCTCATCGCATATTCTCGGGCCCGACGTGACGAACGCGTCCGTGGCCGAGGACTCTTCGCATGGCATCGGAGGATACGCAGAGCGCGCACGAGACACCCGCTGCCAACGGCCACGTGGCGGTGCTCGCCGACCGCTTCGAAATCGATTCCAGCGTTTGCCTGCATGCGTTTGATCGCCCGAGTGCCGCGGGGTACGTCTCGCGCGATCGACGGACTCCGGATCGCTCCTTGTTCGCGCTCGTCTGCAACACTGAATTGCCGATTCGCTACGATGCTGCCGCGGCTTTCGTCACCCGTCCGCAGGCCGGGCTGCTCACCCTGGTCGACTTTGGCCCGGTCGACTGGCGCGATAGCGAGCGGCGCTTCGCCTTTATCTATGAGCGCCCGCAAGGCGGGCCTGTCAGCCATCTGTTGGCCAAGCGCGCGGGGGCAGCCAGCGATACCGAACGCGTGCGCCGGTTCCTTGCGCCGATCGTGCAAGCGCTGCAGGTGCTCGCGGACAGCCAGGCGGCCCACCGAGGCATCCGCCGCGGCAACGTCTGGTGGCTGTTGGCCGATGGGAGTGAGTCCGCCCTTGGCGATGGCTTTGCCGGACCCGCCGGCTACGATCAGCCCATCGCCTATGAAACGATCGAGCGGGGCATGGCGGATCCGGTCGGGCGCGGCGACGGCAGCATTGCCGATGACATCTATGCCCTGGGGGTCACCTTGTTCGCTGTCGCCTGCGATTGTGATCCGGCGAGGAACCACGATCCCGAGGCCCTGCTCGCGGCGAAAATCGAACGCGGAAGCTATTTCGCCCTGACCGAAGGAACGCGCATACCGCTGCCGCTCGTGGAACCGCTGCGCGGCATGCTGGCCGATGAGGCGCAGGAGCGCTGGACGCTTGCCGACCTCGCGGCGTGGCTCGATCTTCGCAGAGTTGCCATCCGGGTGGCGCGTCCCGTGCCCTCACCCGAATCGCCCTTCGTTCTGCATGACCAGCCCTATAACAACCTGCGAACGCTTGCCGCCGCGCTGGTCCGGCGCGTGCCCGAGGCGGTGGCGGCAATTCGTAGCGGCGCCCTCGATGGCTGGATCCGGCGCAGTCTGCATGATCCGATAACAGCGAAGCGGCTGGCCGATCTTGCTGCCATTTTGCCGGGATCTTCTCGCGGAGGGCGCGGCAACCAGGACGATTTCCTGCTCGCGCACGCCACGATGCTGCTCGATCCGGAAGCGCCGATACGCTACCGCGGGCACGCCTTCGCTGGTGACGGTTTTGGCACCATGCTGGCCAATCAACTCATCAACAACCAGCCGATTCAAGACTTCGCGGAGATCGTCAAACTTGAACTCGTCACCGATTGGTTTCGTGTTCGGCCGGCGGCCGGCCCCCGGGACGAGCGGCGCATCGAAGCGAGTTCCCGGCTAACGCGCCATCTGACCAACCATGCGCCGGGATTCGGCATTGAGCGATGCCTTTATGAGTCCAATCCGTCACTTCCCTGCCTGAGCCCACAGGTGCGCAGGCAGCGGGTCTGTACCCTGGCGGAGCTTCTCCCGGCGCTGGAAGCGGTGGCGGACGGAGCAAATGGGCGACCGATCGACAGGCATATCGCCGCGTTCATCGCGGCTCGCTGCCCCGAGGATACCACCTCCCTGCTCGACGAGCTTGGCAACACCGATCCGATCGTCTCGGGAACAACAATGCTCAACGTCTATGCCTGGCTGCAAGCCCGTTATCCAGGGACGCGCACGCCCAAGCTCGCGGCATGGATCGTCCGCTCGTTGCAGCCGGTGATCGCCAGCTTTTGCCATCGCGAGACCCGGCGAACGCTCGAGCAGAATTTGCGCCCGGCGATTGAGAAGGGCGATTTGATTCGCGTCCATGCGCTGCTCAATGATCCGGAGCGTCGCAGTCGCGATCGCGCGGGGTTCGAGCGGGCACAGCGTGATTATGCCCGCGCCGGCGCCGAACTGGCGCGGATGGAACAGAGTACGGAGCAGAGACAACAAGCGGCGCACGAGACCGGCGTGCGATCGGCCGGCGTAATCGGATGTGTCGTCGCGCTGCTGTCACTCAGCTTGACGCTCGTCTGTACGCTTCGCTGAGACGCGCCGTGACCCAGTCGACGAAAAAAAGTGGTGTGTCCGCGAAGAAGAAGCTCGCGAAAGCGCCTTCGCGCGGAAATTCACTGCGCTGGATTTTTTGTCTCGTCTGTTTCGTCATGCTCGCGGCATATGTTCCCTTTGCCGCCGTCGCGGTGGCGCTTGGGCTCCTGCCGACGCTCAGTATCGTCGTGATCGATCGTAGCGTGGAGAAGTTGCCGACCTACGCCGTCGGCGGTGCGAATATCGCCGGTATCATTCCATTTCTGCCCGATTTCGTCCTGCATGGACGGCACATCGACCTCGTGCACGATCTTTTGGGAACGATCACCATGTTCGCCGCGATGTTCGGTGCGGCGGCGTTTGGATGGGTCCTGCTGGCGATCATGCCGGTGGTCATGCAGACGTTCGCCGACATCGAATCCAAGCGGCGGCGCGACAAGCTGCGCGAACAGCAACAGCGGTTGATGCACGACTGGGGACCGCAGGTAAATTGCGAAACGAAAGCCGAGGCCCGGTGACGCGCTGGCAGGCGCACCACGCGAACAGCGGCGGGAAGGGACCCTGGGCCGTATTTGCGAGCGTCACCGCCCGCGGGCCCGGGAGCGCACGCAGGCCACCCCGGTTTCCAATGAGACGATCGCGGCCTGCGATGCGCGGTGCCGGCGTCAGTGGGCCAGCCGTTGGTCGATAACGGCGTTCTTTACCGATTTCTGCAGTTTCTCGAACGCCCGCACTTCGATCTGGCGAACGCGCTCGCGCGAGATGCCATAGCGCTGGCTGAGATGCTCCAGGGTCGTCGGATCGTCCTTCAAGCGCCGCTCGGCGAGGATTTGCCGTTCCCGCTCGGTCAAGGTGCCCATGGCGCCGGCGAGAAGCTCGCGGCGGCTGTGCATCTCCTCATGCCCGGCCAGTTGGGTTTCCTGGCTGTCGTCCTGATCGACCAGCCAGTCCTGCCATTCACCTTCGCCTTCTTCGCGCAGCGGCGCGTTCAGCGACGTGTCCGGGCTGCCGATGCGGCGGTTCATCTGGATGACGTCATGTTCCGAAACGTTCAGCTTGATGGCGATGGAGGTGACGTGCTCCGGCGACAGATCGCCGTCTTCGATCGCCTGCATCTGCCCCTTAAGCTTGCGCAGGTTGAAGAACAGCTTCTTTTGCGACGCCGTCGTTCCCATCTTCACCAGTGACCACGAGTGTAGGATGTATTCCTGGATCGAGGCGCGAATCCACCACATCGCGTAGGTCGCGAGGCGGAATCCGCGGCTCGGATCGAAGCGCATGACCGCTTGCATCATCCCGACGTTGCCTTCGGAAATCAGCTCGCCGATCGGCAGACCGTAGCCGCGATAACCCATGGCGATCTTCGCCACCAGGCGAAGATGGCTGTTCACCAGCGTGTGCGCAGCTTGTTCGTCACCATGATCTGCCCACCGCTTCGCCAGCTCATATTCTTCAGATGCCTCCAGCATCGGAAACCTGCGAATGCTCTGCAGATACCGAGCGAGATTGCGATCCGGCGACATGCTCATATCGAACACGGGGCCCGACATTGGCTACTCCTTACACCAGAGGGTCATGCCGTCATGACCTTTGACCCTCCTTTCCGCACGGACTCGCGCGGAGCGTCCTTATGGGAGAAACAATAACTGAGCTTGAAGGTTCGGTATAGTCCTCGCTACAGAGACTCTAATAAACGGATTAACTCATTGATATCGCGTGGAAGCGGCGAAAAAAATCGCAGCATCTTCTGGCTCGTCGGATGGCGAAACCCTATCAAAAACGCGTGAAGGGCGTGGCGGGATCCGCCGTTGCTTCCGCCTTTTTCGAACGCGGCGGGGCAGTGGCGGGCGGTTCGGCCGCCGTAAACCGCGTCGCCGACCAGCGGATAGCCGATCGAGGCGAGGTGCACACGAATCTGATGCGTCCGCCCGGTGGTCAGCCGGCACTCGATCATGCTCGCCCGCGATCCGCACCTGGAAAGCCGTCGGTAATCGGTGCACGCGCGCTTGCCTTCGCCGCCGGCAGTGCTCATCTTCTTGCGGTCGATCCGGCTTCGGGCGATCGGCTTGTCGATCCGGCCCACCGGCGGCTTCGGATCGCCCCATACGACGGCCCGGTAGGCGCGCTCGACCGTATGGGCGGAGAACTGCGCCGTCAGCGCGTGATGCGCGGCATCGGTCTTGGCAACGACGATAAGGCCGCTGGTCTCCTTGTCCAGGCGGTGGACGATGCCGGGACGCAGCGGCGCCCCGACCGACGACAGGCCGCCGGACGCGTGGGCTAAAAGGCCATTGACCAGCGTTCCCGTCCAGTTTCCCGCCCCTGGATGGACGACTAGGCCGGCCGGCTTGTCGACGACGATCAGCACGGCGTCTTCGTAGACGATCGACAGGGGCATCGGCTCGGGCGTTGCGACAACCTGCGTCGGTGGTGGCGCGTAGACGGCGAACGTCTCGCCTGGCCGGACCCGCTCGGACGGATCGAGGGCGGCTTCTCCGTCTGCCCGCAGCACCAGCCCGCTGGCGATCAGCGCCTGGATGCGGACGCGCGAGAAATCGTCCGTAGCATCGGCCAGCAAGCGGTCAAGGCGGGATCCCGACTTGTCGGCATCGACCACGACGGTGTAAGTGGGATGCGTCGAATTCATTGAGCCACCGGCTGTGGACATCCTTGCATGCAAGCGCTCAAATCGCTCGTTTTTGGTCTTGGTGCTTTGATCGTGGTCGGCATCGCCGTTCTCGCCTGGGGATTCTACACGAAACTGCAGCAGACGAAGACAGCCGGAACCGAAGCTACGGCCAATCCTCCTGCCAGTCCCACCGTCGGCGTTCCTGTGGCCGCCGGCTCTGGTTTCGGTGACGTACGCCTGTCCCTGCCCGACGGATGCTCGGTGGTCGAGATGCGGCCCGATCGCGAACGCCTTTATGTCCGCACCGGCCCATCAGGTTTGTGCGAGCGCATTGTGATCGTCGATACGGCAAATGGACGCGTCCTCGGCACCCTTTTGGTCAGGCCGTGACGGCGCGGCGATGATTTACCTGCCGTCCGGCGCTCTGCGGCAGATCGCCAGCGCCGCCGCTGCCGCCTATCCGCAGGAATGCTGCGGTCTGCTGATCGGGCGGGCGCCCGACGGCGAGCGCGGGGACGTGTTCGTTGACGAGATCATGGCCACGGCGAACACGGCGCCACCCCCGCGCACGCGCGCCTTCGAGATCGACCCCGCGGCGCTCTTTGCCGCCCATCGTCGGTTGCGTGAGAGCCGGTGGAGCATCGTCGGTCACTACCATTCGCATCCCGACGGACCGGCGGCGCCATCGCCGCGCGATGCCGAGCGGGTGTTCGATCCGCGGCTGATCTGGGTGATCGCCGCCGTTGCATGCGGCTGCGCCGGGACCATCGGTGCTTTTCGCTGGGACGCGGACGCCCGGCAGTTCATCGCGATCGCGCTCGCGGAAATGGCCGCGCCACCCGGCCTGGGTGCGGCTGCCACAAGCGCTTTATCGGCGCCTTAGGTTCCCCGGCGCTTCAGGTTAAGGACAGCCCATGCTTCCGGAGATGATGCCCTCGACCAATTTCCTGATGCGCATGCCGGACGGCACCGTCAAGCAGATGAACCCGTTTACCGGCACCGAGGTCTGGACCGTACCCGGTCGCGGCCATCGCCCGCTGGGCAATCACCTGCGCTCCGGCGTGAGCATCGATCCGGCCAAGCACGACGCCCACTGCGCCTTCTGTCGCCGTCGTCTGCTGGAAACGCCACCGGAAAAGGCACGTCTGACGAAAACGGCGTCCGGCTGGCGGACGCTCAAGAACCTGCACGCGCGCGAGCTGTTCGATACGATCGCCGAGTTCCGCCGCGTTCCCAACCTGTTCGAGATCGTCTCGTGGGACTACTGGCAGCGCAACTTCGGCTACTCGCTGCCCGAGACCATCGCCGCGCGCATGGCCGCCTATCTCGCCAGCGAGGCCGGCCGGCGCCATGTCCTCGACGTGATCGAGAGCCGCATGCGGTTTTCCGGGCTTGCCGACGACGCGGTTGCCGCCATTTCGTCCGAGGACAAGCTCGCCGCGGCGAGCGCGTTTTTCGGCGGCGGCCACGAGCTGATCATTGGCCGGCGGCACTATGTCGACGGCGCCGAGGACACGAGCGAGCTGTGCTCGTCGGGGATGCTAAGCGCCGAGGAGCACTACCACTACACGCGATTTACCGTCGACGCCATGCGCGACATCTACCTCGCCAATCGCTACGTGCGCTACGTCGCCGTGTTCCAGAACTGGCTGCAGCCGGCCGGCGCCTCCTTCGACCATCTGCACAAGCAGCTCGTCGCCATCGACGAGCGCGGCGTCTACAACGACATGGAAATCCGCCTCGCCCGGGCCAATCCCAACATCTACAACGAGGCGGCGGTCAATTTCGCCGCCTATCACAACCTTGTCTTCGCCGAGAACGCCCACGCCATCGCCTTCGCCGGCTTCGGCCACCGCTTTCCGACGCTGGAGATCTATTCGAAGGGCGAGCGCAGCCAGCCGTGGAACCATTCGGCCGAGCAGCTCCGTGGCGTTTCCGACCTCGTTCACGCCTGCCACGCGGCGATGGGCGCGGCCATCCCTTGCAACGAGGAATGGCACTACAAGCCGCCGGACGCGGATACGCCGATGCCCTGGCGGGTGCTGATCAAGTGGCGCATCTCCAACCCCGCCGGCTTCGAGGGCGGCACGCGCATTTACGTCAACACCATTGATCCCGAGACGCTGCGCGACAAGGTGGTGCCGCGCCTTTACCAGCTCCGCGACGAGGGCCGGATCGCTCCGGTGCGCATCGGCGCCGAATGCGCCTGCGTTCCCAACTGCCTGAAATACAATCCCGCCGTCCGCCGCGAGGATCACGACGACCCCGAATTCCCCCCCCTCTCCGGCGAAGCCCGCATCGCTGGACCGTGAGCGGAGAGTGTCTTTCTTTCTGATGGTCGTGGTCAGTGGATGGCGTGACCAACGCGACGCCTCAGCAACTGAACGGCGAGACTTGAGGTACGGGCTGCAAAAAAGGCCATCCCAGATCAGACTTTGCACTCAATCAGGAGACTTCTGCTTATCGCTGATCCGCCGAAGCCTCCGCTGGGGTTTACCGATGCGATCCCTCCTTGATCATGACCCTGACCTATCACCGCGTAGCCACGAGTGCCGCAAAGATCACCTGCCTTCTCGTAGCACGCTCCCCAAGTGAGGGCCATTCCCGAGCAGTCGATGGAAAACGCCTCCCTACCATCGGGGCCATAGGTGCTCGACGCTCCCGCGCACCCGGCCACCAAGATGGTGACAGCGAGAACTGTTGCAACCTTCGGCATGGCCCTCTACTGCCGTGCGTTGGTGGCGCCCACTCCGAGCACCCACCTGAAGTGACATCACGCACGATCCCGTCAAAGAGGCGTCATGAAGTGAGGTGAGCAATAATTCCTCCGCCGGCTCGCTTGAACGTCGTGGATGGTCGGAACAGATGCGGCCATGACGAAAGAGGGCGCAGGCGAGGGCGCAAGTCGGGATCTGGCGAAAAAGGTGTCCGCGCCGAGCACACGACCCGCGCGTCGCGCCGGGGTGGGCGTTCGCGCGGCGCGCGGCATCGCTTATATGAGGGGCGGATGATCAAGCTCGCGGCGTCGGCGGATGGCCGGCGGGCGGACGGGAAAACAGCACAGCGAAAAGGGTGCGGGGGACGCGATGGATCGACGAACGTTCGTATGCGGGTGTGGTGCGTTGCTGGCGGGCGCCTGCGCCCAGGCGCCGATGACCGGGCGCTCCCAGCTCATCCTCGTCTCGGATGCCGAGATGACCCAAGCGGGCGCGCAGGCGTACAAGGAGGCCCTGGCCAAGGACGGCGTTTCCCAGGACGGCGCCTTGCAGCAGCGGGTGCGCGCCATCGGCACGCGCATCGCCAACGTCAGCGGCATCACCGGTGCCCAGTGGCAGTTCACCGTCATCGATGATCAGAGCGCCAACGCCTTCGCCCTGCCCGGCGGTAAGGTCGCGGTCAACACCGGCCTGTTCAAGGTGGCCGAGAACGACGATCAGCTCGCCACTGTCCTCGGTCATGAGATCGCCCACGTCGCCGCCCATCACGCCGCCGAGCGGGTGAGCCAGCAGATGGTGCAGCAGGGCGGCCTGCAGGCGCTGGGCGTGGCGACCGGGAACGCGATGATCGTTCAGGCCGTTGCCGCAGCCGCGACCGTCGCGATCACCCTGCCTTATTCGCGCACCCAGGAGTCCGAGGCGGACGAGATCGGCCTGATGTTCATGGCCCGCGCCGGCTACGATCCCCGTCAGGCGATCGATCTGTGGCAGAACATGCAGCGCGCCGGCAGCGGCGGCACCGTCGAGTTCTTATCGACGCATCCATCGCCCGGATCGCGCATCGAGCGCCTGCAGGCCCTGATGCCGCAGGCGCTGCAGGCCTATCGCGCGGCCGGCGGCAAGGCGGCGTAACGAACGCCATGCACGCGGGGGTAGGGCGCGGCGGGGGCGGGCGTCAGTAAAGCCCCCCCGTGCCGGTATCCGGCGTCGGCGCGCTGCTGCCACCGCCGCTGCCACCCTCGCTCGGCTGCGGCGGCGCCGTGCCGGGTTTGAAGGCCTCGAGGATGACGCGCGGGTTGCCGGAGCGGGCAAGCTGGCCGGTGGTGGAATCGACGCGCATCAACCGCACGCCGGGCGGTGTGCGGAACGGAATGGCCGGGGTACCGGCGAGTGCCTTGCCCATGAAGTCGGCGAAGATCGGGGCGGCGATGACGCCGCCGGCCGCGTGATCGCCGAGTGAGGCCGGCTCGTCGTAGCCGACGAAGACACCGGCGACGAGATCGGGCGAAAAGCCGACGAACCACACGTCCTTCGCCTCGTTGCTGGTGCCGGTCTTGCCGGCAAGCGGGCGGCCGTCGGTCTGCGCCCGCTCGCCCGTGCCGCGCTCGACCACGCCCTGCAGCATCGAGACCACCTGATAGGCGCTCTCCGGGTCGGTGACGGTTCCGGCGAGGTCGATCGGCTGTGGCGGCGGGCCGCCGTCCCAGTCCTCGGCCTGGCAGCCGAGGCACGAACGCTCGTCGTAACGGTAGACGATGCGGCCGTAGCGGTCCTGGACCCGGTCGATCAGCGTCGGCTCGATGCGCCGCCCGCCGTTATCGATCATCGCGTACGCCGTGGTCAGGCGGAGCAAGGTGGTCTCGCCGGCGCCGAGGGCGTAGGTCAGCTGCCGCGGCAACTGGTCGACGACGCCGAGGCGCTTGGCGCAGTCGGCGACCTTGTCCATGCCGAGCGCATCGGCGAGGCGGACGGCGACGATGTTGCGCGACTGTTCGAGGCCGACACGTAGGGTCGTCGGCCCGTAGAAGCGATCGGAGTAGTTCGATGGCGTCCACGGCGGCATGCCCGCGCCCTGGCTGTAGGACACCGGTGCGTCGATGATCACCGAGGACGGCGTGAAGCCGTTCTCCATCGCGCACAGATAGACGATCGGCTTGAACGTCGAGCCCGGCTGACGCATGGCCTGGGTTGCCCGGTTGAACTCGCTGAGCTGGAAATCCCAGCCGCCGGTCAGCGCCAGGACGCGCCCGGTGTGTGGGTCGAGGACGACGAGGGCGCCCTCGACCTTCGGGACCTGACGCGGGGCGAAAGCGCCGCCACCCGTGGCCTCGACCGCGATGACGTCGCCCGGGCGCACCCCCGGACCGCCGCGCAGCCAGCGCATCTGCTCGGCGGGAATGCGGCCGGAGCGTCCGTCGGCAAAGCCGATCCGCCCATCGCCGCCGCCCGCCTGAAGCAGCACCGCCAGCCGCCAGTCACCGAACCCGGGCGGTGGAGTCACTTTCGCCAGCTTCGCCCGCCAGTCCTCAGGAGCGGCGGGCAAGGCTTCGATATGCGCCACCGCTCCGCGCCAGCCGTGCTGACGGTCGTAGGCTTCGAGGCCCCGGCGCAGCGCTGCCTCGGCCAGCGTCTGCAGCCGTGGATCCAAGGTCGTATGCACGACGAGGCCGCCCTTGTAGAGCGCGTCCTCGCCGTAGCGGCGAACGAGTTCGCGGCGGACGTCCTCGGCGAAATAATCGGCGGAAACCAGCTCCGTCGCCTGGCGCTTGCGGGTGACCAGGGGCTCGTTGCGCGCCGCCTCGGCCTCCTCGGCGGTGATCCGCCCGTCTTCGAGCATCCGGCCGATCACCCAGTCGCGACGGGCCTTCGCCGCTTCCGGATGGCGGATCGGATCGTAGTTGCTGGGCGCTTTGGGCAGCGCCGCCAGTGTCGCCGCCTCCGCCAGTGAGAGCTGATCGAGGCTCTTGTCAAAATAGTTGAGCGCGGCGGCGGCAACACCATAGGACCCGCTGCCGAGGTAGATTTCGTTCAGGTAAAGCTCAAGGATCCGGTCCTTGGTAAGCGCCCGGTCCATGCGGAAGGCGAGAATCGCTTCTTTGATCTTGCGCGAGAACGTCACATCGCCGGTGAGAAGGAAGTTCTTCGCCACCTGCTGCGGAATGGTCGACGCGCCGACGAGGCGCCGGTCGCTGCCGTAGTTGAGCAGGTTGGTCAGGGCGGCGCGGATCACGCCTTGCGTATCAATGCCGGGATGCTGGTAAAAATTCTTATCTTCGGCCGAAAGGAACGCGTGCGTCAGGCGCGGCGGTATCGAGCCGATCGGCACGAACACGCGCTTTTCCGCCGCGTATTCGGCGAGCAGGCGGCCATCGCCCGCGTAGACGCGGGTGGTGACCGGCGGCTCGTAGGTGGCGAGTTGTTCGACGTCCGGAAGATTTCCGGCATAGTGGTCGACCAAAAGCAGCCCGCCCGCCAACGCCGCGACCGCAACCAGAAACAACGCGGCGGCAACCGCGGCCGCGAAGCGCATGATCAATGCTCCACCCTCATCATTCAGTTTTGGAGCAAGATATACGCCGCATCGGCGTCGGGCGGTATAACGAAGCGCACACGTCGAGCGTCGGAGCGGTTAAAGGCGGTTGCGGGCCTCGAAGCGGACGAAGTAGCCGTCGATTGCCCGGGCGATGGCGTTGGCGAGGGCGCGTCGGTGTTTCGGTGAGCGCAACAACTTTTCTTCAGTCGGGTTCGACAGGTAGCCCAGCTCGATGAGCACGGAGGGAACGTCCGGCGATTTCAGCACCGCGAAGCCGGCGAACCGATGCGCCTTTGGCAACACGGCGGTCTCGTTGCCGAGTTCACTGACCAGCAAGGCGGCGAATCGCGCCGACTCGTTCATCGTATCCCGCTGTACGAGGTCGATGAGGATATTGGTGACGTCGGGCGGCTCATCCGACAGCGAGACACCGCCGATCAGATCGGCACGGTTTTCCTTTTCCGCCAGCGCCGCCGCCTCGGTATCGGAGGCGCGTTGCGACAAGGTGTAGACCGACAAGCCGCGGACGGAAGCATTCTGCGTCTTGTCGGCGTGCAGCGAGACGAACAGATTGGCGCCGGCGGCGCGGGCGATGGCGATCCGCTGGCGGAGCGGTACGTAAGTATCGCCGGTGCGGGTGAACACCACCTTGTAGCGGCCCAGCGCCTTCAGCTCGTCGCGAAGGGCGCGCGCTTCGGCGAGGGTGATCATCTTTTCGTAGATGCCGCTGGGCCCTATGGCGCCCGGATCGTCGCCACCGTGCCCGGGATCGATGGTGATTACCCATTGCGGCGACGCGGTGAGGCCGCGAGACGCCGGGCGGGGTTGCGGCGCGCTCAGGGCCCCGGGCTTGGAAATCCCGGTCGCACGGGTGGCGGCCGGGCCGCTGACCGTCGTGTTGGCCAGGGATACCCCGTCTGTCGCCCCCGCCGGCACGGCGGCGTTGCCGACGGCGAGGCCGGTTGCACCGATCACCGGTCCCGCCGGTTGAATCGCGGACGGCGCCGATGGCGAGTAGGTGACGTCGACGAGCAAATGAAAATCCCGGCCATGCGGGACGAGGCGCGATGAACTTACGTCAACAGGGGAGGTAAAATCGAAGACAAGGCGGAAGACCCCGGGCTTATGGACCCCGTGACGCAAGCGCGCGAACGCGCCGGCCGGTTGGGGAGCGCCCCGCGCCGGCACCTTCCATCGCATCTCAGGCACGTCGACGACCACGCGATCCGGATTCGCCAAAGTGAACACGTCGTAGTCGACGCGCTCACTGAGACCGATGACGATCTGTATTGATGCCGGGCTCTGGTCGACGCGCGCCGAGTCGATCTGTGCTTGCGCCAGAACCGGAGCAGCCCCGCACAGCAGCACCAGAACACCGGCGATGGCGACGAGGCAGCAGCGCATGCGCGCTGTCAGCAGACGAACCGCCACATCGCCATGGGCCAATTCGGCAGAATCGAACCCATACGCGGCGGAATCCCGCCGCAGTCGCCGGGAAAACCGCCGCTGCCAGAACCGCCATTGCCAGGAGACGCCGTGCATTCGCCTGATTGGACGTGCCACGATCCGATGCTCCGCTTCGGCACCATCCTCGACCACCCGCCGCGCCATAACCTGCCTGTGCCAAACACACGCACGTCTATGGCAAAAACCCGCCTCTTTCCAGACGGTTTGTCCAATCAACTAACAGTTTAGCTGAGAAAGATAGCAATTGTCGAAGGGTATTCGTGCCTCTATCTTAACCCGACAAGTGGGGCGACAGAAGTGTCGCCTCGCTGGTGCCCGGAGCGGCGCAAGTCCGCAGTCCGCGCACCGCTCGGCCGGAAGAACAGCAACCGGGCGCGGCCTGAGGCGTGTCGCCCGGTTAAAGCCACGTTACAGAGATTTATATGCCGTTGAAATCTGCGCGCCCATTGAGCCTCGAGTTCCCGCGATGCGGGATCATCGGCCCGGCGGTCGCACGCGCCTTCGGCACCATCGTACCGCGCCGCCACCGCTCGAACAGCTTCCGGCCGGAGCTGCAGGCGGCGCGACGGAGTTTAGCTCATGGCCACAAAACGTATGCTCATCGATGCCTCGCACCCGGAGGAAACCCGGGTGGTGGTGGTCGACGGTACCCGGGTGGAGGATTTTGATGTCGAAGTCGCCTCTCGGCGCCAACTCAAGGGGAACATCTATCTTGCCAAAGTAACGCGGGTTGAACCGTCTTTACAGGCGGCGTTCGTCGACTACGGCGGTAACCGTCACGGCTTTCTCGCGTTCAACGAAATCCATCCGGATTATTATCAGATCCCGGTCGCCGATCGCGAACGGCTGCTGGCCGAACAGGCCGCGGCGATCCGCGCCGAGAGCGACGAGCGCGAGGAGGCGGAGGACGCCGAATCGTCCGACGCTGTGGGCGGCGGCGATGATGAGGACGACGGCGATCGGCGGCGTTCCCGCCAACTGTCGCGCTACTATAAGATCCAAGAGGTGATCAAGCGCCGGCAGATCATGCTGGTGCAGGTTGCGAAGGAAGAGCGCGGCAACAAGGGCGCCGCGCTCACCACGTACCTTTCTCTCGCCGGCCGCTACTGCGTGCTGATGCCGAACACGGCGCGCGGCGGCGGCATCTCGCGCAAGATCATCGGGGCCCTCGATCGCAAGCGGCTGAAGAAGATTCTCACCGAACTCGAGGTGCCCGAGGGCATGGCGGTGATCGTGCGCACCGCCGGGTCCGGACGCAGCAAGGCGGAAATCAAGCGCGATTATGAATACCTCATGCGGCTGTGGAGCAGCATCCGCGAAAAGACGCTTGAATCGAGCGCGCCGACGCTCGTCTACGAGGAAGCGAGCCTGATCAAACGCTCGATTCGCGATCTCTATGGCCGCGACATCGAGGAGATCATCGTCCAGGGCGAAGACGAATATCGCATCGCCAAGGAATTCATGAAGCTGTTCATCACCAGCCACGCCAAGCGGGTGAAGCTCTACGAGGACGCGGAGCGGCCGCTGTTCCAGCAGTTCGAGGTCGAAGAGCATCTCGATTCGATGCATGAACCGACGGTGCAATTGCGTTCCGGCGGCTATATCGTCATCAATCCGACCGAAGCGCTGGTGGCGATCGACGTCAACTCCGGCCGCTCGACGCGCGAGCGGAACATCGAAGAAACGGCGCTGCGCACCAACCTCGAAGCCGCCGACGAAATCGCCCGCCAGCTTCGCCTGCGCGACCTCGCCGGGCTGATCGTCGTCGACTTCATCGACATGGAGAACGCCCGCAACCAGGGCATGGTCGAGCGGCGCCTCAAAGAGGCGATGAAGAACGACCGGGCGCGGGTGCAGATTGGTCGCATCAGCCCGTTCGGCCTGCTCGAACTGTCCCGTCAGCGGCTGCGTCCGAGCCTGATCGAGACCTGCTTCGAGGTCTGCCCGGCGTGCGGCGGCAATGGGCTGCGGCGAACGACGGAATCGACCGCGCTCGCCATTTTGCGCAAGCTGGAAGAGGAAGGCATCAAGCACCGCACGCGTGAACTCTCAGTCGCCGTCGCGCCCGCCGTGGTGATGTATCTGCTTAATCAGAAGCGCCGCTCCCTCGTCAGCATCGAGGATCGTTACAAGCTGTCGGTTTCGCTGATCGGCGATGAAACGCTGGTGCCGCCCGATCATCGCGCCGAGCGGCTGAAGCTGATCGCCGAGCCTGGGGCGGATGAAGTCGTGGTCGAGGCCGATCACGAGGTCGAGGTCGAGGTCGAAGCTGACGTCGACGACGAGGTGGAGAGCACGTCCGCGGGCGAGCGGGACGATGCTGCCCGTCGGGGCCGCCGTCGTCGCCCGCGCCGCCGGCGGCGGAGCGACGACGCAGTGCTGCCGATGGAGGCTGCCGCGGATGCGGCCGAGGAGTTGGCAGAATCCGACGAGATGACGGCGGACGCCGATGCCGACGTGGGTGAAGAGGCCCCGCATCCGGAGGACGCCGTTGCGGAGGATGCCGGGGAACAGGCGGCGCGCAAGCGGCGTCGGCGCGGCAAGCGCGGCGGTCGGCGGCGGGTTCGCAACCCGGTCGAGGGATCGATCGGCGACGAGATGCCGGCGAGCGACGGTCTCGACGCCGATAACCTCGATCGCGATCATGACGGCGATGATCACGCGAACGACGCGGTGTTCGAGGGCGATGATCGGGTCCTTGCTGATGCCGCTTTCGAGGGTGGAGCCGGCGACTGGCGCGACGACGAAGATGAGGCGGAGGCGTTCGACGGCGCGCCCGCAGGCGAGGGCGGGGAGACGCCGGGGCATGCCTCGGCCGGCGGGTCGATGGATGTTGCCGAAGCCGCGTCGGATGATCGTGCCGACGTTACGTCGGAAGACGCTCACGATGCCGCATCGGATGGCGCGGCCGAGACCGAGGAGGCTGACGCGGGCGAAGCGCGATCGCGTCCCCGCCGCCGGAACCGGGTAGCGCGCCCGCAGCCGCCGCTGACGGCCGAAAATGCCGACGCCGACGCCGACGATGAGGATGAGTCAGACGCGGCGAACTCGGCATCGACGTTCATCGACGATGACGATGGCTTCGTTGAGCGGATGCATGAGATCGATGAGATCGGCGGCGCGCATCCGTCGCTGGCCGATGACGAGGACAGCGACGACAACGAGACCGGTCGATCCGACATTGCCGAGGGCGCAGGGGAGGAGGGAGCGGGATTGCCGGCATCCGAGCCGCAGGCCGACACGTCCGCCGACACGCCAATTGCTGCCGGAAGCTTCGACGGTTCTCTCGCCGAGCAAGATGCTTCGATAGCACATGGCGGCGAAGGACCCGCAGAGGACGCGCAAGAAGATACGCAAGAGGAAACCGGGGTAATGCTCGGTGAGACGGACGATGGTTTCGCCGGCGAGGACGCGGACCGCGACGAAGAGCGCACGCGATATTACACGGTTGAATCGGATTACGCGGTAGAGCCGGCTGCCCTGGTCGACGCGAGCAATGAGGACGGCACCACCTCGTGGCCGAATGAGGCGGAACCCGTTGCCGCCACCGCGCTGCACGACGACGCCTCGGAGTTCTATGCGCAAGGCGCGGGGCGGGAGACGACGGACGACACGTATGGCCGCAGCCCGGACCTTGGGCGTGCGGAGACACGCGAGGATGCCGACCCCGGGATGACTGTCGAGCAGATCGAGCGCGACTCTGGGGACGAGCGGGCGCTGGAGCCTGCGAGCGCGGATCGCGTGGCCGCCGACGTGAATGCGGCGGCCGAAATGGCCCGGCGAACCGAGGTGATCAACGTCGGCGATGACGACGGCCAAAGCGAGGAAGAGCGTCGGCGTGGCTGGTGGCGGCGTCTGCTCACCTGACGGTGTGTGAGACGGCGGGGGGGATTTGGCGCCCCCCCCCGCCGTGCGCCCGGCTATTGCCGCCAGGCGATCAGGCGCTCGATGGCCTCGCTGATCTCGTCGGTCTCCCCCGCGAACGAGAAGCGGATGAATCGGGTTCCGCGCCTGGGATCGAAATCGATACCGGGCGTCGCCGCGACGTCGGTTTCAATCAGCATGCGGCGGGCGAACGCGACGCTGTCAGGGTTGGGGCCGCCCAGTTCCGCGTAGATATAAAAGGCGCCGTCGGCGGGCGCGAGACGAGCGAAACCGGCGCGTGGCAGCCCGTCGAGCAGCAACCGGCGATTGCGGGCGTAGCGGGCGACGTTGTCATCGAGCTCCCGAGCGCAATCGAAGGCGTGCAGGGCCGCGCGCTGCGAGATTGTCGGCGGCGAGATGAACAGGTTCTGCGCCAGGCATTCGACCGGTCGCAGCAGAGCCTCGGGCAGCACCAGCCAGCCAAGGCGCCATCCGGTCATGGCGTAGTATTTGGAAAAGCTGTTGACGACGATGGCCGAGTCGCTGACGGCGAGCGCGGTAACAGCGGGCGCGCCGTAGGTGATGCCGTGGTAGATTTCGTCGGAAATCAGCCATGCGCCGCGCGCTGCGCAATATCCGGCGAGGCGGCGCAAAGCCTCGCCATCCAGCATGGTTCCGGTGGGATTGGCCGGGCTGGCGACGATTAGCCCATTGAACCGACCGCCAGCGGCGTCGATCAGCGATGGTGTCGGCTGATACCGGCTCTCCTCGCCGACCTCGAGGAGCGCGACGTCGACGCCGAGCGCGGCCAGAATATTGCGGTATGCGGGATAGCCGGGCGTCGCGACGCAAACACGGTCGCCAGGATCGAACGCGGCGAGAAAGGCGAGGATGAACGCCCCGGACGATCCCGTGGTTATGGCGATGCGCCGCCAGTCCACAACAACGCCGTACGTCTCCGCGTAGTGCCGGGCGATGCGCTGGCGCAGCTCCGGCAGGCCGAGCGCGTCGGTGTAGCCAAGGCGCTCGGTGGCGATCGCCGTGCGTGCGGCGTCGCGCACCCGGGCCGGCGCCGGCGTTGACGGCTGACCGACCTCGAGGTGCAGGACGCGCCGGCCGGCCAACGCGCGGGCGCTCGTCTCACGCGCGTTGGCTTCGCGCATCACGTCCATGGCGATGAACGGGGCGAGGCTTCCGCGCGCGGCGATCCTGGTGATCACGGTGATCGGCTCCACCCGGCTACTCGGTGCTGGCGGCAAGGCCGAGGCCGCGCGGATCGGTGGCGGCGACGCAGCGTTCGGGTGCGCTGAGAATGCCGTCCGGGCAAGCGATGGCATTGACCTCACCGAGGTGGCGGTCGACCGAAACGGCGGTATCCCCCTGATTGACCAGCGCCTGGACGCTCTGGGGACTGACCCCCGGTTCGATGAACACGTATCCGGGATCGCTGCCACCGTGCATGCGCGGGGCGGCCAGCGCCGCCGCGACGGGCTCGTGCGCCAGCAGTGTGCGTGCGGCGACGTCCACGAGCGCGGTGGGCGCTGTGACCCCTCCCGCCGCGGCGCCGGCGAAGACGAATTGACGACCTGATGGCTTGACCACCAGCATCGGTGTGAGCATCGAGGCGCCGCGGCCGCCCTGCCCCGGCAACGAAGCAAGGACAATGCCTGTGCCGGCGGCGACTCGCCCGGTGCCGAACAGGCTGTTGAGGGTGACCGTGCACGCGACCGCGCCGCCCTCGACATCGATGGCGATGAAGCTCGCCGCCGCGGGATTTTCGGTCGCCGGCGGCCGGGAGGTTGCCGCGGCGGAGGTGGTGGCACCGCGGGTCTCCGCCATCAGCGCTTCGACATGTGCGGAGGAGACGAGACTCTGCGGATCGGCGATGTCCTCCGGCCATTGACGGCGATCGGCGAACGCCCGCTCTGCGGTCGTCACCACCAGTGCGTCGCGTTCGGTCTCCGTGGCATCGACATAGGCGTCGTCCTTGGCCAGCATCGCCCACATCTCGCCGGCGATCACCCCGCCCGCCGGCGGCGGTGGCGCGAAATACGCCCGCTTGTCGTCGTAGCTAATGGCGAGCGGCTGAAGCCAGTGCGGCAGATAGTCGGCGAGATCGCGCGCCGTCGTCGAACCACCGGCCTTTCGCACGTCGGCGGCAAAAGAGTCCGCAAGGGTCCCAGTATAAAAGTCGATTGGACCCGAGACACGGATATTGGCCAGCACGCCGGCAAGGTCGGGTTGGATGAGCGTATCTCCTTCGCCGACGAGACCCCGCCCCGCGGGAGCGGCGAGAATGCGTCTGACCTCGGGCTCGGCGGCGAGGGCGGTTTGCACCTCGTCGATGTCGCGTGCCAGCGCGCGGGAGACGGGAAAACCGAATCGGGCGAGTGATTCCGCCGGTGCGATCAGCTGCTACCAGCGCAGCCGGCCATAGAGCCCGTGCAGGGCGGCGAGGCCGCGGATGTTTCCGGGCACCGCGGTCGGCCGATCCGCTCCCGCGGGCGGCGGCGAGGACGGCCGGGCGAGAAAATCGAGCACCGATGTCTCGTTCGTGCGCGGACTGAAGGTGATGCATCGCCCGCCACCGCCGAGGCTGGCCTTGGAGGGCAACGTAACCGCCATTGAGAAATACATCGCGACGGCTGCGTCGGCCGCCGTTCCACCGGATAACAGCGTCTGTCGGCCGATCAGCGCCGCCTGAGGCTCATCGGCCGCGACCGCGCCGACGAAGCCGGCGAGGGAGCCCACGGTTCCCGACACCGGCGTTGCCTTGCCGCAGCCGGCGAGTACGGCGGCGACGACTGCCAAGAGCGTGAATTGACGCCGCCGCAGGCCAACACTAGCTTTGTAGGCACGGCACCAGACCTTGTAGGGTTCTTTGCGCATCTTTCGTCTAACCGCCATTCTGCTCGCGTTTGCGATGAGTCTCTTCCCTGTGGGGGAGGTTTCGGCGGCGCCGACTGCGTTTATTCGCGATACGGAAGTTGAAAATACCATTCGCGGCTATGCGACGCCAATCTTCCTCGCCGCGGGGCTCGATCCCACGGCGGTTCGCATCTACTTGGTAAACGACAAGCAGATCAACGCTTTTGTCGCTGGCGGTCAGAACCTTTTCATCAACACCGGTCTTTTGATGCAGAGCGAGGACGCGGGCCAGGTCATCGGCATCATCGCTCACGAAGCCGGACACATCGCTGGCGGGCACCTCGTCCGGGTTCAAGACGCCCTCTCGCGCGGCACCGCCGAGAGCATACTTTCCATGGTTCTCGGCACCGCGGCGGCGGTCGCCGGCGCACCGCAGGTGGGCGCGGCGGTCATCTCGGGCGGTCAGAACGTGGCGCTGCGCAATTATCTGCACTACACCCAGACCCAGGAGGGTTCGGCCGACGCGGCGGCAATGCGATTCCTCGATGCCACGCATCAATCCGCGCGTGGACTTCTCGACTTTTTTCATCTTCTCAGCGGTCAGGAACTGCTGATCGCGGTGCACCAGGATCCCTACCTACGGACTCACCCGCTCACCGAGGACCGGATTCAAGCGCTCGAGGCCTTCGTCGCCAAGTCGCCGTATTCCGATGTTCCGGTACGGCCGAGCTTTCAGGCACAGCATCGGCGCATGTTGGCAAAGCTGCACGCGTTCCTGGATGATCCGGTGATCACCCGGCGGCGCTATCCGGACAGCGATCAGAGCCTGGAAGCCCGTTACGCCCATGCGATCGTCGAACACCGTCAGGCACACACGTCGCAGGCGATCACGATCATCGATCAACTGATCAGCGAACACCCGGACGATCCCTACTTCTACGAGTTGAAGGGGCAGATCCTGTTCGAAAGCGGACAACCCGTATCGGCGCTGGAGCCGTATGAAAAGGCCGTGGCAATTCTGCCCGATGCGCCGTTGATCCGCGTCGACTTGGCGCGGGTGCAAATGGCGACGAACGATGCAAAGCTGCTGCCTTCGGCCATTGAAAACCTTCAGACATCATTGCGCCAGGAACCGAATCGACCGTTCGTCTGGCGGCAGTTGGCGATCGCGCTCGGACGAAACGGGCAGATGGGCGAAAGTTCTCTTGCGCTTGCCGAGGAATCGATGCTCCTCAACAAACTTCCGGAAGCAAAGTTTCACGCCGGCAAGGCAGTCCGCGATTTGCCGGCGGGCTCGCCCGCCTGGCTGAAGGCGGAAGACATCCTGCAGGTGGCTGAGAACGCCAAGCCGCAATAGATACGCGAGCCGACAAGCAAGCGAACTTCGAGTAACACGAGTTTATATAACGGAGACGGTGGAAGATGAGGCTTCTTTCGAAAGTATTGGCCTGTGGCCTCATAACCGCCGCGGTTATGGTGCCTGGGGTGCATCCGGTTTTGGCAGCGGAGCCGATGACCGACGCGCAAAAGCGTGAAGTTGAAAAGGTCATCCATGATTATATCATGGCGCATCCGGAGGTCATGATCGATGCCCTGCGCGGCTATCAGGAACGTCAGCGGCAGTCGGCGGAAAAAGATGCGAAGCAGGCCGTCGCCGCCAATCTCGACGCTATCGAACGTGATCCCGCATCGCCCGTGGCGGGAAACCCCAACGGAGACGTGACGATCGTCGAGTTTTTCGATTACCACTGCGGCTATTGCAAGAAAGCCGCGCCCGCCGTCCAGGAACTGCTCAAGACTGATCCCAATATTCGCCTCGTGTTCAAGGAGTTCCCCATCCTTGGCGACGAGTCGGTGCAGGCGGCGCACTATGCGCTTGCCGCGTGGAAGGTCGCGCCGGGCAAGTACATGCCGTTTCACGTCGCGCTGATGGAGATTCGCGGCTCATTGAGCGAATCACGAATTCTTGATGCGGCGAAGAGCGTGGGCATCGATCCGGCGAAGCTGAAGGCGGCGAAAGACGATCCGGCGATCGGATCGGCGATCGAGCAGACGCTGATCCTTGCCCGCACGCTTCAGGTCAGCGGCACGCCGGCGTTCGTCATTGGCGGTCAGCTGGTGCCGGGCGCCATCGACGTCGAGGCCATGCGGGACATGGTCAAGACCGCGCGCGACGGCTAGCCGGGCTCTTCGGCCTGGTCAAATACCGTGGCCGGCTTAACGGGGGCCTGCTCAAGGCCCTGTGTTGGTCAAATTGGCGCTGATGTCCCACAGGCGTTGGGCAGCCTCGCGGTCGTAGGAGGCTGCCGACGACTGGGCCGGGCGGCAGCCGACGAAGTAGCGTCCGCTGATTTCGGCCACATCGGCGGCGCTGGCGAGATAGATGCTGGTCTCGGCGCCTTTTTCTGGGCTCGTGGCGCCAAGTTTGCCGATCGTCCAGAAGAGTTTCGGCACGAAGCCGTGGCGCACGCCGATGTCGGTGGCGACAAATCCCGGATGCAGCGCGTTCATCGTCGGACCACGGCCGGCAAACCTTCGCGCGAACTCGTAGGTGAACATCAGGTTGGCGAGCTTGGAGCGCTTGTAGGCGTGCCAGCGGCTGTAGCGCATTTCGCCCTGCAGATCGTCGAAGTCGAGGCGGGCACCACGGTGAGCCTCGGATGCGACGTTGACGATTCGTCCCGCCGCGGCCGCCTGCAGCGAGGGAAGCAGCAGGTGGCTAAGCAGAAAATAACTCAGATGGTTGAGCGCGAAGGTCATCTCGATGCCGTCGACGCTCGTCTGCCGCTCGCCGAACAGCCCACCGGCGTTGTTGACCAGCACGTCGAGTTTCGGGTGCCGCGATCGGAAGGCATCGGCGAAATCGCGGACCTGTCCCTGATCCGAGAGGTCGACGGCGACAAACTCGACAGCTTCGGCGCCCGTGGCCGAGTGGATTGCCGCAGCCGCGGCCCGGCCGCGCTCGACATTGCGTGCGACGATCGTCACCTCGGCGCCGAGGCGCGCGAGTTCGCGAGCGGTGACAAAGCCGATCCCGGCGCTGCCGCCGGTAACAAGGCATGTCCTGCTGATAAGCGAGGACGTCATCAAGTATTCGCTCACTGCCGTTGCGATGTCGGTCGAGCCGACCGACACTGTGGCGGAGGGATGGGCGGCGGGCAACCGTCGATCGTCTTTGGGCTATCCGCGATGTTCGCCACCGGACACGGGCCGGGTTCGCCGTCCGCTGGGCAGGTGCAGGCGGTGGAGCGAAGGGACGCGGGCTTGTAGCCGTGTGCGAGCACAGAGCTGGAACGGACGATAACGATGGGAATGCGGTAATGGCGTGGGTGTATCTGCTGCTGGCAGGGGTATTCGAAATCGGCTTTACCACGTTTCTCAAGCTCTCCAACGATTTTACCCGGTTGTGGCCGACCGTCAGTTTCGTGATGTTTGCGCTTGCCAGCTTCTTGCTGCTCAATCGTGCCTTGAGCGGCGTGGCTCTGGGAACGGCTTACGCGGTATGGACGGGCGTCGGCGCGTTCGGCACGGCGATCGTTGGCACCATGGTATTCGGCGATCCGCTCACCGCCTGGCGCGTGTTTTTCCTCACCTTGCTGATCGTCTCGATCATCGGGTTGCAAATTGTATCGCCCCATTCCTGAGATGCCCCCGAGGAGGGCTCCGTCAAATGTCGTGCCTCGGGATCGATTTCGCCTGTCTTTCAACCCCATATCGATGAGGTTGACGCGCGAAAGGCAGCCACGGCGGCGCGTCAGGATGGGCGAGACACGCATGCGGATATGGATGAGACGGTTTTTGGCCTTCCTGGCGGCGCTCATCCCGCTCGCCTTTGCCGCGATGCCCAAGTCGGCGGACTGGCGGTCCGCCAGTCGCGAGCCAGTGGGTCTCGCGCCATCGGCGGACACGGTACGCGAGGCGATCGTGCAGGTCTACGCCGCGCGGACCTTCGGCTGGCGCGGCCGTTTCGCTGTTCATAGCTGGATCGCGGTGAAGCCCGCCGGAGGACAATGGCGGGTCTACGAAGTGATCGGCTGGCGCAAGTACCGGGGGCTGCCACCTCTGGTCGTGCACGCGCGGGCGCCGGACGCCCGCTGGTTCGGTGCCGTGCCCGACGTGCTCGCCGAACGGCGTGGAGACGAGGCTAGTGAGATGATCACCCGAATCGATGCCGCGGCGAGCGATTATCCTTATGCCGACAGCTACGTGATGTGGCCGGGACCGAACAGCAACAGCTTCGTTGCCCACGTCCTGCGCGCCGTCCCCGATCTCGACTGTGATTTGCCGCCCACGGCCATCGGCAAGGATTTCCTGACGCATTGCCTCGTTGGCCGCGCGCCCTCCGGCACCGGCTTCCAGGTCTCGCTCTGGGGGGTCCTCGGCCTGCTCGTCGGCGCGCGCGAGGGCATCGAACTCAACATCCTGGGTCTCGTCTTCGGCATTGATCCCGGTGATGGCGTGATCAAGCTGCCCCTTCTCGGCCGGATTCGACTCACGGAAGCGTGATGAGACGCGTCGATTCGTGGGCGACGGCTTGCTTGCTAGCGCGAGGAGCTTATGGTGGTTGCTGGATTGCGAGATCGGTGTCGGCATGTGGGGTAAAATAATCGGCAGCTTTGCCGGCTTCGCCATGGGCGGGCCGATTGGGGCAATGTTCGGTGCCGCGGCGGGTCACGCATACGACAAGGTGCACGAGGATGCGCCGGGCAGCACGCGGGCGTGGTCCGGCGAACGGTTTCTCGGTATCGGCGAGAACGCTGGCGCGGCGAGCCGGCAGTCGGCGTTCAGCGTTGCCGTCGTCGTCCTCGGCGCCAAGGTCGCCAAGGTCGACGGCGCCGTCAACCGGGCGGAAATCGATGCCTTCAAGGAAGTCTTCCGCGTTCCGCCGCAGGACGTGCGCAACGTCGGGCGGATTTTTGACGTTGCCAAACGCGATGCGTCCGGTTTCGAGCCCTATGCCCAGCAGATTGCCCGGTTGTTCCGCAACGAGCCGGTGCTGCTCGAGGAACTGCTCGCCAGTCTTTTCTACATCGCCCGCGCCGATGGCGCGATCAAGACGGCCGAACTGGCGTTCCTGCGACGGACGGGCGAGCTTCTCGGCATCGGCGGCATCGCGTTCGAGCGCGTGCGCGCCATGTTCATGCCGAGCGGTGCCGTCGATCCCTACGGGGTGCTGGGCGTTTCTGCGGATGCTGGGGCCGAGGAGGTGAAACGCAGCTACCGCCAGCTGATCCGCGAGCACCATCCCGACCGGCTGATGGCGCAGGGGCTGCCCAAGCACCTCGTCGAGGTTGCGAACCAGCGCATGGCGGCGATCAACGCCGCATACGATCAGATTTTGCGCGAACGCGGCCAGAAGTAGCTCATGGCGACCCTGACGTCCGTCGGCAGCGCCGCGGGGGGTGCGCCGGGGGCGCGCCCTATATCGGTGCTCGACTGGGTGGCGGCGCTGGTTGTCGTGCTGATCTGGGCCTACAACTTTATCATCGGCAAGATCGGCGTCATGCAGTTGCCGCCGCTGCTGCTCATCGGCCTGCGCTTCGCCCTCGTCGCCGTGCTTTTGGCGCCGTTTCTCGATCGGCCGGGACGACGGTGGCCGCTGATTGCCGCGCTGTCGGTGGTCCTCGGCGTCCTGCACTTCGGGCTTCTGTTCGTGGGCCTGCGCGGGGTCTCCGCCGGGCCGGCGGCAATCGCCATTCAGCTCACCGTGCCGTTCAGCGCCCTGCTCGCCGCCGTCTTCTATCGCGAGCGCCTGCGGACGTGGCAGATCGTCGGCATGCTGGTGGCGTTCGCCGGCGTCTGGTTGCTCGCCGGCGACCCGGCGCAGGCACCGAGCCCGGTGCACGTGCTGCTGGTGGTGATCGCCGCGTTCGCCTGGGCTTCGGCCAACGTGCTGATCAAGCGCCTGGGGCCGATCAACGTCTTTACCCTGAATGCCTGGGTGGCACTGCTCGCCTGTCCGCAGCTCTTGCTGGCGAGCGCGTTGCTCGAGCACGGCCAGATCGAAGCAATCGCCGCCGCCGACTGGCGCGCCTGGGCGGCGGTGGTCTACATGGCGGTCGGGGCTTCGATCACCGCCTATGGTTTATGGTATTACCTGATCGCCAAGCACGAGATGAACCGGATCGTCCCGATGACCCTGCTTTCGCCGGTCCTGGCGGTGGGGCTCGCCGTTCCGCTGCTGGGTGAACCGCTGACCGTGCACGTGATCGTGGGTGGCGCCGTCACCATCGCCGGAGTCGGCATGATCCAGTTCCTGGGTGGCCGTCCGCGTGCCCGCGCGAAGGCTGGCTCGATCGAGCCGCCGGTCTCGACATGATCCGCGCAGGGACTTCGCCGAACCGGGACGAGCGGCCCAAGGGCGTTCCGATCGATACGCTCGTGCTCCACTACACCGGCATGCAGAGCGGCGCTGCAGCGCTCGATCGCCTGTGCGATCCCGCCGCCAAGGTCAGCGCCCACTGGCTGATCGACGAGGACGGCACGACGCTCGCCCTTGTGCCCGAGACCATGCGGGCGTGGCACGCCGGCGTTTCCTTCTGGCGCGGGCACGACGGCCTGAACGCCCGCTCGATTGGCATCGAGCTGGTCAACCCCGGCCACGAGTTCGGCTACGGGCCGTTCCCGGCGGCACAGATGCAAGCGCTCATCGCCCTTGCCACCGCCATCCTCGCCCGTTGGCCGATCCCGGCCGTCAACGTCGTCGGCCATTCCGACATCGCCCCCCGGCGCAAGGCCGATCCGGGCGAACTGTTCGACTGGCGGATGCTGGCGGCGGCGGGGATCGGCTTGTGGCCGGATGAGGCCGACGCGGTCAGCCTCGATCCCGAGGTGATCCGCCCGCTGCTCGCCGCCATCGGCTATGAGACCGTCGACCTCTTCGCCACCCTCAAGGCGTTCCAGCGCCGCTTTCGCCCCGCCCGCCCCAACGGCCGTCTCGACTGGCAAACCGCCCGCCTGATCCACGGCCTCGCCACCTTGTGCGAAGGACGGGAGCAGGGGCGGGGGGTGGCGCCGCAGGCCTGATGATCGCCGTCTGTGTCCGCAAGGAAACGCGCCGTCGCCGACCGCGAACCGGCTCGCCGGCCGGAGACGACGGGGGTGCTCAGGCGTTGAAGCCGCCGTCGATGGTCAGACTGGCGCCGGTCACGTAGCCCGCTTCGGGTCCGGCGAGGTAAGCAACCATCCCGGCGATCTCCTCAGCGGTACCGTAGCGCGGCAGGGCGAGAATCTGGGTACGCAGCATCTCGGCAAAATCGCTGGTCGCCGGATTCATGTCGGTGTCGACCGGGCCGGGCTGCACGTTGTTAACGGTGATGCCGCGCGGCGCGAGGTCGCGGGCGAGGCCCTTGACCAGACCGACCAGGGCGGCCTTGCTCATCGCGTAGATGGCGCCGCCCGGAAACGGCATGCGCTCGGCGTTGCAGCTGCCGATGGTGATGATCCGCCCGCCGGTGGCCATATGGGCGGCCGCGGCTTGGCTGGCGACGAACACGGCGCGCAGGTTGACGGCCATGGTGCGATCGAAGTCCTCGAGGCGATAGTCGGCGAAGGGCGCCATCACCGCGACGCCGGCGTTGTTGACGAGGATGTCGATCCCGCCGAGCTCGGCGACGGTTCGCGCGACGGCAACCCGCACTGCCGCAGCGTCGACGCTGTCGGCCTCGATGGCGATGGCGTTTACGCCCAGCGCCCGCGCCGCCGTTGCCGTCTCCTCCGCCTGGTCCGGCTTGCTGACATAGGTGAGCGCCACGTGCGCACCGTCGCGGGCAAGACGCCTGACGATGGCAGCGCCGATGCCGCGGCTGCCGCCGGTAACCAATGCCCGTTTGTTCTCAAGCTGACGTTCCATGCTGTTCCTCGCTCTCTTCTGATGGTTGCTTCAACGTGAGATCACATTAGCCGACATGCAATGGCCTCCACCCTCCGACCATCCGCAGCGGCGGGTAGTGGCTCAGCGGACGATGGCGAGCGGAAAGTCGGGCGTGGCGTCGGGCTTGGCCGAAACCGGCGTCTGGTCGTGCGCGAGGTCTTTGACCCGGTTGCGAACGTAGACGTTGATCTCGTCGGTCGAGATCGCGCCGTTGTGGTTGTAATCGGCGCTCTGGCCGGGGCGCCCGCCGTCGAGCGCCTCGAGTAGCGCTTGGGTGAAAGCGCCGTGGCGCCACGGTGCGTCGAGCTCGACGGAGAGCTGATTGCCGGTCGAGGAGGCGAAAACGACGACGCCGCGGCCGGCTTGCGCCAACTCATTGACCAGACCGTTGATGTCCGGCCCGGTCCCATCCTTGGTGCTCGCCATCTGCACGCCGCCGGCGTGGCAGGTATCGGGGAAGACTACGACCTTGCCGGTGGTGTTGTTGAAGGTCTTGCGCAGGGCGTCCTTGGAGACGCCGGTTGCGAACAACTTGGTATCGTCGACGTCGTAGGGCAGGAAGTAGTAGTCGCCGAGATAAGTCTTGCCGTGACCGGACATGAAGACGATGCCGATGTCGTTCTCCGTGACCTCGCGGCGAATCCAGTCGATGCCATCCTCGACCTCGGAATTGGTGGCGTGCTCGTTGAGCAGGGGAAGAACTTTTACGTCGGCGAACAGACCCCCATTCTGGCGCTGCATGCGTGCGGCGAAGTCGCTGGCGTCGCGGTCGGCGTACTTCAGGGGCTGATAGCTGCGGTAATCGCGGACGCCGACCGCCAGCACGTAGAGCTTGGGCTTGGGCGCGAAGCCGGGACCGCGCCAGTGCACGACGATCGTTGCCGGCTCGCTTTGTCCGTCCACGGTTTTGGCCAGCAGGGCGATCTTCGCGTCGCGCTTGGGCAAGGGAACGATCATCAGGCCGCTCTCTTCGCCGGCCGCGGAGGTCATCAGCACCTCGCGCCGTGCATCGGTGAGCGGGCGGCCGTCGGCGGTGGCGAAGACCCCGGTGATCGGCTTGCCGGCCGGCGAGCGGACGCGGTAGGCGAGATCAAGCGTCGCCTCGTGCGCCTCGATGCCGTCCTGGGGGTGGACAATCTCGATCACCGGCGGCAGCAGCGAGGCGACGGCCCCGCCCTTGGTGGCGGCGCCGCGCGCGGTATCGGCCTGGCGTAGCGCGGCGCCGACGTCGAGGGTGTCGAGGACGCGGGCGATGACGTCCGGGCGATAGAAGCGCTCGCGGAACTGCGCCGCCGGGAAGAAGTCAGCTGCCTGATCCCGTCCGCGGTTGACCTGCCAGCCGATCAGCGTATCGCCGTTGGCCGAGGCCTTGCGCCAGTCCTCCCAGAGGATCGCTACGCCCTTGGCCAGCGCCGGGATCAGTTCGGCTGCCGCGGCGATGCCGGCGAGCACCCCGGCCTTGCCGTTGCCCTCCGGCGGCAGAACCTCGCTCTTGAGGTACGTAATGAACGCATCGCGCTTGCCCACCGCCGCCTGCAGCGCGCGCTGGAAGTCGGGGGAGGCGGCGGGATCACGCCCGGCGGCCAGCTCCGCCTTCATCTGCTCGATCAGGCCGGCGAACTCGGCGCGCGCGTCACCGTAGAGCAGCCGCCCCTGCGTCAGGCGGGCGGGGTCCTTGCCGGCGACGTCCTTGAGCAACCCGGCGCCGTCCTCGCCGAGGGTGCGCTCGCGGGCGAGGGGGTGTGGATCACGTCCGTGGTGCTCGCCGTCTTTGCGGCGGTGGGGGTCGCAGGCGGGGGCGGCGGTGTCGCGCCACAGGCACTCGCCGCCGCGCCGATCGCCAGCGCTATGGCATAGCCGATGATCCGGGAGGCAAAGATTGGCACGTTTCACCCCCGCCCCACGCCTCTTCCCCAAGTGTAGCAAGAGTGTTGGCACGATAGAAGCGGCGCCGGCGCGCGCTGGTGGGGCCTAACCGCCGCCGGCGAGTATGTGGGTGAAGGCGCGGACGGCGGCGGCGGGGCCGGCGGGGTGGTTCCAGACACCGGCTGAGACGGCTAGGAAGTCGGTGCCGGCGGTGATCAGCGGAGCGCAATTCTCGACAGTGATGCCGCCGATGGCGACGCACGGCACGGTCATCATCTGGCTCCACCAGGCGAGGATCTCGGGGTCGGCTTCCGTCTTGGCATCCTTGGTGGCGGTGGCGAAGAAGGCGCCGAAGGCGACGTAGTCGGCACCGGATTCGGCGGCGTCGATGGCGAGGTGGCGGGAGTTGTGGCAGGTGACGCCAACGATGGCCTCGGCGCCGACGGCGCGGCGGGCCTTGGCGTAAGGCCAGTCCTCCTGGCCGACGTGCACGCCATCGCAGCCCATCGCCGCGGCGAGGTCGGGGCGATCGTTGAGCAGGAAGGCGACGTCGCGCCCTTGGACGACGGGGCGCAGGTGCTCGCAGGCGCGGCGGATCGCCTCATCGTCGGCGTCCTTGAGCCGCAACTGCACGCAAGCGACGTCGCCGGCATCAAGCGCGGCGGCGAGCACGGACGAGAACGCCGCCGCATCCAGGCGCGGCGGCGTGATCAGATAAAGGCGGGTGGGGGAGCGTGCGGTCACGCGCCGCCCTGGGCTTCGCCGTCGTGCCGCGCCTTGCCGAGGAAGATCGAAATGATCCGCTCGAGCATCGCCAGTGCCTCCTCGCGCGGTCGCTGGAAGGTGTTGCGACCGATGATCTGGCCGTTGCCGCCGCCGTCGAGGATGTCCTGGGCGTCCTGGTAGACCTGGTCCGCGCCCTTCATCGCGCCGCCGGAGAAGATGACCAGCCGCTTGCTGTTGAACGCCGACTGGACGACATGCCTGACCCGTGCAGCCTGGGTCGAGATGTCGATATTCTCTTTCTCATAGACCTTCTTGGCTTCGCCTTGCTCGATGTCGGCGGACGGCAGCTTGACCTTGATGATGTGCGCACCCATCAGCGCCGCGATGTGCGCGGCGTAACAGCAGATGTCGATGGCAAGCTCCCCTTCCTTGGAGAGTGCGCCGCCGCGCGGATAGGACCAGACGACGACGGCGAGGCCCTTGGCCTTGGCCTCGGCGGTCAGCTCGCGCAGGTCCTCCAGCATGGTCAACGCGTCGTCCGAGCCGGGATAGATCGTATAGCCAATGGCGGCGCAGCCGAGGCGCACGGCGTCGTCGACCGAAGCGGTGATCGCCTGGGCCGGCGCTTCCTTGCTGCGGTAGAGCGTGTTCGAGCTGTTCATCTTGAGGATGAGCGGGATCTGCGTCGCGTACTCGTCGGCGACCGCCTCGATCATGCCCAGCACCGAGGCATAGGCGTTCAGCCCGGCGTCGATGGCGAGCTGGGCGTGGTAGCTCGGATCGTAGCCGGCGGGATTGGGGCCGAAGCTGCGCACCGGCCCGTGCTCGAAGCCCTGGTCCACGGGCAGGATGACCAGCTTGCCGGAGCCGCCGAGGCGCCCGGTGCCCAGCATGCGGGCGAGGTTGACCTTGGTGCCCGGATTGTCGCTGGCGTAGTTATCGAGGATCTTCTTGATGCGTTGTGTGACTTTCATGCGTCGTCTCCCAGCTTCGCACGTGAACAGTCCCAGACGCGAAAATCGGATACGTCAGATACACGAGCCGTGCGCCGTTGGCAACGTGAGGGGCGACGCGGTGCGGCGCAACCAGGCGCAGCAGGCGGAGAACGCGTCCGGCGCGTCGGCGAGATCGAGGTCGCGGTCATCGCGAACATCGGGCGTGGTTTCGATCGCCGCTCCATGCTGGCGGGCGATATCGGCGAGGCGATCGAATGCCGGCGCCGTGTGGAGAACACGGATCGCCGGCGCGCCGGCGCGCAAAGCGTTGAGCGCCAGCCCGGGATCGTCCGCGCAGTCGATG